>JAYUFK010000306.1:0-57839 GCA_043739325.1 Methylocapsa sp. | reverse complement strand
CAGCATTCGTCCGCCTCGCGATGATCCGCCTCATGCTCAAACGACTGACAAAGCCAAGGCCTTGTTCATGAATCCATTCTTCTTGGATCGGCTCTAACGCTGTTCCTTTTCGCTGAAGACGAACGCTACCGCTTATCGTTAATGGGAACGGCATTGAGGCACCTTGCTATAGCGTTCAAGACGAGCCGGGCCTTTGAGACGGCGTGACCGACGCTGTATGCTTACCGGACAATCGTTATCTAAAGAGTTTGACAAGGGTTGTTAGCGACAAGCGCCGTCGCAAATCGTCATCAAGGGAGGCAGCATAGCGCAATGGCGCCGATCATCCCGACTTCATTCGATCCTGCCGCCGACCAGGCCAATCGCTCAGCGTGGCGGCAATTGCGGAGCGAGCTTGAGGCTGGGCGGCGCCTGCGTGGTGTTGCGGAGCTAGAAATCCCAACCTGGGCGTCCGGTTGTTGACTAGTTCACTGCGGCGTTTCGGCGGGGGGACGCCATCTCGCATCTGGAGAAATCCGCCGAACGCCCGCTCATGACGATCAAATTGTCATTCATGGTTTGGGTGGATCATTCCCGCTTCAACCGCAACTGCAGATTTGGTGTCCGTCGACCCAACGAGCTCAGGGAACCGGCGCGCGATCTCCTCGCCGATGGCGATCTGCGGATCGGAAGGAACCAGCTTCTGTTCCTTTTCCCAGATAGCGACCGTTGCCCTCGCCGACCCGAAGGCTTCGGCGATCGTCGCATTGCCGGTTAGTCCCCTCTCGAAGAACGCCTCGCCGAAATAAGTCCACTTGCGGTCGTTCGCGCAACCGAACGAAGTATGCGTCGACGAGGCGGCCGCGATGATCGCCGTGTCCGCATCCGCCAGCGGAGCGACGAACGCGCCAGAATAACATGATGAGACGATCAGGATGCGATTCTTGATACCGGCTTCGTCAAGCAATGTCTTCAACGTCTGCGGGTCGAGCGTTCGCTCCACAAAGTCGCCGTATCGCAACGCGAATCCATCGGGCGAGCCATGCGAGGTCATGGTCAGGATCAGCACGTCCTTATCGGCCTTCATGCGAGCGCCAACAGCGCGCAGCGCCGCGGCGATATTCTGCATAGAGGCCATCGGGCGCTCCTCCGCTGTCGCTTCATTGTTGACCAGCGAGAGAACCCGTTTCCCCAGATGAAAGCGCGAGCCGAGAATGTCCAGCGACTGCTGCGTCTCCCGCATGAAGACGTCTTGATCGCCCCAGCCCGCGACGCCGATCGTAAACACGTTCGCGGCCCCTGGATCGCGCGGCTCCATGGCGTCAATTGCGGCGTTGAGCAACGCGCCCTGCCGCGCCTCCAAACGAGCCGCCGTCGCCTCCGCGGCCCGGGCTTTGGACGCATTGTTTTCGGCCTCGCGCTGCGCCGCGGGCGATGCTTGCACGTGGTGGCGGACGACTTCCCAGAGGTTCGCGGTAGCGCCGTCAAAATGCGCGGACGCGACGACCGGCCAGTCGGGGAGCATCATTGCCGAGATCATGCTGACAAACGCGAATGCAAATCCGCGCAGGGCGGGCCGGCGGACGCAGGGCGCAACCCTGAAAGCCTGACGAGCGCCGAACGCGGTCCAGACGATCCACGCCGGCAGGGTCAACAGGATACCAATCGTCGCGCCAAGCGATGCATGAGCTTTGAGGTCGTCCAAACCTAATACCTGCAAGATCGCGTTCTCGACAATCTCGATGACCACCGTAACGAGATAAAGCAGAACGAGATTTCGGATTGCCCCGGAGGATGGATCGATACGCGCGAAGGCCACGATGACCAGCGCCTGGACGGTCGTGATCGCGATGATCGAATTGATCCCATAGGGGCTGAAGGTTTGTAAACTCGCGCCGGCGAGAAGGAATTGGCATATCGCGACAACGAGGACTGCTCCCGCAAAGAGCCCGAAAACCGTGAGCGGGGTCATTCCTGCCGCTCTTGCCTGAGGCGCGCGCCACGTGGCGATACGGAGAGCGTCTGCAAGACTATCGCGGAACGACATGCAAGGTCCTTACTCAACAGGCTACCGCCTCGATCGGCGCGATATCCTTACGCAAACTGTTCTACCGGCCTGGCGCGAATGTGAGCTTAAGTCGAAACATAAAACCCGGGCGATTCGGGAAAGGGACGGTTAACCCCGGTGGACCGCCGCTGCGGGGGAGAGTCAGATAAGCGCCGGGCTGCATCGGCGCGCGTTTTCGGTTACGACTGCACTACAGCGACGCCGAAAAGGCGCAGGGTGGAAAAGACGGATCCGATGGCGCCCATTCTCCCAACCTCACGCGACGCCGCCCCCGACGCCGCCAGCCGCTTGGCGTGGCGGCAATTGCGGAGCGATCTTGAGGCGCGCCGCGCTGCCGCCGCTGCCGGTGGGCCAACCAAGGCGCGCGAGCGGCATATCGCGCGCGGCAAATTGCTGCCGCGCGAGCGCGTGATCCGGCTGCTCGATCCCGGTTCGCCGTTCCTCGAGATCGCCCCGCTGGCGGCCTTCGGGATGTATGACGATGACATCCACGGCGCGAGCCTCATCGCGGGCATCGGCCGCGTCGCCGGGCGCGAGGCGATGATCGTTTGCAACGACGCGACGATCAAGGGCGGCACGTATTATCCCATGACGGTCAAGAAGCATTTGCGCGCCCAGGAAATCGCGCGCGAGAATTGTCTGCCCTGTATCTATCTCGTCGATTCCGGCGGCGCTAACCTGCCGCAGCAGACGGAAGTATTCCCCGACCGCGAGCACTTCGGCCGCATCTTTTTCAATCAGGCCAATATGTCGGCGCAGGGCATCGCGCAGATCGCCTGCGTCATGGGCTCGTGCACGGCGGGCGGCGCCTATGTCCCGGCGATGTCGGACGAATGCGTCATCGTGCGCGGGCAGGGGACAATCTTTCTGGGCGGCCCGCCGTTGGTCAAGGCGGCGACGGGCGAGATCGTCTCCGCCGAAGAGCTTGGCGGCGCCGACGTGCATGGGCGCCTGTCGGGCGTCGTCGATCACGTCGCGAACGATGACGAGCACGCGCTGGCGATCGTTCGCCGGATTGTCGGGACGTTAGGGGCGGCGCGGAAGCCTGATGTCGAAATCACTGATCCCATCGAACCGCTGTATTCCGCTGACGACCTCGAAGGCCTCGTTCCTGTCGATCTGAAGAAGCAGTACGATATCCGCGAAGTCATCGCGCGGTTGGTCGACGGCTCGGAATTTGACGAGTTCAAGCGCCTGTATGGCGCAACGCTTGTCACAGGCTTCGCGCGGCTGCACGGTATGCGGATCGGCATCCTCGCCAACAACGGCATCCTCTATTCCGAGAGCGCGTTGAAGGGCGCGCATTTCATCGAGCTGTGCTGCCAGCGCCGCATACCCCTGCTGTTCCTGCAAAACATCACCGGCTTCATGATCGGGCGCGATTACGAAGCGGGCGGCATCGCCAAGCACGGCGCCAAGCTTGTCACGGCGGTCGCCACCGCCGCCGTGCCGAAAATCACCGTGATCGTTGGCGGCTCCTATGGCGCCGGCAATTACGGCATGGCCGGGCGCGCCTATGGCCCGCGCTTCCTGTTCAGCTGGCCCAACTCGCGCATCTCGGTGATGGGCGCCGAGCAAGCCGCCTCAGTGCTCGCGACGGTAAAACGCGACAATCTGCGGGCTGGCGAGGAATGGTCGGCGCATGAGGAGGAGGCTTTCAAGACGCCGATCCGCGAAGCCTTCGAGCGCGAGGGCAATCCATACTACGCAACCGCGCGGCTGTGGGACGACGGGATCATTCTCCCCTCGGAAACGCGGCGGGTTCTTGCGCTGGCGTTCGCCGCGACGCTGAATGCGCGGATCGCGGAAACGCGCTTCGGATTGTTCCGGATGTAAGGGACCAAGACATGGCGCTCGAAAAGCTTCGCTCTGTTCTTGTCGCCAATCGCGGTGAAATCGCCGTGCGTATTTTCCGCACGGCGAAGCGTCTGGGGATTCGCACGGTCGCGGTCTATTCGGAGGCGGATCGCGATGCGCTGTTCGTCAAGCAGGCGGACGAGGCGCATTGCATTGGTCCCGCGCCAGCGAGAGAAAGTTATCTGCGCATCGACAACATCCTCGAGGCCGCCAAGAAGGCCGGCGCGGACTGCATCCATCCCGGTTACGGCTTTCTCTCGGAGCGCGCTGAATTCGCGGAGGCTTGCGCGTTGGCTGGAGTCGTTTTCGTCGGCCCGCCGGCGGCAGCTATACGTGCGATGGGCCTGAAGGACGCAGCCAAGGCGCTTGCGGAAAAAGCCGGGGCGCCGGTGGTTCCGGGCTATCACGGCGCGCGGCAGGAGGCGGAGTTTCTGCGCGCTGAGGCGCAGAAGATCGGCTGGCCGGTGCTGATCAAGGCGGTGGCGGGCGGCGGCGGCAAGGGCATGCGCCGCGTCGATCGCGCCGAGGATTTCGAACCGGCATTGGCGAGTGCAGGTCGCGAAGCGCAGGGCGCGTTTGACGATGCGCGGGTGCTGATCGAGAAGTACGTTCGTGCGCCCAGACATATCGAAGTGCAGATCTTCGCCGATGCGGATGGCCATGTCGTCTCATTGTTTGAACGCGACTGTTCGTTGCAACGCCGCCATCAGAAGGTGATCGAGGAAGCGCCGGCGCCGGGCCTGTCGCGCGAAATGCGCGAAGCGATGAGCAACGCCGCGGTCGCCATCGCCACGGCGGTCGGCTACGTCGGCGCGGGGACGATCGAGTTCATCGCCGATTCCAGCGAAGGCCTCAGGCCCGACCGCGTCTGGTTCATGGAGATGAACACGCGGCTGCAAGTCGAGCATCCCGTCACCGAGGCGATCACCGGTCTCGATCTCGTTGAATGGCAATTGCGCGTTGCGAGCGGCGAAGCTTTGCCGTGGACGCAGGGGCAGCTTGTCGTGCAGGGCCACGCGGTCGAGGCGCGGCTTTATGCGGAAGATCCGGCGCATGATTTCCTGCCCTCGACCGGCAAGCTCTGGGCGCTGCAATTTGCATCAGGCGAGGGCGTGCGCGTCGATACAGGGGTTGCGCAGGGCGATACGATCACGCCGTACTACGATCCGATGATCGCCAAGATTATCGCGCATGGCGCCACCCGCGGGGAAGCACTGGATCGCCTGAGCGCCGCGCTTGGGCACACGCTTGTCGCCGGGCCGAAGACCAACATCGCGTTCCTCAGGGTGCTTTGTGAAGCGCGGGATTTTCGCGACGGCGCGTTCGATACCGGCTTCATCGAGGGCAATCTTGTTGCGCTGACGAGCGCGGCGCGGGGGCGCGATGGCGCCGCGATCCGCGCGGGCGTCAAGGCGTTGCTGCAGCGCTCGCCGCGCGTTGTTCGCAAGCAGTCGGCGTGGGATGCGCGCGACGGATTTCAACTCGGCGAAGCGCGGCTGGAAAAGCTGCCGGTGCTCGTCGATGACGAACGCGTCGATAGTGAGCTGCAATGGCCCCGACCCCGCGTGCTGCTCGACGGGCGCGATGGCGCCGATGCGGATGTCGCCGTCGTCAAGGCAGGCGAGGCGATCATCGTTGTGCGGGACGGGCGACAGACATGGATTCGGGAAGTCGATCCGTTCGGCGCCGAGGCGAGTCACGGCGCGGCGGATGGAATCATCGCCTCGCCGATGCACGGCCGCCTCATCGCGCTGTTCGTCAAGAACGGCGAACAGGTTTCGAAAGGTCAGCGACTGGCGGTGATCGAGGCGATGAAGATGGAGCATGCGCTGCTGGCGCCGCAGGCGGGCGAGGTCAGCGAGCTCAATTTGCAGGTCGGCGCGCAGGTGGCGGAGGGCGCGCGGCTGATGCTGGTGGGGTAGGGCGCAGGCGGCGTTTTCGCGTCGCCGATCCAATCATTTCAAAGGCCTGCGATGCCATTTTCCGCCGTGCTGCTGAATTTTGCATAGGGCCGGAAACTAGCGCACGCGCATGGCATTGTTGGAGAACAAATCATCGCGTGAAGCGGCAGTTCGACATTCAAAAAATCTATCACGAGCCCGCACCTTCGCAAAGAGATTGTTCGACGAAATGGCCGTAACGTCTTCGCGAGCAAAGCGAAGCAGCCAGACGGAGCCGCGCGTAACAATCGAGCGCGTCGAAAGCGCTTCACCCCCTGAGTCTGGATTGCTTCGCCCAAGCGAATGCGAAGCATTCGCGGAGGCTCGCAATGACGCGACCGAACGCCCCTACGCTATCCGCCGCTTCAGCGCTGCCAACCTCTGCGCGCTCTCTTCAACGCGCCCCGCGCGGATGCGCTCGTCGGCCACCGCATCGCGGATCGCGGCGATGGCTTTGAGCGGCAGGTCGGGGTCGGGCGTGGCGGAGTTTGACAGCAGCACGAGATCGTTGCCGGCCGCCACGGCGCGCACGATCGCTTCGTTGAGCGGATAGCGCGAGCGAATCGCCGCCATGTCGAGATCGTCGGTCATGACGACGCCGCCATAACCGATCGGGCCGCGCAGCCAGCCTTCGATCGCCTTGCGCGATAGCGTCGCCGGCTCGCCGCCGGTGTGCTCGGCATGCGAGAGATGGCCGGTCATCACGATGTCGATAAGGCCAGCGCGGGCCATCGCGATATAGGGTTCGATTTCCTCGGCGCGCCATGTCGGCGTGAGATCGACGGGATGTTCGTGGCTGTCGATCAATGTCGAGCCGTGGCCGGGAAAATGTTTGAGCGCGGTCAGCACACCCGCCTGGCGGTGGCCGGCGACAAACGCGCTGGCGTAACGCGCCACGGTGGCGCCATCGTTGCCGAAGGCGCGGCCGTAATGCGTGACGATTGGATTGCGCGGTTCAAAGCCGAGATCGACCACCGGCGCGAGGTTGAGATTGAAGCCCGAGGCGCGCATCACCGATGCCATGCGTTGGTACAGCGCCTGCGCTGCGGCGGCGTCATTGTCGCCCGCGACGCTTCTGGCGCTTGGCACGGCGGAATAGCCGAGTTTTGGCCCCAGACGCTGCACCGCCCCGCCTTCCTGATCGATGGCGATGAGCGGCTTCGTCTGCCGGCCTGATGCGGCGAACATGGCCGCAATGCCTTCGACGCCGACTCGAGATTTCGAGTTGTAGCCGAGCAGACAGGCGCCGCCGACATTGCCGGCTTCAATGTGGCGCGCAAGGTTTTGGGCGCCCGCCGAATCGCTCGATGAACCCGCAAAGCCCAGCAACAGCATCTGGCCGATCGCGGCGTCCGACACGGCGGCGCGGGCCCGCGCGACATAGGGCGCCGCGAGGGCGCCTGGGACGAGGCTGAGAATCTTGCGTCGCGTCAGCGGCATGGGAAGACTCGATTCGGCAATGATGATTAGTCGGCGATTGGCGCTATCGGGTCAAATCGACTTCGACAATCAAAGCGCCTCAGTCGACGATCGCAATGGCGAATCCGTCCCAGCCCTTCGCGCCGACGGTTTGCAGCGCGGTTGCGGTGAGGCGCGGCTCCGCGCCAATCAGGTCGAACAGCTTGCGTGCGCCGAGCGCGCTCGTATCGTGGGTCGCGGCATCGGCGACGGCGCCGTCGCGGATGACGTTATCGCAGACGATCACCGCGCCCGATCGCGCCAGTTTCAGCGCCCATTTGAGATATTCGGGATTGTTGGGCTTGTCGGCGTCGATGAAGACGAAATCGAACGGACCGATTTTGTCCGCCTCGACAGATGGCAATGTTTCGAGCGCTTTGCCGAGTCTTATTTCCGTGACGCCCGCGAGCCCGGCACGATCGACGTTTTCGCGCGCGATCTTTGCGTGAAGCGCGTCGGCTTCGAGCGAGATCAGGCGGCCCTCGGCCGGCAAAGCGCGCGCCAGCCAGATCGTGCTGTAGCCGCCAAGCGTTCCAATTTCGAGAATGCGCCTTGCGCTGACCATGCGGGCCAGCATGTGCAGAAACTTGCCCTGCGCCGCGGAAACGTCGATCTGCGGCAGGCCCGCCGCGGCGTTGGCCTTGAGCGCCGCTTCAAGCACGGCATCGGCGGGCAGGAGGCGGTCGCAGATGTAGTCGTCGACCTTGGACCAAAGCTTGTCGTTCATTGTGTGGCCTCGCGTTGCCCTGTTGATGCTTGCGAAAAGCGGTGACAATAGGACCAATGCGCGCGCTACGGCCTGCCTGCCTGCGCCAGCATTCTCGGCGCGATGATGCGATGGAACGGCAGCACGAACGCGGGATAAGAATAGCCAGGCCCTTGATCGCGTCGACGCGCAAGGAGGCGGATTGCCGCAATGCGTTCGGCATCGCGCGCGCATTGCGGCAACAGTCCCGTTACAGCCGTTCGATCTTGCGCGCGGCTTCGTCGATCAGCGCGGCGGTCTCTAGCAGCGTGTCGCGACTGACGCCTTGCTGACTGAGCCGGGTCTCCAACACGACGCGCAAATTGTGCATGGCACGGCGGACTGGCATGGAGTCGGTGTTTTCGCGCTGCGCCGCGAGGCCTTGCAGCCGTTCGCGCAACGCTTTCACTGTCGCCGCGGCCGTTTCCAGTTCGGCGCGTCCGGCTTCGGCGATGGCGAAGCTGCGACGCGCGCTGGCGTCGGCGGCCTCGCTGATGACGCCCATTTCGGCCATCATCGCCAGCATGGGATAGACCATGCCCGGGCTGGGCGCATAGGCCCCGCCGCTGAGATCCTCGATCGCCTTGATCAGTTCATAGCCATGGCGATTTTCCTCCCCGATGAGGCTCAGCAGCACCAGCCGTAGTTCCTCGCCGTCGAACAATCGCCGGCGGCCCTGACGCGGTCCGAACGGACCCTCGCCGCTTCCTTCGCCGCGCATGCGCCGCATACCCCAACTCATCATCGGATGATCCCCGTGCTGAACGTGATGCATCATCCTGTCTCTAAAACCAAATCGCATTCGCCTCATCCTTATTGCTATAAGATTGTGTCAAGATATATCTTAAACGTGTTGTGTCAATGGCGCATTGTCGCAGGCGCAGGGTCTTGCCTCTTTTTCGCCGTCTTGCCGGGGTCATTCCGCCTCAGCGCGTTCCCCGGCCAATCTGGCCATACGACGGGGCGCGTTTCGAGTTGACCGCTGGCGCTTATTCCCGATGAGGCGGGCGCCCGGCCAATTTGATGCAGCGGCGCCATTGTTTGGGCCCTGCGTCTTTGTCGAGGCGCCTGGCGTTCGGCCAGCCCGCCTGTCGGCGTCCCATCCGAAAGCGAACGCAGAACGTTCGTCAAAAGCGCTCGCGCGCTTCGTGCCAGTCAAAGACGCTCTGTCGAGCGCTCGGACGGCATTTTCATGCGCCTGTCATGTCCGCGGCGTTGCCGTCGGCGCCGCGCGCTGTTGTGCGCGATCGCATTCGGAAAGTATGGAGTAGCGGTTTGAACTTCAATTCAATATTGCGCGTTGCTGCGCTCGGCCTGTGTTTTTCGAGCGGAGCGCATGCCGCCAGCGGAGGCCATAATTACAATCCCCTGGCGCCCGACCCGAGTGCGGGCGCGACGGGGGCAACCGAGGCCGCGCCGGACAAGACCGTTTCAGCGGCAAGATCGAAGTTAACGGGCCAACTCATCCGCGCCTCCTGGTACGGCGGCGGCGAGCGCCTCGCCGCGCACACGTCGACCGGCGAAGTGTTCCGCCCGATGGGCCACACCGCCGCGCACCGCACGCTGCCGTTCGGGACAATGCTCAAGGTGACGGCGGCCTCCACGGGGCGCTCGACCGTCGTGCGCGTCAACGATCGCGGCCCGGCGGCCTATACCGGCCGCGCTCTCGATCTGTCGCGCGGCGCCGCGCTCGATCTCGGCATCGTCGCGACCGGGGAGGGGCGGGTTTTTATCGAAGTGATGCGCTAATGCGGGGCCCCTTCTCCGTTCAAATGGAGGAGGGGCTATTCCACCGCAGCGCGCTTCGCCATTTTGGTGAACTTTCTTGTCACCCGATCTCGCTTGAGCTTTGAAATGTGGTCGATGAACAGCACGCCGTTGAGATGGTCGATCTCGTGCTGCAAGGCGGTCGACAGCAAGCCTTCGGCAAGCAACTCTATCTCGGCCCCCTCGCGGTCGAGAAAGCGCACGCGCACGCTCGCCGGCCGCTCGACATTTTCGTAATATTCCGGGATCGAAAGGCAGCCTTCCTCAAATACCGAGGTTTCCTCGGCCGACCAGACAATCTCCGGGTTGACGAAGAACATCGGCGCGGGCTTCTCATCCTGCTTGGCCAGGTCGAGCACGACAACGCGCAACGGCTCGGCGATCTGGATGGCGGCGAGGCCAATGCCCGGCGCGTCGTGCATCGTCTCCACCATGTCGTCCATCAATTTACGCATGGCGTTGTCGACGCGCGGAACCGGCGCGCTGACCAGCCGCAGCTTCGTGTCGGGCAGAATGATGATCGGACGGATGGCCATGGGTGGAGCTCGGGGCGGCGACTGCTGCGCGTCTGATAAATGGACCGTGCGCCGCGGTCAAATGCGTTCTTCTTTCGTTCGATTTTTCGATGAGAATCGGTTATCCCTCATCTATGAACCAGATTCTATTTGTCTACGACGGCTACTCGATCGCGAACGGGCAGGCGCTTGGCGCTGGCGCCGGCCTGTTTGCCTTGCTCTTGCTGTTGCTCGTCATCGGTCTGTCGCGGAGCCGGCGGGCGCGGCTGCGCGAGGGCGAAATGGCGGCGCAACGCCAACGCGAGCTGGAGGCGCAGATCGCCGCGCTGGCGGACGCGGGCGCGCAGCTCAACGGGCGTATCTCGGGCATGGCGGACCTGCTGGGATCGCGTCAAGCCGATCTGGCGCGCGTCATGTCGGAGCGGCTCGATAACGTCAGCGCCCGCGTCGGCGCCGGCATTGAAAACGCCGCGCAAACGACGGGGGCCAATCTCAACAAGCTCAACGAACGCCTCGCGGTGATCGACGCGGCGCAGGCGCGCCTTACTGGCCTGACGCAGGAAGTCGTGTCGCTGAAAGACATTCTCTCCAACAAGCAGGCGCGCGGCGCGTTCGGGCAGGGCCGGATGGAGGCGATCGTACGCGACGGCCTACCCGCCGACGCCTATGATTTTCAATACACGCTGAAGAATAAGACGCGCCCCGATTGCGTCATCCGCCTGCCCGGCGACGACCGTGTCATGGTGGTCGACGCGAAATTTCCGCTCGAAGCGTTCACGCTGTTCAAGGACGCGCGCAGCGACGAAGCGCGCAAAGCGGCTTTCGCCAGGGTGCGCGCCGATGTCGGCAAGCATGTGAAGGATATTTCCGAGCGCTATCTTATTTCAGGCGAGACGCAGGACATCGCGGTGATGTTCGTGCCCTCCGAGTCGATCTATTCGGATCTGGTCGAGCACTTCGACGACGTCGTGCAGAAGGCGCATCGCGGCAAGATCATTATCGTCTCGCCGTCGCTGCTGATGATGGCGATCCAGGTGATGCAGACGCTTCGGCGCGACGCGCATATGCGCGATCAGGCGCATGTGATCCAGAGCGAAGTCGGCAAGTTGCTCGAAGACGTGCGCCGCCTCGCCGAGCGCACGGCGAAGCTCGATCAGCACTTCCGTCAGGCCCACGAGGATGTGACGCAGATCTCAATGTCGTCGGACAAAGTCATCCGCCGCGCCGACCGCATCAACGCGATGGAGTTCGAGCAAGGCGAGGGCCCCGCGAAGATTGAGGCGCCGCCGGTGCTGAGGTTGGCGCGGGGCGGGGAGTAGGGCAATCCCTTCGCCCCGCCTCTTGCGGGGAGAAGGTGGCGCGCAGCGCCGGATGAGGGGCGACGCGATATCGCGACAGTTGGCGCCGAGCCCGTCGCGCTAATCACCGTCGTCCACGCTCACGGCGCGAAGACAACGCGCTTCAAAGCACGGATGTTTCGGCACCGCGCTTACTTTTGATGAAAGCCTCAAAGTCGAAAACAGTGGACGGACCGCTGTTCTCGCCCTCCATCAGCGCACCGCGCAATGCTTCAAGGCGTGCTTCCTGTTCGTCGACCAATCCAAATCTTGGCTGCGCGATATCTCTGGCGCTACGGCTGTCGCCTTGCGCGACCTTCGCTCGCTGAGATGCTTGCCGAGAGTGGAAGACGTATTCTGGTTCATCATGGCGCACTCCAGGCGCGAGCATATCAAAGTTTGCCGTAGCGAACAGTGGCGCGTGGATTCGGGTAGCGTGTCGGTTTGAAACTCGCAAGATGCATTGCAACTTTGTCGGCATTCGCTGAGGATGATGCTCGCGACAGCGATGGCGTTTCCGATCGTCTTTGCGAAGATTCGAGTATTGCGGCATTGCAGGGAAGGTGTCAAGACGACGGTCGGCAAGCGAGACGACCACAAAATATGAGGCGCGGCATGACTGATGATCTGTCTCTACTGACCCTCCCAGCCGGTTGGTATGTCTACTCGGAGAACGATGGCGTAGACCCAATGAAGCCCGGACTTTATGAGTGGCGAATTGCCGATGTTGGTTCTTATATCGGCAAGTATGGCCGCATTCGGCGCCCGACCAAGGAGTACGGCCGAAACGTCATCCGGCTCTTGAATCAAAAGACCTATCGCAGGTCAAACCCTGAGGTATATCGGCGTATCCATCGCGAACTCACGAATGCCCATCTTGAGGGGCGACGCATCGAACTCATCATTATTGAGAATGTCGATGCCGAATATATTAACTCGCGAGAGAAGGAGCTGATCAAATTGCGCGGCACGCTCAATGGACCGATCCCAACGATCTAATTTAATACTGACCCGCGACCGCAATTCGCCCGCCGTTCGAGTCATGGCGCGTTGCGCCAATCCCAATCGCCCGAGCCGCCCCTCATCCGGCGCTTCGCGCCACCTTCTCCCCGCAAGAGGCGGGGCGAAGGGGTGCGCGTCTTACGTAGCCTTCTTCCGCAGCCACGGCCGCTTACCCGCCGGCTTCTCATGCGGCTCGACGCTTGGCTGATAGAACAGCTTCGTGTCCGGCAGATGGCCGCGTTTCAGCGCGCGCAACGTAGGTTCGTTAGTGATCTCAAACGAGTCGAAACCACAGCGCAGCATCAGCGGCAGGCCATCGAGCAGCACGTCGCCGACGGCGCGGAGCTCGCCCTTGTAGCTGTGCCGCTCGCGCAGCAGTTGCGCATAGGAGAACGCCCGCCCGTCGGCGAATTTGGCGAAACTCAGCGCCACGAGCGGACGTCCCGCCGCCTCCGCGAGAAAGTCGTTGGCGTCTTTGCCGGCGACGACAAGCACGCCGACAGGATCGGCGCGTTTTTCGAGATCCTCGCGCGCTTTCGTCCAGCGCGCCGCCGACACGATAATCGCGCCGCTCGCCGGGACCACATCGGAGTCAGCGAGCGTCGTCCATTTATTCTCCGCAAAACCGTCCTTGCGCCACAACGTCATCAGATTTCCGCCGCCTCGCTCAACGCGCCCACATGAATGCCGCACTCAACTTTGCCGCGCCCGCGCCAGCGCCCGGCGCGCGAATCTTCGCCCGGACGCACCGCGCTTGTGCAGGGCAGGCAGCCGATCGAGGGAAACCCTTTGGCGACAAGCGGATGCGGCGGCAGGCCCGCCTTGTCAATATAGGCGAGCAGATCGCTGGCGCTCCAGCCAACGAGCGGGTTGACCTTGACGCGCTCGCCCTCGGCTTCGAACAGCGGCACCGACGCGCGTGTCGCGCTCTGGAAACTCTTGCGCCCGGTGATCCACGCCTCATAGCCATCCAACGCCGTGGCGAGCGGGGCGACCTTGCGTATTTCGCAGCACCGATCCGCGTCGCTGGCGAACAGGAATTTTTCGCGGTCCTCGGCGGCCAGCGTCGCTTCGTCAGGCGTCGCGACCATGACATTGGTTAGCCCAAGCAGCGCGCAAAGTTTGTCGCGATAGGCGAGCGTCTCGGGGAACAACTGACCCGTGTCGACAAAGACAACCGGGGTCGCCTTGTCGATCTCGGCCACCATATGCAGCAGCACGGCGGACTCGGCGCCAAAGCTCGACACCAGCGCGATACGGCCGGGGAACAAATCCTTGATCGCAAGGCGCAACAGCGTCTCGGCCTTGAGCAACGCAAACTTGATCTCAAGCCGGGACGCCGCAATCTGATCGCCAAACAGTTTTACGTCATGGGCGCTCATCTCAAATGTCCGATCCGGCGCTGCGCTCGTACAGCGCCTCCTTGAACGGCGCCATGCCGACGCGCCGGTAGGTCGAGAGAAAATCCTCAGCCGCGTCGTTGCGCTGCGTCATGTAGGTCGCGACGATCGTCTCGACAGCGTCGACGACGTTTTCCGAGCTGAAACCCGGTCCGGTGATCTGGCCGATCGAGGCGCGTTCGTCGCCCGATCCGCCGAGCGTGATCTGGTAGGTCTCCTCGCCGGCGCGCTCCAGCCCGAGGATGCCGATATGGCCGACGTGATGGTGGCCGCAGGCGTTGATGCAGCCGGAGATCTTGATCTTCAGCGGTCCGATTTCGGTCGCCCGCTTCGTCTCGCCGAAGTGCTCGGAGATGCGCTGCGCGATGGGGATCGAGCGCGCCGTCGCGAGCGCGCAATAGTCGAGACCGGGGCAGGCGATAATGTCGCTAATCAGGCCGGCGTTGGCGGTGGCGAGGCCGACCGAAGCGAGGCGATCGTAGACCGCCGGCAGATCGTCAAGCGCGACGTGCGGCAACACGAGGTTCTGCTCGTGCGAAACGCGCAATTCGTCGCTCGAATAATCCTCGGCGAGATCGGCGACCGCGTCCATCTGGTCCGCAGTCGCATCGCCCGGCACGCCGCCGATCGGCTTGAGCGATATTGTAACGATTGCATAGCCGGGAATTTTGTGCCCAGCGATATTCGAGCGCAGGAAATCAGCGAACTTTGCGTCCTTGCCGCGCCGCCGTTCGACACAATCGCTCACCGGCTTCTTCGTCTCCAGCGGCGGCAGCGCGAAATAAGCGTTGATGCGCGCGATCTCATCAGCCGGCAGCGTCAGACCCTCGCGATTGTGCGCCGCGTACTCGGCTTCCACGGCGGCTTTCGCGGCCTCCGCGCCTTTTTCATGAACGAGAATCTTGATGCGCGCCTTGAACTTGTTGTCGCGCCGGCCCTCAAGGTTGTAGACGCGCAAGATCGCGTCGATATAGGCGAGCAATTCGCTCTCGGGCAGGAAATCGCGGATTTTGTGGCCGATCATCGGCGTGCGCCCAAGGCCGCCGCCGACGTAGACAGTGAAGCCGATCTCGCCGCGCTCGTTGCGGACGATCTGCAGGCCGATGTCGTGCGCCTGAATGGCGGCGCGATCATGCGGCCCGCCGTTGACCGCGATCTTGAACTTGCGCGGCAGAAACGAAAATTCCGGATGCAGCGACGACCACTGCCGCATGATTTCCGCGTAGGGGCGGGGGTCGGCGATCTCGTCGGCGGCGGCGCCGGAGAAGTGATCGGCGGTGACATTACGGATGCAATTGCCGGAAGTCTGGATGGCGTGCATCTCGACGCTGGCGAGCTCGGCAAGAATGTCCGGCACGTCTTTTAGCGCCGGCCAGTTGAATTGCAGATTCTGCCGCGTCGTGAAGTGTCCGTAACCGCGATCGTAGACGCGCGCGATTTCAGCTAATTTGCGCAATTGCTTCGATGACAACGTGCCGTAGGGAACGGCGATGCGCAGCATGTAGGCATGCAATTGCAGATAAAGGCCGTTCATCAGGCGATGCGGACGAAACTGTTCCTCGGTCAATTCGCCGGCGATGCGGCGCTGGACCTGATCGCGAAATTGCTCGACGCGCGCGCCGACAAACGCCGCGTCGAATTCGTCATACCGGTACATGAGACTTCTCCGCGTGGGGCTTGATCGCGGGAAACGGCGCCTGGCCCAGCGCCTGCTTGCCCAGATCGAGGCGCACCGTTGGGCCCGTCGCGCGGATCGCTTCGCGCAAAGCCTTTGGCGCGTAGTGGCCGTTGCGAAATTCGACGACGATCGCGTAAGGCTCGACGACGATGTCGGCGGCTTCCGCTTGTTTGGCGACCTCAAGGCCCGCCTTGGTCGCGTCGGCGGTGTCGTAGATTGCGGCGCGCGCAAAATCCTCAGCCCAGCCGGCGGCTGCGTCCTGAAAGACGACCACGCCATCGATCAGTCGATTGGCGGTAATGATTTCACTCATCGCGATTGGGGCCCAGTTCGTTGTGTCGACTCTAGATGCTGTTTTTGAGCCGAAAATCAAGACGATAAGGCCGCGGCGGAGACGATTTCACTAGTTCAAAACGCGAGATTATCGTTGTCTCATAAGCACATAGCGCATTATACGAAATATTTCTAGAGGAATTTTATTAATACTGAAAATGAAAGTATAATTAAGCTTGCCTTCCGCTCACATGAAACTCTGCGGATCGACATCGACGGCGACCCGCACCCCGCCGCGCGCCGGGGGAGCAGCGGTCAGGACCGCGCGCAGGAATCCCTGCAAATCGGCCTTGCGCGGCGCCTTGATCGCCAACCTGAAACGGTGTCGCCCGCGCAGCATGGCGATCGGCGCCTCGGCGGGTCCGAGCAGCAGCATTTCGTCCTCATGCAGATCGCCGCCGACCGGCGCCAGACGCCAGCGCGCGTTTGGCTCGAGCGAATGCGCCGCCCGGGCGATGGCGCGCGCCTGCGCCTCGGCGGCGCTGCGGTCTTGGCCCGAAACGATGATCGCCGCGAGGCGGCCGAACGGCGGCAATCCGCCGCGCAGTCTCTCCTTTGTTTCCTGCTGATAGAAGCGCTCAGCGTCGCCTGACAGCAGTGCGGCGATGACCGGATGCTCCGGCTGCCAAGTTTGCAACAGGCCGCGCCCGGGCTTCTCGCCACGGCCCGCCCGGCCAGTCGCCTGTTGCAACATCTGAAATGTTCGTTCCGCGGCGCGCGGGTCGCCGTTGGCCAGGCCAACATCGGCGTCGACAATGCCGACGAGCGTCAGCAGCGGGAAGTTGTGTCCCTTGGCGACAAGCTGGGTGCCGATGATGATGTCGCAGCCGCCATTCGCAGCGTCGTCGAGTTGCTGGCGCAACCGCTCCATGCCGCCCGGAAAATCCGACGATAGAACGAGCTGGCGGGCGTTGGGAAACAATAGTTGCGCCTCCTCCGCCAGCCGCTCGACGCCGGGGCCGCAGGCGGTAAGAGTGTCAGTCTCCTCGCAGGCGGGGCAGATATCCGGCCGCTTCTCGACATGCCCGCAATGATGGCAGACGAGCGCCTTGCGAAAGCGATGCTCGACCAGCCAACTGGCGCAGTTCGGGCATTGGAAGCGATGGCCGCAGGTCCGGCACAGCGTCAGCGGCGCATAGCCGCGCCGGTTGAGGAACAGCAGCGACTGTTCGCCTTTCGCCAATCCCTCCTCGATGCCGGCGATGAGCGGCGGCGAAAGCCAGCGTGCGCGCGGCGGCCCGTCGCGGCGCAAGTCCACTGCCGTGAGTTGCGGCATGATCTTCGCGCCAAATCGCGCTGCAAGCTTGAGCCAGCGATAGCGGCCTTGCTCGGCATTGACGCGCGTCTCGATCGACGGCGTCGCCGAAGCCAACACGATTGGCGCGCTTTCGAGTCTTGCGCGCACCACGGCCATGTCGCGCGCGTGATAGGTCACGCCGTCCTCTTGCTTGTAAGCGCCTTCGTGCTCCTCATCGACGATGATGAGGCCAAGTTCGGCGAAAGGCAGGAACAGCGCCGAGCGCGCCCCTGCGACAACGTGTGCTTCGCCGCTGGCGATGGCGCTCCACAGGCGCTCGCGCAGCCTGGCAGGCGCCCCGGAATGCCATTCGGCCGGGCGCACGCCAAAGCGCTTGGCGAAGCGATCGAGGAACTGCGCCGTCAATGCGATCTCGGGCAGCAAAATCAAGACCTGCCGCCCGGCGCGCAACGCCGCCGCGACAGCCTCGAAATAAACTTCCGTCTTGCCAGAGCCGGTGACGCCTTCAAGCAGCGTCGCGCTGAAAGCGTGCGCCTCGACACACTCGACGAGCGCTTTTGCGGCGGCTTGCTGATCCGGCTCCAGGCGCGTTGGCGCGAAGTCTGGATCGGGCGTTGGCGCCACGGGCTCCGGCGGCAAAGCCATCAGTTCGAGCGCGCCGTCGTCGATAAGGCCGTCGATCACCCCGGCGCTGCATTCGGCGGCATGCGCCAGCGCGGACTTGACAACGCATTGACCCTCGCCGAGCGCCGCCAGCACGCGCGTGCGCGCTGGCGTCAGTCGCGTCGGCGGCTTGCCGCTAAGGCGCACGCCAAGTCTCGGCGAAGCGAGCGTCGGCGCCGCGTCGGGCGCCCGGATCGCCATGCGCAGGACCATGCCGCGCGGGGCGAGAGTCCAGCGCGCCACCCAGTCGATGAAGTCGCGCAAAGGTTGGCGAAGCGGCGTCAACTCGCGTAAATGCGCCAGCGGCTTGAGATTGTCGCCGCTACCCTCGCGCACGGCCCAAACAACACCGGTTGTGATTCGCGCGCCAAGCGGCGCCTCGACGAAATCGCCGGGCAGCACGGTGAGATCAGCGGGGACGCGATAGCTGTAGGAAATATCCACCGCGACCGGTGCGAGGACATCGGCGATGCGGCTGGTCGACGCGTCTGTTGGCTTGTGCGGCCCGGTCATGGCAGAGGTTTAGCACTCCGAACCGACCTGCAATAAACTTCTTCCCAAGGCGTCACCGTGGCCTCAAAAAAATCAGGCCGCGAAGCAATGCGCGGCCTGACCAAACTTGGACGAGACACAGGCTCTTAGAGCGCTTTGTGCGATCCATCGCAAAACGGCGCGTTCTTGGTATGCTTGCAGCCACAGAGAAAGGCGGTGTCGTTCTTCTCGGCGGTGAAGGATCTGGGAGTAAAGCTCGTGACCTTGTGCGATCCATCGCAGAACGGCTGGGTCTTCGACTGTCCGCAGGCGCACCAATAGTAGGTCTTGCCGGCCTCGACAGGGACGGCAAAGGGTCCTTTTTGGGCAATCGTTGGCGATGTCATCGATTATTCCCCTCTATTACGCGCAGCTTACGCCGCCGAAAAATGCGGCGCGACGCTGGCGTGCCTTATGAGGAGGACTTGTCGCTCTGATTGTCAACGCGTTCGGCGATACGCGCAGATTTGCCGCGACGATCCCTGAGGTAGTAAAGTTTGGCTCGACGAACCGCGCCGCGTCGCACGACTTTGATCGAGTCGATCATTGGCGAATAGACCGGGAAAACGCGCTCCACGCCTTCGCCGTATGAAATCTTGCGGACCGTGAAGCTTTCCTGCAGGCCGCCGCCGTTGCGGGCGATGCAGACGCCCTCGTAGGCCTGAACGCGCGAGCGCTCGCCTTCCTTGACCTTGACGTTGACGATGACTGTGTCGCCGGGCTGAAAAGCCGGAATTTTCTTGCCTTCGGCGAGTTTAGCCGCATGCTCGGCGTTGAGCGTCTGGATAATGTTCACGTTGGTACCCCTGCCGTGTCGCCAGCGAACTGGCGAAGCGCTTCGGCGCGCTGTTTTCAGTTAGGCTCGGGCTCTACACCATGGGGCGGGGTTTGTCGAGCGAAGCAACCACGGCGCTTTGCGGCGCGGTCGCGCGAGTAGCCGTGTGAGAGGATCTACGGGCCATTTTCGGGGCCGCCCGCCCCGCTGTTCTTGATCGCGTCAAGCATTGAACGATGATCGGTCGGCGCGGACATCTCCAACGCCTCGCTGTCGCTGCGGTTGCTCAGCAGCGGGTTGTCGCGGCGTGCTTCTTCCAGCAACTCGATAGCCTTTGCTGATTTCTGTTCCGCCAGGATAACGAATTCCAGGATCAGATCGGCGCGGTGGTTCGCGTGTTGCGCCTCCCGCCGCTGGGTGGTGAGGATGAGCATCGCGATCAGCAGGCCCAGGACGGCGACCGCGCCTTGCAGCCAGATAAACGGGGGCGGGTCGAGCGGCTGGATTCGGAAATTGTTGGGCGCGGCGTTAACCGCGACCCAGCCAACAATTGCCGCAGCGACTAGCCCGATGCTGGAAGGATGGCCAGCCACGGCCGTCAGACGATCGACGGCGTGTTGCAGTCTGCCGGTTTCACTGTTGTGTTCCGCACTTAGGCGCGACGCAGCCTTCGGAAAATCGCTACTACGATTCTCAATCCGCCTCGTAAATTTTTCCACGGTGCCTGCTCAAACGTGCGGGCCGCCCATGCCAAGGCCGCCGAAAATCCAAACCAACACAACGACAACAAGGACGAGGCCAAGCACGCCGCCCAGCCCGGCGCCGCCATAGCGTCCATGAGCGTAATACCCGCCGCCGCCGCCAAACAGCAGAATCAGTACGATAATGATCAGAAGTGTGCTCATGAAAATATCTCCTTGAAAGGCGCAAACGACCGGTAACGCCGGCCACCGCACGACGCGCTCGTCCGGCGCTTTCCTGGCGGCGGACGAGCTGCGAAATTGAATAATAGCGGCTAGGGTGCTGCTTGGTCAGGTTCGGAATTTACCTAGATGCGGACGAGCGCTGACATTTCAGCAATCTGCGCTGGGTCGGACGAGCCATTGCACAAATTTAATCGGCCACGCCAAGCAGCCCGCTAGTTGCCACTTTATTCAATCAGGCTATTTTTGCCTGGCGGCTTTGATTCGATTTAGCCCGCCCAACCCAGGACCGCTCGTGAAGTCGCTATCGCTGCCCTCGCTTGTCGCTCCTGTCCGCGCCTATGTGGTTGCGTTTATTGTTGGTTTTACCGTTCTGACTCCGGTTCTGGCCCAGACTGCGGCGACGCCAAGTCCGACCCCGACGCTCGCCGCTCCGGCGCCGCCCGCGGCCGCTCCGGCGGTTTCAACGCCAGCGACACCAGTCATGGCGCCGATTGATCAATTGATGTCGCCGGCGTCTTTGCCGGATCTGGTTCAGGGCGCGGCCGACGCACCGGTCACCATTATCGAGTACGGCTCGACCACCTGCACGCATTGCGCCGCTTTCCACGATAACGTGTTTCCGTCGCTAAAAACCAAATACATCGACCCGGGCAAAGTGAAGTTCATATTTCGCGAATTCCCGCTCGATCCGCTGGCGACCGCGTCGTTCATGCTGGCGCGCTGCGCGGGGGCCGACAAGCGCAACGCCCTTATCGATCAACTCTTTACCCAGCAAAACACCTGGGCGTTCAGCGACAAGCCGATCGAGGCCCTGCTTGAACTCGTCAAGCAGGCCGGCATGACGCAGGTCGACTTCGAGACTTGCCTGAAAAATCAGGAATTGATGGACCAGGTGACGCAGACCCGCGATCGCGCCGCCGAGAAATTCAACGTCGATTCGACCCCGACCTTTTTCGTCAACGGCCGCAAAATGACCGGCGATTTGCCAATATCGGATTTCGACAAAGTGCTGGAGCCGCTGCTCAAATAACCGCTTGCGCACAGGAATTTCATCAGGGGGACTTGATCGCGGCCGAGGATTCAAGCGTGTTGTCGTTGATAACAGCCGGGGTTTGCCCTGCGGCGAATCAATCGGATTGATCGCGATGCTCGAAAGCGCCGACCGACATCTTATAGACCGCGAGGCGGGCCGCCGGCGTTGGGGCAAGCAGGACGCGTTGTTGAATGAAATTTGACCGACTAAAACTCGCTGGCTTCAAGAGCTTCTGCGACCAGACCGATTTCAAGATCGAAGCGGGCCTTACCGGCATTGTCGGCCCCAATGGTTGCGGCAAGTCCAACCTTGTCGAAGCGCTGCGCTGGGTGATGGGCGAAAATTCCTACAAGAATATGCGCGCGTCCGGTATGGACGACGTGATTTTCTCGGGCTCCGGCAAACGACCCTCGCGCAATATCGCCGAAGTCGGCCTTGTTCTCGACAATTCCGACCGCCGTGCGCCCGCCGCCTTCAACGACGCTGAAGTCATCGAAGTGACCCGCCGGATCGAACGCGAGTCGGGATCGACCTACCGCGTCAACGGCAAGGAAGTTCGCGCCCGCGATGTGCAACTCTTGTTCGCCGACGCCTCCACAGGCGCGCGCTCGCCGGCCCTCGTGCGTCAGGGTCAGATTGGCGAAATCATTTCCGCCAAGCCGCAAGCGCGCCGTCTCATCCTCGAAGAAGCGGCTGGCGTCTCCGGTTTGCATTCGCGCCGCCACGAGGCCGAGCTGCGCCTCAAGGGCGCGGAAGACAATCTCGTGCGCCTTGAAGATGTACTCCAGCAGATCGACGCACAGATCGAGTCGCTGAAGCGGCAGGCGCGCCAGTCGTCGCGCTACAAAAATCTTGCCGCCGACATTCGCCGCCATGAAGCTCTGGCGCTGCACATTTCTTGGCGCGAGCATGAGGCGAAATTTGTCGAGGCGCAGCGAAGGCTCGAGTCCGACGTGCGCGAAGTCGCTGAGCGCACGCGCCAGCAGGCGGAAACCGCTCGCATTCAAGCGATCGCCGCCGCCGCCTTGCAGCCGCTGCGCGAGGAAGAGGCCCGTGTCGGCGCGGCGCTGCACCGGCTGATCCTGTCGCGCGAGGCGCTTGAGGGCGAGGAGGCGCGGGCCAAACAGCGCACTATCGAATTGCAGCGCCAGATCGCGCAGCTTGCCGGCGACCTCGCGCGCGATGCGGCGTTGATTGACGACGCCGCCGGCGTCGAAGCGAAACTCGCGGCAGAGGATGAAGCGCTTGCGGCGCAGTCCGGCGCCAGCGCCGAAACACGCGCTGCCGCCGACGAGCGGCACACGCTAGCCGAGCGAACGCTGGCGCAGAGCGAAGCGGCGTTGGCGGAAGCACAGGCGTCGTTGTCCGATCTCAAGGCGCGTCGCGATGCGCTGAGCGCGGCGCTCGCTGAAGAGACGCGTCGCCTGTCGCGGTTCGAAAATGAATGGGCCAGCATTGAGCGTGAGAGAAATGCGCTGCTCGGCGCCGGTCATGACGAAAACCAACATCAAGCGCATGTCGCGGCGCTCGAAACGCATGGCCAAACGTTGAAGCAGGCGGAGGCGGACGCCCTCGCGGCCGAGGGCGCCCACGCGCAGGCGCGCGAAAAGGAAAGCCGTTTGCGTGGGCCGCTGACCGAGGCCGATCGCAAGGCGCAACGTCTCGAAACAGAGGTTCGAACGCTTACCAATCTGTTGGGTTCGGCTTCGGGCGGGCTTTGGCCGCCGGTGGTCGACGCGATCAGCGTGGCGCGCGGCTACGAAGCGGCGCTTGGCGCGGCGCTCGGCGACGACCTCGACGCTTCGACGAACACTTCCGCGCCAGCGCACTGGGCGGCGCCCGAAGGCGAACATCGCGATGCGCCGCTGCCTGAAGGCGTGGCGTCGCTGGCGAGCCTTGTGCAAGCGCCGCCGGCGTTGCAGCGGCGTCTCGCCCAAATTGGCGTCGTGTTGCGCGGCGAGGGTAAGGCGCTACGTCCGTTACTCAAAGTCGGGCAGCGGCTGGTCTCGAAAGAGGGCGATCTGTGGCGCTGGGACGGGTTCGTCGCGGCGGCTGAGGCGCCGACTCCCGCAGCGCGGCGACTGGTTGAGAAAAATCGTCTTGGCGATTTGTCCCGGCAGGCGGAAGCGGCCCGCCAGGAGGCGGAAGCGTTGCGCGCCGAAGCGGCATCGCAACAGGCGGCGCTGCGCGAGGCGGTATCTGCCGAGACGGCGGCGCGCCAACGGGTGCGCGAAGGCCGCGCCGCAGTTGATGCCGCGCGCGAAAAAGTGTCATCGAGCGAGCGCCGTCGCGCACAGACCATGACGCGCCTGTCCGCGCTCGATGAAGCGCTAACCCGCGCCAATGCATCGCGACAGGAAGCGATTGACCGTAAGGCGCAAGCGGAGGCCGCGCTCGCGGGTCTGGTCGCCACTGGCGAACTGACGCTGACGCTGGAGAAGGCGCGTTCGCGCGCGGCGCAGGATCGCACCGAGCATTCGGAAGCGCTCGCCGCCGTGCGCCTTATTGTGCGGGAAGCCGAGACCCGCGAAAACCGTCGTCGCGTGATCGCCGCCGAGCGTCAGTCATGGAGCGAGCGACGCGACAAGGCGCAGGCGCACATTGGCGACATCAAGGAGCGTCAGGCAAGCGCGCAGGCCGAGCTCGAAAAGCTTGATGACGCGCCCATCGCGTTCCTGCAGGCGCGCCGCGCCTTGATGAGCCAGATCGAAGCGGCCGAACAGGCGCGGCGCGATGCGGCGGACGCGCGCGCCAGCGCTGACTCGGAATTGATTGAGGGCGATCGCGCCGCCAAGGCGGCGCTTGAGGCGATGAGCGCGGCGCGCGAAGCCCGCGCCGCTTCGGAAGAGCGTGTCGAGGGCGCGCGCCAGCGTCGCGAAGCGTTGTTGCAGACCGTTGCCGATAGTCTCGAATGCGAGCCTGAAGGGCTGTCGGCCCTGGCTGGGTTGAAGAGCGGCGAAGAACCGCCAGAGCGCGCCCAGGTGGAGCGCAAGCTGGAAAATCTCAAGCAGGAACGCGAGCGGCTCGGTTCGGTCAATCTGCGCGCCGACGAGGAACTTGGCGAAGTTGAAGCCAGCCGCGAAAAGATGGTGATGGAACGCGACGATCTCACCGAGGCGATCAAGCGCCTTCGGGTAGCGATTCAGAACCTCAACAAGGAGGGCCGCGAGCGGCTTCTCGCCGCATTCGATGTCGTCAACAAACACTTCGGCGAATTGTTCGCGACGCTGTTCGAGGGCGGCACGGCTGAGTTGCAACTGATCGAATCCGACGATCCGCTTGAAGCGGGACTTGAACTCGTGGCGCGCCCGCCAGGAAAACGTCCGCAAGTGCTGACGTTGTTGTCAGGCGGCGAGCAGGCGCTGACCGCGATGTCGCTGATCTTTGCGGTATTCCTCACCAATCCCTCGCCGATCTGCGTGCTGGACGAGGTTGACGCGCCGCTGGACGATTCCAATGTCGAACGCTTCTGCGACCTCCTCGAAGAGATGCGCAAGCGTTCCGACACACGCTTTGTCACGATCACCCACAATCCCATCACAATGGCGCGCATGGATCGCCTGTTCGGCGTCACGATGGCCGAGCGCGGCGTCAGCCAGATCGTCTCGGTCGATCTGGCGACGGCGGAGCGGTTCCTCGAAGCGAGTTGAATGGTGGCGACGCGCTTGCGCCCGCCGCTGCGCCGATCAAACGGTCTGGCCCTGAAGCGTCAGCTGGTTGATCGCGTTGATGCTGTCGATAAGCACGACATCGAAGTCGAGCCGAGAGAAGTCTATGCCGAAATCGGTTTCCAGCCGCATGATTAGATCGACCGCGACCATTGAATCGAGGTAACCGCTGGTAAACAGCGATTCATCGTCACCCACTCGTATTGGTCTGCCGCGATCCTTCAGCATCTGATGGACGAGCGCGCGGATTTCATTGATGCGGTCTTGTTGCATGGAGTCTCACGAAAATGGAGCAAAGAGGCTGAAGAAAAAGCTCAGGTGGTCGACGAGCAGAACTGTCCTACCTGTGTCGTCGAAGATATGGAGTAGGCAGAAAAACCCCATGACAGTGACAAAAGGCGCTACACGATCTCGTAGATGGCTGCTGGGTGGCCGACGGTGTTGCGCGCGCAACTGCGAGACTGCGATGCCAATCGACAGAACGAGGCAATAGAATGCGTAGGTCTGCATGCCAACGGCGGCCTTAACGAACCCGATGTCGGCAATCTTGTCGAGTTCGCGCAGAAAATGGAAAAGCAGGTTGCCGACGCCCGCCGCCATGAATGTCGCGAAGGCGGCGCGCAGTTTCGGGTAAGCGCGAAAGCAGCTCAGATAAGCGGGAAAGTAGAATAGATTGAGCATTAATTCTTTGAAGTAATAGTAATAGCGGCCCCAGAATTCCGCGAGATTTCGCGAACCCAATGGATTCTGGGTGTTGCGCGGCAAATTATACCCGGCCATGTGGGCGGCGGCGATAATCACGTGGCCTGCAGCGGCCAGCCGTATAATGTATTCGAAGAAATCGCTGAACAGGCATAGCCATCGCAAATGCCACGGCAGCCCGTCCCCCAAGTATCTGGCCAAAGCTTCGTGAAAAGTCGGAATGCCAAAATACTTGTGCGCGACGAATGCATAGGCAGCGCTGATTACAAATAATGCGTCCGCCCATAGGAGGAGTTTCAGGCCCCGAAGCTGTAGGGCGGCAAGAGCATCCCCGTCGGGCGCGGCCATTTTGTTCAGCTTGTTGGGCGCCACGGTATAGGGTGTGGCGGGCGATCCCCAGAACGGGTGCATTGTCCCAAACTGCAGCAGGAATGGCACGCGACTCTGGCTGTTGCGCTGTTCGGAGGCGATCAGGGCGATGATCCACATATAGCCGCTAAGCGCCGAGGCGATCGACCACACCCAAATTTTTATCGTCGCGTCGCCCGGCCCGACGATTGCGGCCGCGAACAACGCGAGAAGCGCTGCGATAAGGCAAAGCAAGGGATGGCGGGCGATCACGCGCGGCCGTCCGGCGCGCACCGCGGCGAGAAACAGCGCGGTGAAACCGAGCAGGAGGCAGGGCGCGCCCCAGCGCAGCGCGGGCGTGAACCAGTCTTCTAGTCGAGCGCGCTTGGCAATCAGCGCAGGCGCGAAGTCATGGTACCAGTCTGGTTCGAGCAAGAACACGGCTAGCGTAGCGAGAGCGGTAATTGTCGCCGCGTGGCGGCGGGGAGTGAAAGTCAGGGCGGCGGTCGCTGCGAGTATCGCAAGCCAATGAGCAGAGGCAGGTTGCAACATTGCTCCGTAGACGAGCAGCAACATGACGCGCCCGGGGATCGTGCCGGCAAAGCGGATCAAGCCGGGCGACCGCTCGAACGCGATCAGGCTGGGTGCTTCAGGTAGCGGCAGCGCGACGGCAGCGGTCACGTTGCGCGCTCTTCCAGCATCGTAACCAATGCTCGGCGGTCGATTTTTCCGTTGGCGTTGAGAGGGAGGCTGTCGAGTTCGACAATCGAACTGGGCACCATATAAGCCGGCAGCAACGTGCGCATCACCTCAGTGATGCGCCCGCTGGAGACGCCGGCTCCAGCGACGAATGCAACGATGCCAGCGGCCGAGCCATGCTCCACCGGCCATGCAACAGCGGCGGCGCTCATCGTCTCGCCGGCGCGGCGTAGATGGACATCGATTTCTTCAAGCTCGACGCGGTTTCCGCGGACCTTCACCTGATTGTCCATACGACCGAGGTGATGGAAAACGCCTTCGGTGTCCTCGTATCCATAGTCGCCCGTCAGGTACCAGCGGCGCCCGTCGATCAAGGGAAAGCGGGCGGCGGTAAGTTCGGGCAGGTTCAGATATCCCGCTGCCAATTGTGGCCCCGACAGCGCGATCTCGCCTTTCTCTCCGGACGGCAACGGGCGAAGATTCGTGTCGAGTATCGCTACCTCCATTCCGGGGTAGCCGCGGCCGATAGCGACAATGCCGCGCTGTGGCGTAACTTGAAGCGGCTTGACGCCCTCCTGCCGCAAGCAAACGACCGTGGCCTCCGTAGGACCATACAGATTGTCCAGCGTGCTATTGGGCGCAGCGTCCATCCACGCTTCGGCCCCGGCCGCCGGCAAGGGCTCACCGGCAAAGAATGTGCGCCGAAGGCTGGGAAGACATCCCGGTTGCAGCGAGCGCGTGCGCTGCATCAGTGCGATGACGGACGGCACCGAATACCATATCGACAGCGCATTCTCGCGTATGAATTTGGCGGGCGAAAGCGTCGCGGCTGACGGCAATATGTAAAGCGCGGCTCCGGCGTTCCATGTCAGAAACATGTTCGAGACCGAAATGTCGAAACTGAGATCGGCGGTTTCGGCGACACGATCGTTCATCGCGAAGGAAAACCACTCCTGCATCACAGTGACGTAGTGATGCAGACCGCCTGCCGGGATCATCACGCCCTTTGGGACGCCAGTCGTGCCGGATGTAAATTCGATATAGGCGAGGTCGTCAGCTTCCATCATGACCGGCGCGCCGTCGTCGTAACGAGTTTCCTTCAGGCGCCAGGGCGGACGAAGTCCGAAGTCGCGTTTGCCCTGTGGATCGGCCAGCAAGATGAGGTCGGGCGCCGCAGCGAGGACAGCTTCGGTGAGAAGAGCCCCGCCCGCGCCGTCACATATCAACGCGTCAAAGCCGACCGATTTCATCAGACCCACCAGACGCTCCTCTGGCAGTTTGAGACCGAGCGGCACATAGGTTGCTCCAGTCCAGCCGGTTCCGAGCACAGCCAGGCAAGCGGCGACGCTGCGCGATCCCAGGATCGCAATGCGCGCGCCCCGTCGCCCCGCTGACCCAAGGGCTGACGCGATTGCTCGCGCGTAGCAAGCCGTTTGCTGGTATGTTAGTGCAACGCCGTCGCCTACAACCGCCAGACGATCGGGATGAGCCTGACTGCTGGCGAAGAAAGGCGCCGCTGGATTGAAGTTGAACATCTGAGCCTTCAACTGCGGAGATGGCTGAACCAGAGTCCATATTTCGCAGCAAAGTCTTTGCGCAATCTTAACGTGACGCGTTGGCGTATTTGCGCTCGTTACAGTTCCGTTGCGGGCGGCATTCGCAATTGGCGGAAGAAATAACTGATAGAGGCTAAATATCGAATTAATTCGCGCAGAAAGAAGTTGGGGCGGCTTAGGGTCGAGCCTCGAAGATTACATCAACTGATCGCAAATGATTAACGGGCGTTGATGCGGCTATTTCGGGCGAGTAATTTCGCGGCGTAAATGTGGTGCTGACCGGAAAGGCCTTCAGAACGCGATGAGTGAAGACGGGACCGGGTTTTCCAAGGGTCGGCTTGAGGCGTTCTCCGACGGGGTTATCGCCGTCATCGTGACATTGATGGTCCTCGACTTGAAGGCGCCGGAGGGGGACGATCTCCCGGCGTTAATGAAAGTCCTTCCATCTTTTCTGGCCTACGTCGTCAGTTTCGTCTTCGCGGCGATCTATTGGATCAATCACCACGGGCTGCTCGCATTGGCGAGACGGGTCACGACTCCGCTCCTTTGGGCGAACCACACCTTGCTATTCTGCCTTTCGCTGTTTCCGTTTGCGACGGCTTACATGGCTTCAACCCATGCTGGCGTGAACGCTACTGCGCTTTACGGCGTGGTGCAGCTCTCTTGCGCAGCATCGTTCAGTCTGATCGCCGCGATCATAGATCGGCAATATGGCAATGAGGCGGAGTTCCAAGCTCGGCGGCGGGCGCATGTAGCGAAGGATCGAATATCAACGCTCCTCTATATCCTCGCGATCCCCGCCGCATTCGTAAGTCCGTTTCTTTCGATCGCCATCTTTGCGACAATTGCCGCAATCTACATGTCGCCTGGATTTTTCGTTTCAAAACCGAAGTGAGCCGTTCGCGGCAGCTCTCGACTTCACCAGCTATTCCGCAGCTTTGACGGCGCCAGGATTATTCGGATGCGTCGTCCAGTTTGCAGCGGGCCGACCGTAGTCCAGGCCAGTGCGCGGGTCGACGCCCACGGTCTTGTGCACGAGACTGATGCAATGCTCGACGGGGCAGACCACGACGCAAAGATTGCAGCCGACGCACTCGTCGTCGTTGACGACGAATTTTCGTTCGCCATTGATCTTCGCGAAGATCGCCTGATGCGAAGTGTCCTCGCAGACAATGTGGCAGCGTCCGCACTTGATGCAGAGGTCCTGATCGATCTCGGCCTTAGCGACGTAATTGAGGTTGAGATACTGCCAGTCGGTAACGTTGGATACAGCGCGACCGCGAAAATCCTCGATCGACGCATAGCCCTTTGTCGACATATGGTTCTTCAAACCTGAGATCAGTTCTTCGACGATCTTGAAACCATAGGTCATCGCGGCGGTGCAGACCTGCACGGTCCCTGCGCCCAAAGCGATGAACTCCGCGGCGTCTCGCCAGGTCGTGATGCCGCCAATCGCCGAAATCGGCAGGTCGCGGGTTTTAGCGTCGCGCGCGATCTCGGAAACCATCGACATTGCGATCGGCTTGACCGCCGGTCCGCACATGCCGCCATGCGTTCCTTTGCCGTCGACGTGATGCATCGGCGCGAACGCGTCGAGATCGACGCCCATGATCGAGTTGATTGTATTAATCAGCGAAACCGCGTCTGCGCCGCCAGTCTTGGCGGCGCGTGCCGGCGCGCGAATGTCGGTAATATTCGGCGTCAGTTTCACAATCACCGGCATGCGCGTATGGGCCTTGCACCAGCGCGTCACCATCTCAATGTACTCGGGGACCTGACCGACCGCCGAACCCATTCCGCGCTCCGACATGCCGTGCGGACAGCCGAAATTTAGCTCGACGCCGTCGCACTCGGTCTCCTCGACCCGGGCCAGGATGTTCTGCCACGACAGTTCGTCGCAAGGAACCATCAGCGAGACCACCAGCGCGCGATCCGGCCACTCGCGCTTGACCTGCTTGATCTCTTGCAAATTGATTTCGAGGTCGCGATCCGTGATGAGCTCGATGTTGTTGAGCGCGATCAGGCGGCGGTCTGGCCCATGCATGGCGCCGTAGCGCGCGCCGGACACATTGACCACTGGCGGCCCGGCTTCGCCCAACGTCTTCCAGACGACGCCGCCCCATCCCGCGCGAAAGGCGCGCGCGACATTGGTTTTGCGATCTGTCGGCGGCGCCGAAGCGAGCCAGAAAGGGTTGGGCGAGCGGATGCCGACAAATTGGCTACGCAAATCAACCATTGCGATTCTCCAGGATTCAGCGCTTTGGCTTGGCGCGCAGCGCGGCGTCGATCGAAATCGCCGCGCGCTTGCCGTCTTCAACGGCGGCGACAGTGAGATCCTGTCCGCCATGGACGCAATCTCCCCCAGCCCAGACACCGGGCAGACTTGTCCGCCGCTCTTCATCGATAACGATGCGGCCGTTCTGCAGACTGAGAGGCGGGTCGGCGCTGAATATCCATGGTGTCAGAGCCTGGCCAATGGCGGTGAATACGACATCGCATTCGATGCGAAACGCTTCGCCCACTGCAGCAGAATGTCCATCATGCGCGCCGCCGCCGTCCGTACGCTCAAAAAGAACCGCGCTCACCGCCCCGTCTTTGCCCTCAATAGCGATCGGGCGCGCCCAGGTTCGAATGACGACGCCGTTGGTTTGTGCGAGCTCCCGCTCGTAGCCGCTGGCTTTCATGTGCTCCGGGCCGCGCCGATAGACAATAGTCACAGCTTCCGCTCCGAGCCGTTTACTTTGCACCGCGATATCGATCGCAGTCATGCCGCCGCCGATGACGACGACGCGACGCCCCACGGGGAGGCGGCCGAGGTCGTTCGTCTGGCGAAGCTTGGCGACGTAGTCGACCGCATCGAGAACGTTGGTAAGCGCACCTTCCGAAGCGAGCCCGAGTTTGTTAACGGCTGCGAGGCCGGCGCCGAGGAACACGGCGTCGAAATCGCGTCGCAGGGTTGCCAGATCGACATCGCGTCCAAGCGCCATGCCGTGCTTTACCTCGATGCCGCCAATCGAAAGGATGAACGCGACTTCCTTCGCGGCGAAATCGTCGGGCACTTTGTATGCGGCGATGCCGTATTCGTTGAGGCCGCCGGACTTTTCCCGGGCTTCAAAGATCGTCACGGCATGACCGCGTTCGGCGAGGGCGTGGGCGCACGCGAGCCCAGCCGGCCCAGCGCCGACAATTGCTATGCGACGGCCGGTTGTCGCTGATCGGGTAAACGGATTCTTGCCGGTCGCCATCAGGGCGTCGGTGGCGAACCGCTGGAGCAACCCAATCTGCACGGGCTTGCCCTCGGCCGCTTCGCGCACACAGGCTTCCTGGCATAGCGTCTCGGTCGGGCAGACGCGCGCGCAGCTACCGCCCAGGATATTGTCTTCGAGGATCGTTCGCGCCGCGCCCTCAACGTTGCCAGCGCCAATTTCGCGGATGAACAGGGGTATGTCGATCGAAGTGGGGCAGGCGGCCTGACAAGGCGCGTCGTAACAGAAGTAGCAGCGATCGGCCTCGACCATCGCCTCATGCCGGATCAGGGGAGGGTGCAGATCGCCAAAGTTTCGGGCGAGTGTCTGTGAGTCGAGCCGGCCAGCGGCGATGCTTGCTCTGTTGATGGAAGCGGGCGTCCCGGTCATGCGCGGCTCCGAATGCCCGGCGTAATCAAACGCCGGCAGATTTAGATCTTGACCAATTGGTCAAGATGCTGGCGCGCGGTCCTCGCCTTGTCAAGTCAAGGATTGCGCTGCGCGACAGGATAGAGCGCGAGAGCGGTTCGGGAGCAGTCCAAGTTATACGGACGCCGTTGCGGGGCGAATTCACGCCAATACAACGACGTTGAATGCGAAGAGCTTGCCGCAAATTCCTTTTTGCCCGATACGCAGGACAGACCGCCCGTGGAGTATGACGATTAATCTCACAGAATTTCATGAACGCAGCGGGAGGTTGACCAATTCCTCACCTTGTTGGTTGTTGACATGATGCGACGTCCAGTCGTTCATATAGTCGGCGCCGGCTTTTCTGGTCTTGCGACGGCGGTTGGGCTTGTTGCGGAACAGGCTTGCGAGATTGTCGTCCACGAGGGCGCGATGCAGGCCGGCGGAAGGCGGCGTTCTTACCTGGACGATGCCACGAACGCGATGGTCGACAATGGCAACTACCCGTTGTTGTCGGGTGACGCCTCATCGTTCGCATTTGTCGACGCAATTGGCGCGCGTCAGCAGTTCGAAACTCTGCCGAACAGCGATCTAGCCTTCGCCGACATGGCGAGCGGGCAGCGATGGAGCTTGCGGCCGAACGAGGGGCGTTTGCCATGGTGGCTTCTGAGCCCCGCGCGGCGGGCGCCGCATACTCGGCTACAGGATTATTGGTCGATCGTGCGAATGCTGAGAGCCAAGCCGACGAGCGCAATTGGCGATGTCATTGAGTGCGCTGGCCCAGTCTACGATTGCCTATGGCGCCCGCTACTCCTTGTGGCGTTGAACACCGATCCGAAAATCGCTTCGGCCGGACTGGCGGCAGCGCCGCTGCGGGAACTTTTGGCGCAAGGCGGACGAGGCGCATCCCTGTCTCTGCCGCGCAACGGCTTGTCGCGCGCGTTGATCGAACCGGCGCTGAGATACATGCGGCGCAGCGGCGCGCAAATGCGTTTTGGGCGACGCCTGCAAGCCGTCGGGCTCCTTGGGGGGCGTGTCGACAGGCTTGAGTTTGAGCACGATTCTGTGCGCCTCGGTGTGCGCGACTATGTTGTCCTGGCAGTGCCGGCGTACGCGGCGAGTGCTCTGATTCCAACGCTATCGACCCCGCAGAAGTTCAACGCGACGCTGACGGCGCACTTCAATATTGCCCCACCGGCAAACCAGCCGCGGGTGCTCGGCGTGGTTAACGGAACCATCAACTGGATATTCGCATGGCCCGATCGCCTCTCCGCAACGATCAACAACGCCAACGAACTTATGGACAAGCCGCGCGAGCAATTGGCCGCCGATATCTGGCGTGAAGTCGCCGCCCTGACTGGGCATTCGGACGCGCTGCCATCGTGGCGGATCGTTCGGCAACGCCGGGTGACATTTTTGGCGACCGCGGAGGAAGATGCACGTCGCCCGAGGACGCAGACATCCTGGAGCAACCTGTTTCTCGCGGGCGCTTACGTGCAGAACGGGCGCCCTGCCGCAGGCTTGGAATCGACGATCCGTTCTGGCCAAACCGCGGCCACGTCAGTCGTCGCCCAAATGGCGCGAGAATAGTCGAATTTTTTAACGGTCTCGCACGGCAACGAACGATGCGGTGGCGCGTAAAAAGCGCCCTTCGTGTCCAAGATTCGCTTTATCTATGGCCGATTGCGCTTGTACCACGAGCCGCCCGAGTTCAGCGCGCGCTGCCGTGACGCCGAGGCTGGCGATGAATGTCGCCTTGTTGCGCGCAGCATCCTTGCCCGTTCTCTTGCCGAGCGCCGTTTCGTCGCCTTCCGCGTCGAGCAAGTCGTCCGCAATCTGGAACGCCGCGCCGATTGCCGCGCCAAATTGAGAGAGAGCTTTGAGTCGGTTCGGCGACGCTCCGGCAATCGTCGCTCCTGCCTCGACGCTGAAGCGCAGGAGCGCGCCGGTTTTCATTGCTTGCAATTGGCTGATTGCGGCGCGATCAAGCGGGGCAGAAGCGTTTTCGGCGGCAAGGTCTAACATTTGCCCACCCGCCATCCCGCCCAAACCCGAAGCTCGCGCCAGGCCTAAGCAGAGCGCGGCGCGCGCGGCGCCATCGGGATGTGTCGGCTCATCGGCCATCACGTCGAAGGCGAGCGTCAGCAACGCGTCGCCGGCGAGAACGGCGGCTGCTTCATCGAAGGCCTTGTGGGTAGTCGCGCGACCTCGGCGAATATCATCATTGTCCATCGCTGGAAGGTCGTCGTGAACCAGAGAATAGCAGTGGACAAGTTCGATCGCGGCAGCGGCGCGCAACGGTCCCTCGCCCTCGACGCCAAGCGCTCGGGCGGTCTCGACAAGTAGGAAAGGACGAAGTCTCTTACCGCCGAGAAGAACGCTATAGCGCATCGCCGCCAGCAATCGCGCGGGACGGGCGCTTTCGCCAACGCGCGGCGTCGGCGATAAGAGTTCGTCGAGCTGGGCCTCGACGCGCACTTTGGTCTGGAGCAATAATTCCTGAAATGCGAGGCTATCCAGAGCCGCGGCGTCCGCGCGATCCCTAGTCATAGTCGCCTGGATCAAACACGCGTGTGACGGAGCAGAATTCGCAGGTAACTTCAATCATGCCGTCATCGCCGGTCATGTCACGCCTTTCGACGGGGGAGAAACTTCTTAGCATCGCGTCGATGCGCTCGGAAGAGCAACGACAGGCCTCGACCAGATGGGTCGGCGTGAACACCCTCACTCCGCGTTCGTGAAAAAGTCGATACAGGAGGCGTTCCGACGACAGCGTCGGGTCGATCAGCTCGTGGTCTTCTGTTGTCGCGGCATGAGCGCGCGCCTCGGTCCACTCGTCGTCGTCGTGTCGCGTCGCGAGCACGACGCCTTCTGGCGCGTCGCCGGGAGCGAGATCCGCGTGGCGCTGGCGTTCGGGAGAATCCGGCAGGAACTGGGCAATCAGTCCGCCGGCGCGCCATTGCGATCCGGCGGCCGTAATGATTTCGCCAACTGCAAGGCGAACCAGAGTTGGAATTTGCTCTGAGCGCTCAAAGTACTCGTGCGCCGCAGTCTCCAAGCCCTGTCCCTCGAGCGGAATCACACCTTGGTAGCGCGCCATTTCGCCGCCTGGATCGATGGTGAAGGCGAGGTGGCCGGCGCCCAGCAGGTCGCCCTTGAATCCCGACTTCATAGAGGCGTCGAGCTTTGCTACATCGAAACGCGCCAGGGCGCGAAGATTTGACGGCGCATCGAAATCGACGACGAGCATATTGAGTATGCCGTCGGATTTCGTTTGCAATTGAAAGCTGCCTTCAATCTTGAGCGCCGACCCCAGAAGCACGGTAAGAGCCACCGCCTCGCCAACGTACCGTGCGATAGGCGCGGGATAGGCGTGGCGCTTTAGGATTACGTCTATCGAAGGACCAAGACGCACGACGCGTCCTCGCGTGCTCAGCGGTTCGACCGTGTACGGCATGACGATATCATCTTCCGCCGCATCCGAAACAGTGCGCACTGCCGCTTCCGGCTTCATGAGTCGAGCAGCCCGAGGCACCAGGCCAAAACGCCTTTTTGTGCGTGAAGACGGTTTTCGGCCTCGTCAAACACGACGGATTGCGGTCCGTCGATGATTTCGTCAGTCACTTCCTCGCCGCGATGCGCAGGTAGGCAATGCATGAAAATCGCGTCCTTCGCGGCAACACGCATGAGTTCGCGATTGACCTGGTACGGAGCGAGCAAATTATTACGCCGACCCCCGTCTTCGTCGCCCATCGAGACCCAGCAATCCGACACAACGGCATCGGCGTTAGCGGCGGCGGTGAACGGGTCTTCGCCGATCGTGACTTTCGCGCCTTTGGCGCGCGCTCCCGCGATGCGCTGGGGCGGCGGCTGCAATGGCGCGGGGCAGGCGATATCGAGCGAGAAATCGAACGCCTGCGCGGCGTCGATCCATGACGAAAGCACGTTGTTATAGTCGCCGCTCCAGGCGACCTTGCGGCCGCGGATCGGGCCAAGATGCTCTTCAAATGTCATGATGTCGGCCATGACCTGACACGGATGCGATTGCTTGGTTAGCCCATTGATGACGGGCACCGTCGCAAAACGCGCCATTTCGACCATGTCGGCATGATCGAGGATGCGGATCATGATCGCGTCGACATAACGCGACAGCACTCTTGCGGTGTCCGCGATCGTCTCGCCTCGCCCGAGCTGCATTTCCGCGCCCGTCAGCATGATGGTCTCGCCGCCGAGCTGGCGCATAGCGATATCAAAAGAAACGCGCGTGCGAGTCGAGGGTCGATCAAAAATCATTGCCAGAGTTTTTCCCGCCAACGGGCGCGGCTCATACGGCGCCCCCTTGACGCGCGCCTTCTTCATCACGGCGGAAGCATCCAGGACGCGTCGCAACTCGGTTGCGGGCACTTCGCCCAAATCAAGAAAATGGCGAGCGTTTCCGACCTTACGGATCGCGTTCATTGCGCAGCGCCCATTCGTGTCGCCGCCATCTCGCCTTCCAAGGCGCGACACGCACGGTCCAGACGGCGCACGCCCTCGGCGAGCTCTTCTTCAGTGATGATGAGAGGGGGCAACAATCGCACGACATTGTCGCCGGCCGGAATCGTCAGCAGCTTTTCTGTTCGCGCAGCTGCGGCAAACTCGCCGGGCGCGACCTTGACCTTGAGACCGATCATGAGACCCTCGCCGCGAACTTCTTCGATGATCTCTGGATGATGGTCGCCCAGCTCCGCGAGCTTCTGCCGCAACACAATGCCGAGTTTCGCGACGCGTTCGACGAATCCCGGCGCCAGCACGACATCGAGGACCGCATTGCCAATCGCCATTGCGAGGGGGTTGCCGCCAAAAGTCGTGCCGTGCGTGCCTGTCGTCAGGCCTTTGGCGGCATCCGCCGTTGCAAGGCACACGCCAAGCGGAAATCCCCCACCGATACCTTTGGCGACAGTCATGATGTCCGGAGTTATTCCACTGCTTTCATGGGCGGAAAACCGTCCGGTGCGGCCGACACCGGTCTGAATTTCGTCAAATATCAGCAACAGACGATGGTCATCGCAGATCTGTCTTAGGCCGCGCAGGAAGGCTGGCGGTACGACCCGTATGCCGCCCTCGCCCTGGATCGGTTCGATCAGAATTGCGCCGGTGTGCTCGGTGATCGCGCTATTAACGGCGTCAAGGTCGCCGAGCGTCACCTGATCGAATCCATCGACCTTAGGACCAAACCCCTCAAGATATTTCGCTTGGCCGCCCGCGGCGATTGTCGCCAACGTCCGACCATGAAAAGCGCCTTCAAAGGTGATAATCCGGTAACGCTCTGGATGGTCGCCGACGCTTTGGCGCTTGCGCGCCATCTTGATCGCCGCTTCGTTAGCCTCGGCGCCAGAATTGGCGAAGAATACGAGGTCGGCAAAGGTTGCGTCGGTCAAACGCTTTGCAAGTTTCTCACCGTCAGGCATCTGAAACAGGTTCGAGCTGTGCCACAGTTTGCTGCCCTGCGTCGTCAGCGCCTCGACCAGATGCGGATGCGAGTAGCCGAGCGAGGCCACGGCGATGCCTCCGCCGAAGTCGAGATAGCGCGCGCCATCGACAGCAGTCAGCCAGCACCCCTCGCCCTTTTCGAAGGCGATTTCGGCCCGCGCATAGGTAGGCACGATAGCGGATGACAAATCAGCGCTCCCATTATCTCGAGCGGTCGCATCGACGGACAAAAACGAAAACGCCGCCCTGTTGGACGGCTGCTCGCTGATTCATCATATGGGATGCGGGCCGCCCAGGTCAAACAGCATGTTGCGGCGAGAAAAAAGCTAGATTCGCGCGCCACATAGCGATCTCGCGCGCGATGCGGCTAATGCCTTGATCCGACTCTATCATTCGCGTCCGCGGGCAAGAATCATTGTCGCAGGATTTGCATCAGCTGGGGAAAAGCCTCTTAACCCGGTGTTAAGGACTCTTGCGTGCGATTCAATGACTAGTGTAGCGTGTCTTGCGTCAGCCACGAGATATCGTGGGGCAGACCTTCTGGAGAGCGTTTTATTGCGTTCGCTTGCCGATGCGTTCGGCGGGTGCGGAGACGGATTCTGTCATTTTTCGAATTAGCGAGAGCGGACCGCTCCTCTCGGCGTAGTGCGGTTTGTTCCTATTAAGTGAGGCCAAAATGTCTTGGACGGATGATCGGGTCGAATTGCTTCGTCAATTGTGGCTGGACGGAAGAAGCGCTAGTCAGATTTCGGCGCAACTCGGATTGGGCGTAACCCGCAACGCTGTCATCGGGAAAGTTCATCGCCTGGGTCTTTCGGGCCGAGCGAAGTCCAGCGCGCCGGCGACACCCCGGATTCGCCATCGTGCGGCGCCTGTGCTTCGGTCGTCGACCGTCAATCGATCCGGCAGCATCAACCATGGCGGCGGACACGCTGTGCGCGGCAATACCGCACTGGCCTACAACGCCGAACCTATGATGGAAATGCAACCGGCGGTTTATGACGACGTGGTCGTGCCAATATCGTTGCGGGTGACCATCGTCGAACTTAGGGAATCGATGTGCCGTTGGCCGCTGGGCGATCCCACAAGCCTGGATTTTCGCTACTGCGGCTCACAATCCATGGGAACGGGACCCTACTGCACGCATCACGGCAAGCTGGCCTATCAGCCGGCGCAGGATCGCCGGCGTGACAGAGACAGGCGGGCGCTGACGCGACAGGCCTGATGGTCGGAGGGCAACCAGCGCGATCTGGACCTTAGGCGTCAGGACTATCCAAATGTCTCGTCGAAGGAATACCCGGTCCCTCTGACAGTTCGGATCGGATCCCTTTCTCGGCCGCGCGACAGCGCCTTGCGTAGCCGCCCGACGTGGACGTCCACGGTTCGTTCGTCGATTTCAACCGATTGGCCCCATACCCCGTCAAGCAATTGTGCGCGGGAAAAGACGCGACCAGGTTTCTCCAGCAGATATTCCAGCAGGCGAAATTCGGTTGGGCCGAGGTGAACGTCGCGCGAGCCGCGGCGCACTCGGCGGGTTTCCCGATTGAGGTCGAGATCTCCTGCATTAAGGCGTTCGGCGATCCGTTCGGGACGACTGCGGCGAAGCAGCGCCCGAACGCGCGCCATTAGCTCGGGAACAGAGAACGGCTTCACTACGTAGTCGTCCGCGCCAACGGAGAGGCCTCGCACGCGCTCACCTTCCTCGCCACGCGCCGTCAGCATGATGACGGGCAACGTCTTGGTCGTTTCGCGCGCTCGAAGGCGCCGACAAATTTCGAGACCGGATACGCCTGGCAGCATCCAGTCCAGAAGAACAAGGTCCGGTGGGTTCTCGGCCAGCCGGAGTTCGGCTTCGTCACCGCGCTCGACACATTCCGCGACGTAGCCCTCTGCCTCCAAATTATAGGCTAGCATGAGCGACAGATCGGATTCGTCTTCAACAACGAGGATACGCGGAGCGGCGGAAGCGCCGATGCGCACGGATTCCTTGATCGTGTCGTTCATTTCTCACCCAAAGGCGGCAGAGTGGGAGAACCATCCGGTCTTCCCTTTGGCCGGTCGACCGGAAGCGTGTTTCCCGTGACGAGATAAAAGACGGTTTCGGCGATATTGGTCGCGTGGTCGCCGATGCGCTCGATGTTTTTAGAGCAAAACAACAAATGCGCGCAGAATGAGATGTTCCTGGGATCTTCCATCATGTGAGTGAGGAGATCTCGGAAGACGGAATCTTCCAACGCATCCAGCTCGGCGTCGCGTGTCCAGACTGCTTGGGCGCGTTCGATGTCGCGTTGAGCGTAGGCGTCCAGAACATCCTTCATCTGCTCGGTTGCCAATTCGTTCATGTGCTTCAAACCAACTACGGCGCGGGGCACACGCGGCTCCGGGCCGATCTTCATTGTGCGTTTGGCGATGTTCTTGGCGAGATCGCCAACACGTTCGAGATCGCTGGCAATGCGAATGGCACCGATGATCTCGCGAAGGTCGATACCCATCGGCTGGCGCCGCGCGATCGTCATGATCGCGTGTTCCTCGATTTCCCGCTGCAGGGTGTCGAGGCGCAGATCCGTGGTGATTACTTTCTGAGCTAGCGCCGCGTCGACAGACCCGAGACCGTCCATCGCGTCGACAACCATTTTCTCCGCGATGCCGCCCATTTCGGCGATGCGCAGGCCAAGCGTGTCGAGGTCTTTGTCGAATGCCCGAACTGTATGGTCAACCAATTAAATTCTCCTCAACCAAAGCGCCCGGTGATGTATTCTTGGGTGCGTTTCTCTTTCGGCGTCGTAAAGACCCTATCTGTCTCGCCGAACTCGATGAGTTCGCCCAGATACATGAATGCGGTGTATTGCGAGACGCGCGCCGCCTGCTGCATGTTATGGGTGACAATCGCGATTGTATAATCCTCGGTCAGTTCGTCGATCAGTTCCTCGATCTTGGCGGTCGATATGGGGTCGAGCGCCGAGCACGGTTCGTCAAGCAAGATAATTTCTGGGCTGATCGCGACGGTGCGCGCGATGCAAAGGCGCTGCTGCTGGCCGCCCGAAAGGCCGAGACCGCTTGAGCCAAGCTTGTCCTTCACTTCGTCCCACAGCGCGGAACGGCGCAGCGAAGACTCAACGCGAACGTCGAGTTCGGATTTCGGCAGCCTTTCGTAAAGGCGTATGCCGAAAGCAATATTATCATAGATTGACATCGGAAATGGCGTCGGCTTCTGAAACACCATGCCGACCCGGGCACGCAGCAAGTTCAAGTCGAGACCGGGCGACAGAATATTTTGTCCGTCGAGCAACACTTCGCCCTCGGCGCGCTGGTTGGGATAGAGATCGTACATGCGATTGAGGACTCGTAGCAGTGTCGATTTTCCGCAACCTGACGGGCCTATGAAGGCGGTCGCCTTCCTCGCCGCCAATCCGAGATTGATATCCTTTAGCGCCCTGTTCGCGCCGTAGAAAAAATTGAGACCGCGAATCTGAACTTTCGTCCCGGCATCGATCTCCGATTGGACGATCGCATTCATTTCAAGGTCCCCCTCGAGGCCAACATGCGGGCAGTGATGCTGAGTGCAAGAACCGCCAACGTAATAATCAGGGCGCCCGTCCAGGCGAGTTGTTGCCATTCCCTGTAGGGGCTCAACGCAAATTGAAAGATCACAGCAGGTAGGCTCGACACCGGCGCATTGAGGTTCAAGCTCCAGAATTGGTTGTTCAAAGCCGTAAAGAGCAATGGCGCTGTTTCGCCGCTGACCCTGGCAACCGCGAGCAAGACGCCGGTCAACAGTCCGGTCCGCGCCGCGCGATATCCAATGCGCTGAATGACGAGGGACCGAGGCATTCCGAGGGCCGAGCCGGCTTCGCGCAACGTGTTAGGCACCAGATTGAGCATATCTTCCGTCGTACGCACAACAACCGGAACCACCAGCACCGCGAGCGCGATTGAGCCGGCAATTCCAGAGAAATGACCCATGGGTGCGACGACGACCTGATAGATAAAGAGGCCGATGACAATAGAAGGCGCGCTGAGCAGGATGTCATTGATGAATCGGACGACGAAGGCGAGCTTGGAGTAGCGCCCGTATTCCGCGAGATATGTGCCAGCCAGCATGCCGAGCGGAGCGCCGACGGCAACGCCGATCACGGTCATCATCAAGCTGCCGGCGATGGCGTTCAAGAGACCGCCGTCGCTGCCGGGTGGGGGCGTCATTTGCGTGAATACCGCGAGGGACAATCCACCGAAACCGCGCCAGAAGAGTACGGCGAGAATCAGGAACAACCAGCTCAAGCCAAACCCGGCTGCGACGACGCTGAGGCTCATCCACACCGAGTTGCGTCGGCGGCGCGCGGGGTATAGCGACATCGCGTTACCGCCCCGCCTTCAATTCGAGCCGCATGAGCATCAGCCGCGCGAAAGCGAGTACAATGAAAGTGATAATAAAGAGGATAAGGCCCAACGCGATAAGCGACGACGTATAGAGCTCGCCCACCGCTTCGGTGAACTCGTTGGCGATGGTTGCCGATATCGTAGTGCCGGGAGCGATTAGCGAGGCCGATATCTTGTGGGCGTTTCCGATGACAAAGGTCACCGCCATAGTTTCGCCAAGGGCGCGGCCAAGTCCTAGCATAACGCCGCCGATCACGCCAACGCGCGTGAACGGGATAACGACGTTGCGCACAACTTCCCACGTCGTGCAGCCAAGCCCGTACGCGGATTCCTTCAGCATCGGCGGCACGGTTTCGAACACATCGCGCGATATCGACGTGATGAATGGCAACACCATGATCGCCAGGATCAATGACGCCGTGAGGATGCCGATGCCATAGGGCGGACCCGCAAAAACGGAGGAGAGCAACCAGACATGGCCGAACAGCCCAATCAGCGCGGGCTGGACGTAGACCTGAAGAAACGGGGCGAAAACGAACAGACCCCAGATTCCATAAATGATGCTGGGGATGCCGGCGAGGAGCTCGATCGCCGTGCCGATCGGACGACGCAGCCACATAGGGCAAAGCTCGGTCAGGAAGATGGCGATCCCGAGTCCGACAGGCACCGCAATCAACATTGCAATGAGAGATGTGACCAGCGTTCCATAAAGGGCGGGCGCGGCGCCATATTTTTCAGTTACGGGATTCCATACTTCCGTAGCGAAGAAGCCGAAGCCGAATTCGCGCAGCGCCGGAATCGATCCTTGGATGAGGGAAATGATGACCCCGCCCAATATAATCAGAACGAAAGTTGCGGCGCTCTGCGTCAGCCAGCGAAAAAAAGTATCGCTCGCCGCGAAACCCTTGATCGCTTTGTTTCTCGCCAGCGTTCGGGGACTAGTGGTGTCGATCTGTGGAATCGCGATGTCGGACATGCGGGGGCTCGAAAGGACTGTGGGAAAATGCCGGAGCGCGATCGCGCGCCCCGGCGTTCTCAGTTAGTTAGATACAAAAACAGGCTTGCCGTCCGCCATTTTGATTTCCGAAGACCAGGTCTTCTGGATCTGGGCGACAACTGGCGCGGGAAGCGGGACATAATCGAGTTCCTCGGCCGCCTTGCCGCCGTTAGTATAGGCCCAGTTGAAGAATTTCAGCGCTTCCCCGGCAGCCTCCGCATTGTCCGGCTGCTTGTACATCAGGATAAACGTCGCGCCGGCGATCGGCCAAGTGGCAGCGCCCGGCTGGTTCGTAAGAATAACATAGTAGCCGTCCGAATTAGCCCAGTCTGCGTTGGCGGCTGCCGCTTGAAAGGACGCCGCGTTTGGCGCGACGTTCTTGCCATCGCTGTTGATCATGTTAACCGACGCCATCTTGTTCTGTTTTGCATAGGCATATTCCACGTAACCAATCGAACCCTTGGTCTGCGTCACGTTGTTTGCAACGCCTTCATTGCCTTTGGCGCCGATGCCAACCGGCCATTCGACCGCCGTGTTGGCGCCGACTTTGGACTTCCAGTCAGGGTTCACCTTGGAGAGATAGTCGGTGAAGATAAAGGTCGTGCCCGATCCGTCCGAGCGATGGACGACGACGATCGGATCAGAGGGAAGCTTGGCGTTCGGATTCAACTTCTTGATCGCCGGGTCATCCCACTTGGTGATCGCGCCGAGGAAAATGTTGCCGAGTGTTGGGCCATCGAGAACGAGATCGCCCGCCTTGATGCTATCGATATTGACCACTGGCACGTCGCCGCCGACAACAGTCGGGAATTGGACCAGACCGGCGTCCTTAAGGTCCTTGGGCGTAAGCGGCATGTCAGATGCGCCGAACGTGACGGTCTTCGCTTTGATCTGCTTGATGCCGCCGCCCGATCCGATGGACTGATAGTTCACGCCATTGCCGGTCTCTTTCTTGTAGGTGTCAGCCCATTTCGCGTAAATCGGGTAGGGAAAGGTTGCGCCGGCGCCGGAAATGTCCGCGGCGGACGCCGCCAGGATGGACCCTGCCATCGTTGCCGCAACGACGAAAGATTTGAAAATCATGAAAGCCTCTCAGCATTTGTTGTGCACCGGACTGGGACGAGCTCCGCGCCGCGCCAGCTATCGGGCCTCCTGTCTACGTCGCTACGAGGCTGTTGATATGACATTTATATAACGGCTTGATGACATCCTATTCCATTGAGATACATGTGTTTATCTATATCTGCGGAGAATGAAGCGGGGCTGTGGCCACAAACATCGACCCTTTGGAGATTTTACTCGTGATTGTCAGGCGACCGCGATGACGCGCCATAATGTGTTTCACGATCGCCAGGCCAAGTCCCGTGCCGCCCTTCGACCGGCTCTGGCCGGCGTCGATCCGGTAGAATCGTTCGGTGAGGCGAGGTAGATGCTCGGGCGCGATTCCGCGCCCGTAGTCCCGCACGCTGATCCAGCCTTCGCGAGCATTTTTTGAAACGACGATTTCAACGATGTTTGTCTGAGCATTGTCGCTCGCTCCCCTATATTTGATAGCATTATCGATAAGGTTTTCCGCGACGCGCACGAGTTCATCGCGATCGCCGGTGACGACAACGTGGCCTTCGGCCTCGATCTTAAGATGCACGCCAAATTCGTGAGCAAGCGGTCCTAACGTGTCGGCGACGTGTCGAGCGACAAGCGTAAGGTCCACGGCGTCGTCGGGTCGAACATGCTGTTTCTGTTCGATTCGTGACAGCGACAGGAGATCGTCGACGAGTCGGGCCATGCGTCGCCCCTGCTCCCGCATGATCGCCAGAAATTTCGCACGGGCGGCTGCATCATCGCGCGCCGGTCCTTGAAGAGTTTCGATGAATCCGAGCAATGACGCCAAAGGCGTTCGCAACTCGTGGCTAGCGTTTGCGATAAAATCGACGCGCATGCGTTCGACTTTTCGCGTTTCAGTGAGGTCGCGCAGTGTGAGCAGGGCTGCGGTCGGTTCGTTCGTGCTGCTTGACAGCGGGGCGATGCAAACGTCGAACAAACGCTCGACCGGCACGCGTTCGCTCCAGAGGACTGCTTCGACGCGGGCATTCGTCATCGCGCGCCGCAATCCATCGAGGATATCAGGAGCTCGCAGAGAAAGTACGAGCGGCTCCCCAACTTTTAGAGACGGTAGGATAGACTTCGCTGGCTCGTTCGCCGCCGCGACACGTCCGTCGAGCCCGACAATGATGGCAGGTTCCGGCATAGCGCCGACAAGCTTTGCGCAGATCGGCGACTGAAGGTCGCGCACAAATTCGCGCTGGGTGGTGTCGTTCATTTGTGCTCTCGCAACGGCTATCGCCGGCGCAATGGCGATAGCGCGGCAACTCGCGATCCCCCGCCAGAAGACTTTTCAGAGGCTACGCTTCGTCGGAATAGTCGGATTTGTCCAGAGCCTCGCGAAGAGAGCGCCACCGGCGAAAAGCCTCATGCGCTCCAAGGAGCGCCATCGCGAGTATGAAAGGGATGAGATAGTAGATTGCGCGAAACAAGAAAAGCGATGCCAGAATTGGCTCGCTGGGACCGCCGACGCCATTCAGAATGGTCGCTTCAAAGACGCCGATGCCGCCGGGTGCGTGGCTCGCGATGCCGAGCATACAGGCAAACGAATATAGCGCGCTAAAAGTCAGAAATGACAGCCCGGCCCCCTTAGGAAGGAGGACGAACAACGCTCCGGCTGCAGAACATACGTCGATCATCCCCAAAGCAATCTGGCCCATCGTGAGTGTTGGACCCGGTAACTCGAGATTCAGGAATAAGGGCCTGCCACGCGACCTGAGAACAACGACCCAGACAAGATATGCGGCGAGAATCGACACAAGGCTGGCGCCGATGAGTTGGTTGGCCAGCACGCTGAAATGGTTGATTTCACCTATGGCAAACGGTTCGCCGATAAGGCCCGCGCCGACAACCAGGCCCATGCCGAGCCAAAAGGTAATGCCCGCAATTACAGTAAGGCTGGCCACTCGGCCCGCTGAAAGGCCCGCCGGACCATAGATCCAAAACCGCACCGCTCCCCCGGTGATGAGTGGAAAGCCAAGGGTGAATGAAATTGCGTAACTGGTGAAAGATGCAAGCGCGGTCACGTGAAATGGGACTCTTATCCGCAAGTGGACCAAAGCCAGACCATCATAGCCGGTGAGCGCGGCGTAACTCACCACCGACATTGCGAATGCCAGCGCAATCTGTCGTCCGCTCGTCGCCGCGAACGCCGCTTTCAATTGCTCCAGATCGACACTGATAATCGTGCGAATGAAGATAAAGGCGGAAATGACGATTATGAGGGCGCTCATTCCTAAGCCGGCTCGCCGCAGCAAGGCGCGATTTCTACGAATCGAATCTTGAAATCTCGCGCTCCTGTCAGGGGCGACGATTTGCTGATCTGAAATTGCCGCCTTCAATTCGGATGGCTGGCGGTCGTCACTTTGATACGCCATGCGGCCCTTCTGAATTCCATCGCCCGGCCGTATATGCCGGTGCAATCTGACCGCGGCAAGGCCACTCGCGCAATTGGCGACTAAATTGGCGGCCGGATATGCCGAGCGTACTTGTTTGATTTTCCTGTCGCGCCAAAAAAAGACGTCCGTTGCAGTCGCTGCAGCGGACGGCAGAGAGCCTATAGATTCGATGCTTCAGCCGAGGACGACGCGCCGACCGCTCTTCCATGATTCGTAAGCGGCGTCGGCGAGTAGATTGGCACGCAGCCCATCCTCGCCGTTGGGACGCGGCGACACGTTTGTCTTCACAGCAGTCACGAACGCATCAAGTTCATTGCGATAGGCAGTCGCGTAGCGCTCGAGGAAGAAATTGAGCACCTTGTCGCCCGTAAATCCTAGCGCGCCGGCGAATTCAACAGAGGTCTCACGAATGTTGCCAGCTTGAATCATCCCTTTCGCGCCGTGAGCTTCAATGCGCTGGTCGTAGCCGTAGGTAGCCCGGCGCGAATTGGAGATTTGCGCAACCTTGCCGGACCTGGTCTCCATGATAACGACGGCGGTATCAACGTCGCCGGCTTCCCCAATTGCCTTGTCGACGAGCGCCGATCCCATAGCGCTGACCGACACCGGTTCCTCGCCAAGAAGAAATCGCGCCATGTCGAAGTCGTGGATCATCATATCGCGGAACAAGCCGCCGGAACGGGCGATGTAGGAAATTGGCGGAGGGCCCGGATCGCGCGAGGTGATCGAAACAATTTCCACTGGTCCGATCATCCCGCTGGCGATGCGCGCCTGGACGGCTGCGAAATTGGGATCGAACCGCCTGTTAAAGCCGACCATCAGCTTGGCTCCGGTCGAATTCACGACTTCAAGACACGCGCGCACGCGGTCGGCGCTAAGGTCGACTGGTTTCTCGCAAAAGATTGCTTTGCCCGCGCGAGCCGCGCGCTCGATCAAGTCGGCGTGCATATCCGTCGGCGCGCAAATCGCGACGGCGTCGACATCTTTAGACGACAGAATCTCATCGATTTCAGCGACCTGTGCGTTTGTTGCGTGGGCGAGCGCGACCGCCGCTGCACCGTCGGCGTCGGCGACGAAACTGACCGAGCAATCCTTGTGCGCGGCAATATTACCTGCGTGAATCTTGCCGATGCGACCAGCCCCAATAATCCCAAATCGCATAAATTTCCTCCCTGGAGACGTTGCGACCTACTGTTTCGACAAAAAGAATACACGTTCTATATTGACTTGTGAATAGAATTTTTGTTTCATGTCCCAAAATCCAAATGAGTCTGTATCGAGGAAATCCCAATGGCGAAAAGCGCCGCGTCAGCATCGAAAAAATATACTGGCCCCGGAAGCCTTGCGGGCAAAATTGCGGTCATCACGGGCGGCTCGCAAGGACTGGGCGAGGCCATCGCCCGGTTGTACGCCGAACGCGGTTCGGCAGGTCTGGTGATCTGTGGTCGCAACAAGGAAAACGGCGAGCGTATCGCAGCTGAAATCACCGCGAGTGGTTGCCCGACGTATTTTGTGCGCGCGGATCTCGCCAAAGTCTCGGATTGCCGTAAGGTGGTCAAGGAAGCCGACGAGCGATTCAAGCGGGTCGACGTCCTCGTCAACGCTGCCGGGCTGACCGACCGCGGCAATATCTTCGATACGACAGAGGAGCGTTACAACGAGATATTCGATGTCAATGTGCGGGCGCCGTTCTTCCTCATCCAGGAAGCCGTCCTCATCATGCGGCGCGAAAAGATCGCTGGATCGATCATCAATGTCCAGTCGATGTCTGGCCATGGCGGACAGCCCTTCATCGCCGCGTATTGCGCCTCGAAGGGGGCGCTGGCGACTCTCACGAAGAATGTCGCGAATTCGTTGCTGCGCTACTGCATCCGGGTAAACGGCCTCAATATCGGATGGATGGCGACGCCTGGCGAGGACCGCATCATGAAGACTTATCATGGCGCCAAGGATGGCTGGCTGAACGAAGCGGTCAAATCGCGACCGTTTGGACGACTGATTGACCCGCGTGAAGTCGCCCGCGCTTGCGCCTATCTGGGTTCCGACGAATCGGGTCTGATAACCGGTTCGAATATCGATTTCGATCAGACTGTCGCAGGCGCTAGCGACCCGCCGCTTGAGCCCATCTACGCCTGATCGCTGCCTGCGCGACGGATTCTCCGGCGCGTCGCCATTGCGGAGCATGATTCTTGACCGATCCGAGCCTCGATCTCATCGCCATTGGCCGCTCGTCCGTCGATCTGTATGGCGCGCAGGTCGGCGGTCGCCTCGAAGATATGGCGAGTTTTTCGAAGGCTGTCGGCGGTTGTCCGACCAATATCGCGATTGGCACCGCGCGGCTCGGGCTGAAGAGCGGTCTCATTACGCGCGTCGGCGATGAACACATGGGCCGTTACATTCGGGAGCAATGCGCTCGGGAAGGCGTCGACGTCAGGGGGATACACACCGACCCAGCGCGTCTGACATCGTTGGTTATTCTTGGAATTCGCGACGACAAGACTTTTCCACTGATCTTTTACCGCGACAATTGCGCCGATGGCGCTCTGGACGAAACCGACATCGACGAAGCGTTTATCGCCTCGGCCAAGGCGATTGTCGTATCTGGAACGCATTTTGCCCGCGCGAACAATGCTGCGGCACAAAACCTCGCCGTCTCCTACGCGAAGAAGCATGGCCGCAGGGTCGCCTTCGATATCGACTATCGTCCCAACCTTTGGGGACTTGCCGGTCACGGCGCGGGCGAAGAGCGCTACATAAAATCAGGCGAAGTGACCGCGCATCTGCAAAAGATACTGCCTCAGTGTGATCTCGTTGTTGGCACAGAAGAAGAATTGATGATCGCCGGCGGGGTCGACGACTCCTTTGAAGCGCTGAAAGCAGTGCGCGCCCTCACTGCCGCGATGATTGTCATGAAGCGCGGGCCAGTGGGCTGCGTGGTGTTTCCCGGGGAAATCCCCGCTACAATCGAGGATGGCGTCAAAGGCCCGGGATTTCCCGTCGAAGTATATAATGTTCTAGGTGCGGGCGATGCGTTTATGTCTGGCTTTCTTCGCGGATGGTTGCGGGACGAGCCGATAGAAACCTGCTGCGCCTTTGCAAATGCCGGCGGCGCTTTCGCCGTTTCGCGTCTGCTCTGTTCGGCGGAGTATTTGACTTGGCCGGAGATGCAGCATTTCCTTGCACATGGTTCGTCCCATCGCGCCTTGCGGTATGATCCCGTATTGGCCCACATTCACTGGGCGACAACCCGCCCGCCGCAACCTGCGGGTATAATGGCGCTGGCGATTGACCACCGTGCGCAGCTCGAGAAAATAGCGGATGACGCAAACGCGCCGCGCGAGCGGATCAGCCGCTTCAAGCTGCTTGCGGTTGATGCCGCGGCGCTTGTCGCCGGAGGTCGGTCAGGCTTTGGCATGTTGCTCGACGGCAAATACGGCCGCCAAGCACTCTTTCGCGCCGCCGATCACAATTTCTGGATTGGTCGACCCGTGGAGGACCCGGGTTCGCGTCCGTTGAATTTTGAGTTCGGCGGCTCTTTGGGCGCAAAACTGATCGAGTGGCCAATCGCCCACACGATCAAGTGCCTGTGCTTCTACCATCCCGACGACGCACCCGAACTGAAGGCGAAACAAGAACGCGAATTATTGCGGCTGTATGACGCCGCCCGCACGATCGGCCGCACGCTGCTGGTCGAAATCATCGCCAGTAAGATCGGCGCGATCGACAATACGACGATCGCCAGAGTCATTGAGCGTCTGTATGCGATCGGCATGAAGCCCGACTGGTGGAAGTTAGAAGGGCAGGCGACCGCGATGGCATGGGCGAACATATCCGCCGCAATCGTACGAAACGATCCGAATTGTCTCGGAATCGTCCTGCTAGGTCTTGAGGCGCCGGAGGAAGACCTTGCCAAGGCCTTCCGGATTGCGCGCGACTGCGAAATGGTCAAAGGTTTTGCGGTGGGCCGGACAATATTCGCCGGGCCTGCCCAGGATTGGTTCGCGGGACGGATCGACGACGCGGAAGCAACGGAGCAGATGGCGGATTCCTTTGGGCGCCTTTGTTCAATTTGGCAAAGCGCGCAATAAACTGGCGTTCGCTTCGGCGCTCGGGAAACTGGCGAACAGCCGTCGGATATATTACGCGGATCCAATATCCCGCGACTTGGAGTGGATGCTATGAAGACAATCCGCCTCACCGCAGCGCAGACAACAGTTCGGTTTCTCGCCGCGCAATTCACAGAGATCGACGGCGAACGCGTTCCGCTCTTCGCGGGGGCTTTCGCAATTTTTGGTCACGGCAATGTTGCGGGTATTGGCGAAGCGCTCTATGCCGCGCGCGAGACCTTTCCTACTTTCCGTGCACATAACGAGCAGGCGATGGCGCTTGCCGCCATCGCTTTTGCGAAGGCCTCGCGTCGGCGCCGTATGATGGTTTGCACAACGTCGATCGGGCCAGGTGCGACGAATATGGTCACGGCCGCCGCGCTCGCGCGCGTGAACCGCCTGCCGGTTCTTCTGTTGCCGGGCGATGTGTTCGCCAACCGCGCACCGGATCCCGTGTTGCAACAGGTTGAGGACTTCGGGGATGGCGTGGTCAGCGCCAACGATTGTTTCCGCCCTGTCTCAAGCTACTTTGATCGTATCACTAGGCCCGAACAAATCGTACCGGCGCTCAATCGGGCGCTTAGCGTGCTGACCGATCCTGCCGAGTGCGGCCCTGTGACGATCGCGTTTTGCCAGGACGTTCAGGCCGAAGCGTACGAGTATCCCGAGACCTTCTTTGAGGAGCGTATCCACCGCATTCGGCGCCCGAGACCGGATGCAGATGAGCTGATGGACGCTGTCGCAGCCCTGAGCGCCGCTAAAAAGCCCTTGGTCATTTGTGGCGGCGGGGTTCTCTATTCCAATGCCGAGAAGGCGCTGCTGGCGTTTTGTTGCAAGCGCGGGATCCCCGTAGTCGAAACACAGGCTGGGAAGTCGGCGATAGACGCCGGGGACCCACTTATGCTTGGCGCGATTGGGGTGACAGGGACAGAGGCTGCAAACGTGCACGCCGCGCAAGCTGACACGATAGTCGCTGTCGGCACGCGACTAGCCGATTTTACGACCGGCTCGTGGGCGCTATTCAAGAATTCTCAATGCCGCATTATAGGCGTCAACGTTCAAGTATTTGATGCAACGAAGCACCGCTCCCTCCCTCTGGTCTGCGACGCCCGCGCCGGCATTGAAGCGCTCGACGCGGCGCTTGGGGATTGGGCGGCGCCGGCCTCATGGCGCGACTCCGCCGCAAAGGCCAAGGCGGACTGGATGAAAGTCGCGGCGCGCTATCTAATGCCGACCAATGCTGAACTTCCTTCTGACGCGCAGGTCTTGGGCGCATTGCAGCGGACGGGATCGGCTAGCGATGTCGTTGTATGCGCGGCTGGCGGCTTGCCTGGAGAGCTGCACAAACACTGGCAGGCCGGCGCACCTCTTGGCTATCACGTCGAATATGGCTTCTCGTGCATGGGCTATGAGATTGCTGGAGGCCTCGGAGTTAAAATGGCGCTGCCGCACCGCGAGGTTATCGTGACTGTCGGCGATGGTTCATATCTGATGATGAATTCCGAGATTGCGACCTCGGTCATGCTTGGCATGAAGCTGATTATCGTCGTCAACGACAACCGGGGGTATGGCTGCATCAACCGCCTGCAAAGGACGACCGGCGGCGAGTCGTTTAACAATCTGCTGCGAGACACGCGGCACGACGTGTTGCCAGATATCGATTTTGCCGCACATGCGCGCAGCCTCGGTGCGACGGCGGTAAGAGTCAAATCGATCAGCGAACTTGAAGCGGCGTTCTTGGCGGCGCGTGCCGCGCGAACGACTCACGTGATAGTTATCGACACGGATCCGATGACTATCACAGATGCCGGTGGCGCGTGGTGGGATGTTGCGGTGCCGGAAGTATCGACTCGCAAGAGCGTCGCCGACGCGAGAGCAAATTACGAGAAGGCGCTCGCTTCGCAGCGCGGTGGAGATTGATATGACGATACGACTAGGCGCCAACCCGATCGGCTGGTCGAACGACGACCTGCAGGAAATCGGCGGCGAGACTTCGCTGGAGACATGTCTTAGCGAGGCGCGGGAAGCTGGCTTCGAAGGCATGGAGCTCGGTCACAAGTTTCCGCGCGATCCGGTCAAGCTGAAAGCAGTGCTCGCGCCGTTCGGCATGGCGTGCGTCGCGGGTTGGTACTCGATGGAACTTCTTAAGCGCTCCGCGCGCGAAGAGTTTGACCTTGCAAGGTCACATCGTGACCTCCTCAAAGCGATGGGAACCAGCGTGTTCATCGTCGCCGAAACGTCGAACACCATTCATGGCAATCGCGCGATACCGTTGTCGCGACGCCCGCATCTTTCGGTGGAGGAATGGAAGACTTATGGAGCCAAACTCACCGGGTTAGCCGAGCTGCTCGCCAGCGAGGGGTTCAAGCTGTGCTATCATCACCACATGGGGACCGTCGTTCAATCGGAGGCTGACATCGACGCCTTACTGGCGAACACACGTTCGCCAGTAAATCTACTTCTCGACACGGGTCACGCCACATGGGGCGGCGCTGACCCCGCGAAATTGGCTCGGACCTATAAGAGCCGCATCACCCACGTTCACTGCAAGGACGTTCGGAAGGAGAGGATGCGACAATCGGAAGCGGAAGATTGGAGCTTCCTCGATTCAATTCTCGGCAAAGGCTCCGACCTTGGAGTCTACACTGTGCCGGGCGACGGAATGGTCGACTATGTCGCCGTCTTCAAGGAATTGAAGGGTTACTCGGGGTGGGTCGTGCTTGAGGCCGAGCAGGACCCGAAAAAGGCGCCTTCGCTGGCGTATGCCAAGAAGGGCGTCGCGCATCTCCACGCGGCGTTCAAAGAAAGCGGATTGATTTAGGACCAAGAGGCCGGAGCAATACTATGGCGCGCCAGAAACTCCTCGTTCATCCGCAGGCAACATCTCGCTCGGGGCTTGTGCATCGAATCACGCCAACGAGCGCGGGCTGGAAGTATGTAGGGTTTGAAGTGCGTGATCTGGTTGCTGGAGCGCGCATGTCGATCAAATCAGACGCGCGCGAATCCTGCGTTGTCGTTCTTCGCGGCAAGATTCATGTGCGCGGCAAGGATTTCGATTCTGGCGTGATAGGTCAGCGCGAGAACATATTTGAGGGGCTGCCTTGGTCCGTCTACTTGCCGCCCGGCGCCTCTTTCGTCATCGACGCAACATGCAGCTGCGAAGTCGCGATTTGCAGCGCGCCCGCCACTGGAAAATTTCCGCCGCGCGTTATTGCACCGGCAGACGTTGAAACCATGACGCGCGGCAAGGGTTCAAATACTCGCTATGTCCGCAACATCCTGCCGGAGAACGCGGAAGCCGAAAGCGTCCTGGTCGTCGAAGTCATTACTCCGGGTGGCAACTGGTCGAGTTATCCGCCGCACAAGCACGACCGGGACGCCATCCCTGAGGAATCCTATCTTGAGGAAACCTATTATCACCGCTTGTCGCCGCCCCAAGGATTCGCCTTGCAACGGGTTTATACAGACGATCGGTCGCTTAACGAGACGCTGGCGGTCGGCGATCGTGACGTTGTGCTCGTGCCGCGGGGTTACCATCCTGTTGGAGCGCCGCACGGCTACGATCTCTACTATCTAAACGTGATGGCGGGGCCGAAGCGAACCTGGCTCTTCCACAATGATCCGGCCCATGCCTGGATGCTCGCCTGATAATCTGTTGCCGGGATTTTAACGCTGCGCGGCGCATGATCGTACGACATGCAAATAGCCTTCTTCTTGGCTTTCAGTGAGGGTCCTTCTGCTCATTGCGATGGACAGATCTGCGTCTTGCAACCCCTTCACAACGCATTGGCAGGCGTTGGCGCAAATTTTCGCAGCGCCGCCGCCTTCCGCGCATTCTTTCTGGCAGGTCGCTCTGAATGCCAGCACGGTCTGCTGCCCGTCGAAGTCAGCCTGGCTGGTCATACCGAATAGTGCGCCATACGAGGCGAATAGCGCGCCAAATAGGATCGGCTGGTGTACAAGATAGATCGCCAGGCTGTGACGCCCGGACCATGTCAAGGCTCGCGTGGGCGCGGCCACAGGCTGCCAAGCGGCCAGTGGCGAAGCGATCAGGATTTTCGGAGCAAGGCGCGTCACTCCGACGCCAAGAAAGACTAAGCCCGACCACGGAAGAAGCGGGCGCCAGTCCAGAGTAGTTGGCGTCCATGTACTCAACCCGACCCAGACGAGGTCGGGAGAATCAAACACGCGGCTGACGAAAAAGAGCGGCGCCGCAAGGGCAAAGGCGGCAGCCGTCAGGGCGACAAACGGCGTCGCTCTGACCAGCGGCAGTGCAAGGATGCTTGCGATGACTATGCAGTGCAGAATGCCGAAATATATGGCCTCGCCAGGCGCGAACCAATGTGTCGCCAATGTTACAAGCGCGGCCGCCGCTCCGACTGTCGCGAGCCGGCGCAAGTAGCCGGGCCAGTTGATGCCATCGGAATGAGCGAGCGCGAGAGATACTCCAACAAGCAAGAGGAACGCGCCCGCGACGACATGAGAGAAAGCCCTCATTGGCGGTTCGACTGGAAACCCGCGCGGGATGATACCGAAATAGGCGAGATCCCAGCATAAATGATAGAACGCCATGCCAATAAGGGACGCGCCGCGGGCGAGATCAATGGCCCAAATTCGTGATCGAGTTGGCGCAATATCGTTCAACGAACGCAAAGTCCGATTGATTCGCAACCCCTTGTGGTCCCAAGCGTACGCGAAATATGCTTTGCTGCCGCGGCCCTGCGCGGTGCTCGATCAGGCGTCATCTTTGTCGAATAGGCTTGCGTCGAGCACGGTCTCGGCCTCGAATTCAACCGGACCGGTCATTAGGACATGACTATCGCTTGGGCGCCATTCTATCGTGAGATTGCCGCCTGGAAGGCTTACGCGCGCCTTCCGCTCAGCTTTTCCAAGCCGAACCGCGCTCACCAGCGCAGCGCATGCTGCCGATCCGCAAGCTTTAGTTATGCCGACTCCGCGCTCCCAGACCCTTAGCGAAATGTGTTCCCTCGCCTCTATCTTCGCGAGCGAGACATTGGCCTTGTCGGGAAATACTGGGAGTTCCTCAAGTAGCGGTCCGATCGTCGAAAGATCGAACGCGCTCAAATCATCCACCCAGAAGATCGCATGTGGATTGCCCATGTTGGCAAGCGACGCTTCGCCGAGTCGGGTGTCGATCGCTCGCGCGTTTACGTCAACTTGGCGCGTATCATCAATCCGATCGCGAAACGGAATGTCGCGCCAATCGAAATGCGGCTCTCCCATATCAACGCGATAGGACAACGCGCCTTGCTGCTCGCATTCAAGAACGCCAGCGGCCGTCTCCACTCTCAGTGTCTTCTCCGCGCCCTCGCGCACCAAGAACCACGCGACGCAGCGCGTGCCATTGCCGCACGCGCCTGCCTCGCTGCCATCGTTGTTGTAAATGCGGACAAATGCCTTCGTTCCTCGGAGTCGCGGTTTGAACAGGACCATCATCTGGTCGAAAGCGAGCCCATTTCCGCTTTGGATTGATTGGATTTCTTGGACAGTGGGAACGATATCGACCGTCCGTAAATCCAGAATTAGGATTTTATTGCCCGCGCCGTTCATGCGCGTAATCACGCGGCCGATCAGGTCGCTGTTCCCCACTCTTTGATTGATTGCGTTCATTCGGAACGACCGGCCTTATCAATCACACGGGCGCCAAGCTGCGTCAGCGCCTCTCGCAGATCCTCTTGCTCGACCTGTCCGGTATGTTCGGACGCGATCTCCATAGCCAAAGCGCTCGGCGCAACACTTTTGGACCGTTCGATCCTGAGAGCTTCGAGCGGAGCCTGTCGAAAGACGACTTTCGAGACACAGGCCCAGCCCAAATGCGCGTTGATCCTGTCGATTATGGCTTGTGCCGAATGCTGGGCCTCGAGCGCGAACGCGCCGTCGATGCGAAGCACCAGCGTCGATTGCGCAGGCACGAGTGTCTGAACTCTTTTAGGAAGCACGGAAGGCCATTTCAACTCGGCGGGGCGGCATATCTGGGCGATACGCGCACCGACAATTTCCGGCCACTGCGTCAACAGGGTCGTGACTCCCATACCTTTGTGGGCGGCTAGGGGTTCGACGATCTTGCCGATTAGCGCTCCAAGCGGCGTCGGGGAGTTCGAGCGTCTTTGCATTTGTTGTAACCTGGATCCGTTGGCGCCAAAATATCCTATCGATGCGGAGACCCCGTCCAAGTGAATTCGCTCCGCCTGTCTCAACGCGTCCTGCAGTGGTGGGACACTCACAGAAGAACTTTACCGTGGCGAGCAGCTGGCGGGAAGGCCTGTGATCCCTATGCAGTCTGGCTGTCCGAAATACTCTTGCAACAAACTACTGTTCAGGCTGCAACGCCGTATTTCGAGCGATTTATCCGAACCTGGCCGCGTGTGGAAGATCTCGCGGCGGCATCGCTCGAAGACGTGATGCGCGCCTTTTCAGGTCTTGGCTACTATTCTCGCGCGCGTAACCTTCATGCCTGCGCCCGCGAAATTGCGCGTCGGGGCGGACGATTTCCCCGGACGGAAGCCGAGCTGCGCGCCCTTCCGGGAATCGGCTCTTATACCGCTGCCGCGATCGCGGCGATTGCTTTCGGAGAGCCCGCAACTCCCGTGGACGGCAATATCTCCCGCATCGTGGCGCGGCTTTTTGCGATCGAAGAGCCTCTTCCGGCCGCTAGATCGAAAATTTACAAGGCGGCAGCGGCGCTTACGCCTGCCGATCGACCAGGGGACTATGCACAGGCGCTTATGGATATTGGCTCGATGATTTGTACGCCAAGGAAGCCAGCTTGCCCAATGTGCCCTCTGCGCATCGACTGCTTGGCTGCGAAGTCTCAAGACCCGGCGGCCTATCCGCGCAAAGCGCTGCGCAAAACGCGACCAGTCCGGCACGGGGCGGTCTTTTTTCTGCAAAGGTCGGACGGGGCGATCCTCGTGCGCACGCGCCCGCCACGAGGACTGCTAGGATCGACGATCGAATTGCCTGGTACCGATTGGTCGGTCGACTTCGATATCGCGGAGGCAAAGAAATCCGCGCCGACTCATGCGATCTGGCGCCTTCTGCCAGGGTCCGTCGATCAGGCGTTTACACATTTCCAGTTGCGGATCAATGTGTTCTCTGCACCTATCATCGGCGCCATACAGATCGACCGTGAGTGCTTCTGGCTTGGGCCCGACGACGTCGCGGGTGCTGGCTTCTCCAGCATCATGCGCAAAGCAGTGGCGCACGCCATGGGTTCGAAAGAGTGGAGCGGGATGTAGACGTCGCGGTCGAAGATCAAAATGCGTGCGGATGAGATTTCGTAAGAAAAAGGTCAGAGCCACGATCTTGACGTCTAACCATGGAAGCGAATTATCGGTCTAACAGATGTCAGGCTCGATAGGTCCACATAATTTATCTATACCCGGTTCACGCCATGACCCGAAAATCTCCAGGTTTGATGACGCGGAAGTTGTCTGTGACTGAGTCGCGGAACTCGGCCCAATTTTTGGGAACTT
>JAYUFK010000305.1:0-10107 GCA_043739325.1 Methylocapsa sp. | reverse complement strand
CTTCGTCAAGATGCCAAACAGCATAAGGCCTCGGGCGGCGCTTTAGCAGGTTTGCGGCGATCATTGGCCCGAAGTGGTTTTCCCAGCGGCGGGCTGTTTCGTATGAGACTGCGATCCCGCGGTCGGCCAGCAAATCTTCGATGTCGCGCAAACTCAGCGTGAACCCCAAATTGAGAGATCGATTGCTGAATAATCTCACAAAGCAGAGGCCGCGAAGGCGGCGGCATCGCAGTTCGCCGCAAGCGCTGGACCCGCAGCCTCTCGAAGCGCCATACGACCGGCTTTGCGGCAATCGGACGGGCCTAGTGGATTGCCTCCGCACTCCGAGCCTGTGGCACAGCATGCGAGACGCCTTACCGCGCTGCGCCGAACGCGATCATGGCCCCCGAATGCAATGCGAACCACAGTGCGCCTAGTGCGGCTGCAACGACGATTCCTACGACGAAATAGAGCCACCGGGACTGTGCATGTTTGGCGGCCTTTGAGTAGGCGTCGAGCGAGCCTGGCCCTTGCCCAGCCAGCGTTGCTGCTGCCAGATGCCGGTAGGTCGCGATGCGCCGTTCGGTGCTTTCGCCGATGATATAGGCTCGCGATTCCTCCTCGGTCGGCGGACGTCCTGTCGCCTTGGTAAAGGCTAGCAACCAGGCGCGCTTGTTCTGCTTGTAGATTGAGTAGGCGACCAGCCCAGCGATTTCACCTTCGCGCGTCACAAGCGCATCGAAAATTGGGTTGTGTTCTTCTCCACCATCCGGCTGCGCGACAGGATCGACGTTGTGCAGATCGGCGAGCTTCGGCATGTCTGGCAGGACTGACGACACCTGCGGCAATTTCTCGGAGCCGCTGTTTGGGGCCAATGCGCTCAACTCCCTATTGTAGTAATTTTGGCTCCGTACGCACATGAGTCAGCGTGCGCCGTTGTCCGCGCTCCATCACCGTATGATTCCATCAGCTCAGATGCGAAGGCGAGAGGACAAACCAAGTCTCACCCATGGTCTTTGGTGTCAAGGCGACCCGTGGATTAGAGATTGATGACCGACGTTCAAGTCCCGCCTCCTGCACCGCAAATTCGTCGTATAAATGCCTCTGCCGTCGATCGAAAACGAAATCGGTGGGACACTGCCTTTGCCGAAAGCTCTTGCCAGCAATCATGCGAGTCCGCAGAATAGTTGAAGCGCGACACATGGTCCCCGTCGATCGCTTTCGACCGAGAAACGGTCATACGCAGTCCAGAACGAGTCGCGCTCTAGTGAGAGTGGGTACCAATGACGGCGTGTCCTCAACTAGAGGATTCGCAAGGCGGCAAAAGCATGATTCTTGGAAGCCTTCTCTGCGAGGGTTTTTCAATGGGGCGCTATGAACTGCGTTATGACAATTAGGCTACGAGGCGGTTCGCCTGCTGGCTGAAGATTATGCATCGGTTAGGAGAGCTTTCAGCCAAGATTTCCAGTCACCGATTCGGAAACCGGTGCTGAAGCAAGGATTTGAGCAAGCTGTCGACGACCGCTTCTGGCTTCCCGGTATGGACGCCACTACCTGCGGCAGCAAGCGTGATCTGCAGCGCTTCAAAAAGTGCTGATCCGGCCCCAATCGCGGCTATCGGTTTGCCATGCCTGTACGCTTCCTTGATAAATTGGGCCGCAAGAGGCGTGGCGATCGCGTTTCCCGATTGCGCTTCGAGAACAATGACCGCGTCGTAAATAACGGAGGGCGCGTTGGGGGCCGCCCGATTGACTTTCTCCGGCCTCCCAGCGGAATCTTCGATTGTTCCGCCATGACTGGCGATCAACTCGACCAGCGCTTCCTTTTCAGCGCACTTGTCCTTAATCATTTTCAACTGCTTGGAATCAATTCCTTTGGCCCCGAGGATAGCGATCTTGCGCCCTTTGATCGTCTCGCCGGGCCTATCCTGGCTTAAGGCCGGGGAGGAAAGATCCTTGGCGTCCTTGCGCAGCGGCCCAGAGGGCGATGGCGCGCTCGGAGTGGGCTTGTCTGGCGTTCCGATCGGTTCGATTTTAATCCCCGTCTGAGCGCTGACCGCCTCAGCCAGCTCATTGGCGATATTTACGATCAACTCATTGAGGACGTGGTGACGTACCTCTTCGCTTTCGACATTGTTGAGCTCAAACGAAAACGCGGAAGCAATGTGCTCACGCTCCCAATCCGCCATCGAGTTCCAGAATTGGGTCGCTTGGCTAAAGTGATCTGAGAATGACGCGCTGCGTTTGCGTATCTTCTCGCCGTCGACTTGTTGTGGATAACTCGCGAACGCCATCGCCGCTTCAGGCGAATGCATGGGGCAGCCGTTGCCCAACCGATTGGGAAAGTAGCTCACTCGTCCCTTGTTGATCGCCATCCGCCCCATGCCATCGCGTTGATTGTTGTGGACAGGGCTCAGGGGTCGATTGATCGGAAGTTCGGCAAAGTTTGGCCCCACCCGACGAAGCTGCGTGTCGATGTAGGAGAATAAACGACCCTGAAGCAGCGGGTCGTCGGTAAAATCGATCCCTGGCACTATATGGCCAGTATGAAACGCGACCTGTTCGGTTTCGGCAAAATAATTGTCGGGATTGCGATTGAGGATCATCTTCCCGATGCGGCGCACGGGGATAAGCTCCTCGGGAATCAGTTTGGTAGCGTCCAGCAGATCGAATTTGAACTTGAACTCGTCCGCCTCCGGCACGACCTGAACGCCGAGCTCCCATTGCGGATAGTCGCCGCGCTCGATCGCCTCGAAGAGATCTCGCCGATGGAAGTCCGGGTCTTTCCCGGAAATCATCTGCGCTTCTTCCCATACCAGGGATTTGACGCCCTTTACCGGCTTCCAGTGGAATTTGACGAAACTCGATTTTCCCTCAGCGTTGATCAGCCGAAACGTGTGAACGCCAAAGCCCTCCATCATGGCCAGGCTGCGTGGGAGAGCGCGGTCGCTCATCACCCACATCAGCATATGCGCGCTTTCCGGGGTCAATGAGACGAAGTCCCAGAACGTGTCATGCGCGGAGGCCGCCTGGGGGATTTCATTGTTCGGTTCGGGTTTGACCGCATGAATGAGATCGGGAAACTTGATGGCGTCCTGAATGAAGAAAACCGGCATATTGTTGCCGACCAGATCCCACACCCCCTCCTGCGTATAGAACTTCACTGCAAAGCCTCGAACGTCGCGGGCGCAATCGGTCGAGCCGCGTGAACCGGCCACGGTCGAGAATCGAACGAACACCGGCGTGGTTCTGGTCGGGTCGGACAGAACCCCCGCTTTGGTCAGATCGGAGAGGTCGCTATAGGCCTGGAATATCCCATGAGCGGCAACGCCTCGGGCGTGAACGACGCGTTCGGGGATTCTTTCGTGGTCAAAATGGGTGATTTTCTCCCGCAGATAGAAGTCTTCGAGCAGCGAGGGACCGCGCTGGCCGGCCTTCAATGAGTTCTGATCCTCCGATACGAAAAGTCCCTGATTGCCGCTCATCGCCTCGCCGGGCTCAAAGATATTCGGCGCCATCTCCCTCGATTTCTCGTTCGCGGCGTCCATCGACTTGTTGTCGATGGGCGAAGAGGATTGACCGGACGTGCGGGATTTGGGCGGACGCGCTTTCGCGCCGACTGGTTTGGTCATGAGGGCCTCTGTGAGCGAGCGAGAATGAAACCGTGAGCGGGCGAATCCGATTGCGCCGGATACGATGAAAAAGAGCCGCCGCGGCCGCTCTGATCCCTTAAATCAAGCGGCTGCCTTTTTATTCGCTTCGCCGACGCCGATTTTGCTGAGCAATTGATCGGCGGCTTTTTCTTCCTGCAAGGTATCGTTGAAGAGCTTCGCCGCCTCCGGCATGTTCAATTGCTTGGCCCATGCGATGAGCGTGCCATAGCGCGCCATTTCGTAATGTTCAACCGCTTGACCGGACGCGACCAGTCCGGCGTCAATGGCTTCGCTCTCGCCGTAATCCGCAATGGTGTCGTCGCCTTCGGCCATAATGCCTTTTATGGCCTCGCAGGTTTTCGCCTGCGGCGCTTTGTCGAGCATCCCAAAAACAGATTCCAGCCTTTGGATATGCCCGTTAGTTTGCTCGCGATGATCGGCGAAGGCTTTCTTGAGCTCTTCGGATTCTGCAGCTTTGACGAGCTTTGGCAGCGTCTTGTAGATCTGCTTTTCCGCGAAGTAGATATCTTTGAGTTGGTCGACGAAGAGGTCTTTCAAGTTTTTCTGCGGCATGACGCGTCTCCGGGTTGAATTGAATTATGATGAACGCCGCGAACGCCGTTTGGTTCCGGGTAATTTGCGCCAGTCCTCAGAAATGTCGGCAATCGCCGCTTCTGCGTGCGCTTGCGGCGGCGGGACTTTCGCCTCGATCCGTTTAAAGTGTTACAAAGGCTGAGCATTGTCGGGTTAGGTGGCGGATGCTGAACCTACTGACGCCTCTCGAGCACGACCTTCGCGGCGGCGTGCCGCCTTGGAAGGCAAGCGCAATCGCCCGGTCGCGCCAACCGCTCGCGAGCAATATATCTTGCGATATCCTCGTCGTCGGGGCTGGCATTACCGGTTCGCTGATCGCCCAGCACCTTTCCAGTCGAGGGCGAGAGGTGTGCGTCATTGATCGCGAGCGTCCAGGATTTGGCAGCACCGCGGCGAGCACAGCCATGCTGCAATGGGAAATAGACTGCTCGCTCAGCGAACTCACCGCGCTTTACGGGTTTGAGCGGGCGGCTTTGATCTATCGCAAAAGTCTGGAAGCAGTGGCCGGCCTGCAAGACCTGGTCGCGGGGCTGGAGATCGCCTGCGACTTTCGCGCTCGCCATTCCTTGTATCTGGCGGGTTTGGACACGCCGGCGCAAGAACTTCTCCAGGAGCATGAGCTAAGGAAGCGGGCAGGACTGCCTCGCGACTATCTCGGCTATCTCGATCTGAAGCGCGAGTTTGGTTTCGATCGCGCCGCCGCGCTGCATTCGAGCGGATGCGCTGAAGCAAATCCGGTCTTGTTATCGCAAGCGATGCCCGCAATCGCAGAACATCAAGGCGCGCATTTGTTTGACGCCGAAGCGCTCGACTACGGCGACGATGCGAAACGGGCCTACGTCGCAGTCGAAGGCGGCCACGTGATCGAAGCGCGGCATATCATTCTGGCCACCGGCTACATCATGCCGGCCTTGGTTGAAACCAGCCTCCACCAGACCGCGTCAAGCTGGGCGGTTTGCACGCGGCCGCAGCAACCCTCGCACTTATGGCGTGAGCGGGCTTTGATTTGGGAAGCCTCGACGCCTTACCTCTATTTGCGCACTACGGTCGACAACCGCGTCATCGTCGGCGGCGAAGACCAGCGCGGCCTGACAGACCCCACAGAGCGCGATCGGTTGATGCCCGCCAAAACGCGAGCGATTCTCGATAAGCTCGCGCGCTTGGCGCCGGCGATTGACGCAGAGCCAGCCTTTGTTTGGTCGGGTGAATTTGGCGAGACGCGCGATGGTCTTCCGCTAATTCGCCTCGTGCCAAACCACCTGCGGATTTACGCCGCCTATGGCTATGGCGGCAATGGCATAACCTTCAGCTTTCTCGCGTCACGCATGATCGGCGCGCTGCTGAACGGGGCCCAAGAAGAATGGTTCGACGCGTTTGCGCTGGACAGGCCAGGATGAGGATTGGGTATGCAGCGTCGGCGCTTGTCTTCAATCCGGGGTCCGAGGAATTGCGCAAGCAGAACTTCGCGTAATCCTTGGCTAGGCGGACAGCCGCACCGGTTCGCTTGCGTCGCCGCCCGTGACGGCGAGGTTCGCATGAACCAGACCATGGATAAATTGCAGCTTATCCATCGCAGGCCTGGACAGGACGAAGGGATAGAGATCTGGCTGCCCCATGCTTCGGTTCACGCCATTGACGGCGACGGTGAGCGGGATCCATGCGCGCAGCAATTCTTCGACCGACCGGGCGCGATAAGGTTCGAACCATGCTGCTAGGTCGACTGGATTTTGAGTAATTCCCGCCCGCACATTAATGCCATAGGAGCTAGCAGTCTCGAGCGCATCGACAATATGCAGGTAATGCGCCCAGGTCTCGGCAAAGTCTTCCCAGGGATGCGAGGTCGCATAGCTGCTGATGAAAGATTCTTGCCAGCCTGAGGGCGCGCCCGTTTCGTAGTGGCGTTTGAGCGCCTGTGCGTAATCGTCTCGTTCATCGCCAAAGACGGCGCGAAATCCCTCAAACTGACCCTTGTCGCGAACCAGACGGTCCCAATAGAAGTGGCCAATCTCGTGGCGAAAATGACCAATAAGGGTTCGATAGCTTTCGCCCATTGAGGCCCGGCGCGTCTCGCGCTCGGAATCGTCGGCTTCGCTGATGTTGAGCGCGATAACCCCTTCATCATGGCCGGTAAGGACTTTTTCCACCGACCCATCCGCCTTGGCCACGTCGCCTTTGAAGTCGAAGACAAGCCCGTGCTCAGGATCTTCAAGTCGATCCGGCATCGGCAGGCGCCAGCGCATCAGCGACCGAAACACATAGCGTTTGGCCAGTTCAATCTTACGCCATCGCTCGCGATTACCAGAAATGGCGAGATCAGGAATAATATGATTATGACGGCAGGACTGGCACAGAATCTGACCATCGGCCGCGTCGATCAGCCAATTGCAAACGTCGTACTCGACGTTCGCGCAAAAGATATATGAGCGGTCAGGGTTGGCGAGCGCGTTCCATTCCTCACCGTTTGGTGCGAGCGCGGCCATCTCAAAGCTGTCTTGAATATAGCCGACGCGATGATGGCACCTCACACAAACGGTGCTGTCAAAATGGAGGGCGTTATCGCAATTTTGGCACTTAAAAAGTTTCAATTACTGTACCTTGAGGATTTTGCCGGGCCCGTGGCGGCGTTCTACGAGCGCGGAAACAAATGCCGGCCCGCGCGTCAGACGCGCAGGCCGGTCTCTTGTTCCGTCAAGAAAGAACTTGTAAGTTATTTTTTCTTGCCGTGCGATGTCGCATGCTCTTTGGCGGCTTCATCGCCATGATGCATCGCCTGCGCGGCATGGCCTCGCGCGGCGTGGCCGTGGTTGCCACCCTTTTCGTCGTTGCCGCCTTCCATATGTTTGGCGGCCTCCCGATGGTGTTTGGAGGCTTCATCGTGATGCTCGGCGGCTGACATATGATGTTGCGCGCCCTTATGCGTCGTAGCCATGAGGTATCTCCCTGTTATAGGCCTAGAGCAGTAGAACCGTTCAGGCAGGGTTTCGTTCCGTCCATGCCGAGGTTTTAGAGTCTGGCGTCAAAGAAAATGATCGGTGTCGGCGAGAAGGACTTTCTTCGTGCGTGGTCTTGTTTTTCGCCGAGCCCCAGGGCTACCGAAGTAGTAGCCGCCATCGGCGAGCTAGATCGTAGACGTAAAGCAGGTAGACATTCGCGAGCAGGGGGGAATCACCGCGCTTTGCGTAACCGGACCTACCTCGTGTCATGACGCTGGCGATCGTGCCACCCGGCATACCCGGATCCGAGTATATTTCAAGAATTACGGATGGTCGGGCGTTCCACTGGCGCTCGCCCCCAAAGCGAGTTCAGTCCTTAACGAAAACTACATATAGGCATGGCCTGCGAAGAAACGTCGCGCCTCCGAGACTAACTGTAAATCTGTGAGACGCGGAATGCTCTCAATACCAGAAACGCGTTCCAGTGTTTCAGGCGAATGCCGGTGCAAGTATTTCACGAACTCTGTTTTCGCGCTGGATAGCCCGGTCAATAGAATTAAGTTCGACTCGGAGCAGGATTTCGCGACGTCGCAATAGAACGCTTGCCTTGCGATGGTCGATACGTGGTCTTGGCAAACGTGCCTTGACCAGTGGTCCGGCTTGGAATTTTGGGGATCAGATAAGCCGGCACTCACATAAATTATGTGAGCTTCAGAGTGATCGAGCCATACCAGAGCGTCGTAATAAACTGCGCTTTTCGCCTCGAATGCACATTCTGTCACCGTGTTCCTCGACGGAATCATTATTAACCTCCCAAGCTATCGTTATCGCATCCGTTACCCGCCACACTAACTATCGCGCCAGCAATCTTTTTTCGGCTTCCTTCCGAATCCCACCTGCTAGAGAAATCTATGGTCCAGCTCAAATTCTGCGGCGATTGCCGCAGCTGCGGCCCCGGCCCCAATTGAGCGGGCGACGCGGGGGCCCTCGATGAACGTTCGCGCTGAAAACTACACCCTCCCGGCGAAGGAGACTAAAAAGGGTTCACTTATCCAACATCATAATGCCTGAGCCATCAAAACGTTCCCCCTCGGCCGCAACCCAAACCCCTCGGCGGCCTTGGCAATGATGTCTTATAATTTGGTCGCGCAGCACAGGAGCCCGCGGCACAACCGAGCGGTGTTTACCCACACCAATTTTTCAGTTGCCAAGTTCGGCGATCTCTGAATCCATATGTGGACGGCCACCTCCCCGCAAGGGAGTGTGTGCAGTGCTTTGATCAGATCGCTTGCGTCCATATGTCCGGCCTGTTGTTGCGCTCGCACATGAACGCTGGCCAAGATGGTTTCCGCGACGCGAGTTCCAAACATGGGGGCGACTTTCGCTGCCAATGGATTCAACGGAGTTTCTTGCGTCTTGGATCGATCGATCACACCATCTGCTCGTTACCTTGCAAGATCTGGCATCGGCTCAGCACGGTTGCAGGTGAGTTGCTCCCCGTGTCTGGCTGATCTCTATGCGGCGCTCGCCACGGCGACAGGCGCGGATTTCGCGGTGTAGCTATCCCCGGTTACCATGAGCTTCCGGCGACGCGGGCCATTTTATTGGCCAGCGCCACAGCGGCCGATTTCGGCGGCTTGCGGCCGTCGGTTCGGTGTTGCTGCTATGCGGGAGTTCCAGTTGTGTGTCGAGTTTACGAATGACCACCTCCTACACCCCTTGCAGCCAAGCGCCGCATCCCGGCGACACGAAGGTCGTCGAAGTGTGCAGATGTTTGCAATGGCTTGGAGCTGGTTCAAAAAAAAAGAAATTGGGAACTTCTGGCCCGGTTGCGCGTTGCCGGTGCGGCGTCCCCACAAGGAATGGTGCCACGCAATGATGGACCGCGAGACGTGCTTCCTCTTGGTCATGGACGCCCGTGAACTGCTACTCTTTGGATTGAGCCGACGGATCGCCGTTACACGTCAATTTATTTTCAACCAGACCGGGGAAGGAATTTGCGCATGGGCCGCTTAACGGGACGAAAGATTGCAGCGCTCGCGACGGACGGATTCGAACACGTCGAACTCACCGAGCCTGTAAAGGCGTTAGAAGACGCAGGGGCCACGATTACCATCGTGTCGCCGAAATCAGGCGCGATTCAAGGCATGAACCATGACAAGCTGGGTGACAAGACGGAAGTTGACGTCACGCTGGCGTCTGCAGATCCTGCCGATTTCGACGGATTGCTGCTGCCGGGAGGCGTCGCAAACCCCGACGCTCTGAGAATCCTCCCCGAAGCCGTCAACTTCGTCCATTCATTTGTGAGGGAAGGCAAGCCCATCGCGGCGATCTGTCACGGCCCATGGACCTTGATCGAAGCGGGTGGGGTCAAGGGAAGGCCCATGACCTCGTGGCCGTCGCTGAAAACTGACTTGCAAAATGCAGGAGCCCTTTGGAGCGACGAACCGGTCGTAAGAGAGCCGACTTTGGTAACTTCGCGAAAGCCCGAGGACATTCCGTTTTTCGTGAAATCTGCGTTAGAAATGTTCTCATCCTGACCGGCGACTGCGCCAGGCAGTGAAACGATGACCAGCGCTAGACCCCACGCTGACTCGTAAAATCGATCTTCCCGATGGTCCCCACCTTGTCGCGGATGGCGTCGATCCGCACACGAAGAAATATGTGGGCGCGGATGTCGTCGTCAAAAATAAAATCGCCGCGACGGAGAATGACAAGTAGATGCGCGTTGCGGACGAAATGTAGGCGCTGGGCGAGTTAAATGAGGCTCTGAAATCTGTTCGATGAAACTCCCCGGCGATATCGATCTCGTCGTCAATTACTGCGACAAGATCGCTGCGTCCATACAGCAGCCTAGGGACTAGTACCTTTGCACAGTGATTATGACTCTTTGGCAGTGTCGGGGTAAGCCCGCGCCAGTTTGTCGCGGGCTTTCTGTGTGGTGAACTT
>JAYUFK010000304.1:0-26601 GCA_043739325.1 Methylocapsa sp. | reverse complement strand
GGCCACGATCGGGTCAGTTTGAGCAATTTCGGGCCGACGCTGTGGGCCGATTTCACTAAAAATGCCTGCGGCATGAATTTCGAGTCAGGCTCTAAGACGCCGCGTTGATTTCGATAATGTTGAAATCGGGATCGAGCAGATAGGCCTGCTTGAAGCCCGCGGGACTGTCGCGAAGTACCACGATGCGATGGGGGTCCCCGTCCGGAAGGGCTTCGTCAAAGCCGCGCGCCTGAAGCGCGGCCAAGGTCGCGTCGAAATCGGTCACATTCACCGCAAAATGCACATCGCCGATATCGATGTGGGGTCTTCGCCGAAACGTCCCGTCTTCATTGACGATCAGGTGAAGGCGATCGGCGCCAAGGATCAGCCACGCGCCTGCTGTCGAAAACGCCGGCCGGGGAATCTGCTTCAGCCCGAAAACGCTTCTATAGAAATCGACGGCCCGAGCGAGATCGCGCGTTGTGAGCGACACGTGATGAATGCCAACGATGTCCATGCGGTCCTCAGCGTTGGAGCCGTGCCAAGCCCTACTAAGCCGCAGTTCTGCGGATTCGAACGATGACGTCGACGCGCGTGATTTGCGTGCCTTCGGGCGCCCTAGGCAGGGTCGAGACCGCCACGAGGCCCTCGGGGATATCGACGAGGGCGTTGGTTTCCTCGATCAGAAAATGATGATGCGGCGTGGTGTTCGTGTCGAAATAGGTCCGCGACCCATCGACGGCGATTTCCTTGAGCAATCCCGCGTCGGTGAACTGGTGCAGCGTGTTGTAGACCGTCGCGAGTGAGATCGGCGCCTTGATGGCGGTCGCCTCCTCGTAGAGCGTCTCTGCCGTCACATGCCGGTCGCCCCTGCCAAACAACAGCCAGCCCAGCGCGATGCGCTGGCGCGTCGGGCGCAATTTGGCGCGCTGCAGCTTGGCGCGCAGTTTATGAACCGGACAGCCGTCCATGCCGGACCGTTGTCCGGGGCTCTTGGCAAGCGGTAGTTGAGCGTCAGGCACTGCTTCTCGGCTTTCCCCGGGACCGTTCCGGGCCTGCAATACGACGGGATCCGTCGCTTCAGCTATAACAGATACGGTCCAACACAGGCAATTGCCACAAGGTTGCGTCACTTTGCCCAAAAGACCCCGCTGGAGCGCTTTCTCGGGGCAGGCGCGTGTGTTACCAAGCGCCGTCTGGGGTTCTTTGGGGAAGTTTTGGGTATGAATGAGCGGCGGTCCAGTTTCACCTACGAGGAGCTTCTGGCCTGCGGTCGCGGCGAGTTGTTTGGCGCCGGCAACGCTCAGCTGCCCTTGCCGCCGATGCTGATGTTCGATCGCATTGAGAACATCAGCGAGGCGGGCGGGGCCAATGGCAAGGGCGGCGTCCGCGCCGCGTTCGATATCACGCCGGACCTGTGGTTTTTCGGCTGCCATTTCAAAAACGATCCCGTCATGCCGGGCTGCCTGGGGCTCGACGCCCTTTGGCAATTGACGGGTTTCTTCCTCGGTTGGCTCGGCCTGCCCGGTCGCGGCCGGGCGCTGGGCGTTGGCGAAGTGAAATTCGCCGATCAAGTGCTGCCGACGATCAAGAACGTCATTTATGGCGTCGACATCAAGCGCGTGTTCAAGGGCAAGCTGGTGCTAGGCATCGCCGACGGCTGGTTGGAGGCGGACGGCAAGCGCATATATGAAGTCAAGGATATGCGCGTTGGCCTGTTCACCGCGGCGAAGGCTGCAGAGGCCTGAGCCACCCGATCGACGGGCGCGGCGCAAGATTTTTCGGGAGCTTGGCATGAGACGGGTCGTCGTCACCGGCATGGGGATAGTCTCCTCGATTGGCAACAACACGCAGGAAGTGGTGGCGAGCCTGCGCGAATGCCGGTCAGGCATTGTGCGCGCCGAAAAGTACGCCGAACTGGGATTTCGCAGCCAGGTCGAAGGCGCGCCGACGCTGAAGGCCGAGGAAGTCGTCGATCGCCGCGCCATGCGGTTCCTGGGCGGAGGCGCCGCGTGGAACCATGTGGCGATGGAGCAAGCGATCCGCGACAGCGGTCTGCAGCCTAACGAAATCTCGCATGAGCGCACCGGCCTGATCATGGGCTCGGGCGGACCGTCGACCCGCACGATCGTCGAGTCCGCCGACATCACTCGCACCAAGGGTCCCAAGCGCGTTGGCCCGTTCGCGGTGCCAAAGGCCATGTCGTCGACGGCTTCCGCGACGCTATCGACCTGGTTCAAAATCAAGGGCGTCAATTATTCCATCTCATCGGCCTGCGCGACTTCGAACCACTGCATCGGCAATGCCGCCGAATTGATCCAGTGGGGCAAGCAGGATGTGATGTTCGCCGGCGGCTGCGAGGAACTCGACTGGACGCTGTCGGTCCTGTTCGATGCGATGGGAGCGATGTCCTCGGGCTTCAATCAGACGCCGTCGCGGGCTTCGCGCGCCTACGACAAGAATCGCGACGGCTTTGTCATCGCCGGCGGCGCAGGCGTGGTCGTGCTTGAAGAATACGAACACGCCAAAGCGCGCGGCGCTCGCATTTACGGCGAGATCGCCGGCTATGGCGCGACCTCCGACGGCTACGACATGGTCGCGCCGTCCGGGGAGGGCGCGGTGCGTTGCATGCGCCAGGCGATGGCCGGCCTGAAAATCCCGATCGACTATATCAATCCGCACGCGACCTCGACGCCGGTCGGCGACCAGAAGGAAATCGAAGCGCTGCGCGAAGTCTTCGGTTCAGGCGAGAATTGCCCGCCGATTTCCGCCACCAAGTCGCTCACCGGCCATTCGCTTGGCGCGACAGGCGTGCAGGAGGCGATCTATTCGCTGCTGATGATGCAGAATGGCTTCATCTGCGAGAGCGCGCATATCGACGAAATCGATCCCGCCTTCGCCGACATGCCGATCGTGCGGGCGCGGCGCGACAATGTAAAACTCGGCGCGGTTCTCTCGAATTCCTTCGGCTTTGGCGGCACCAACGCAACGATTGTCCTGAAACATGTCGACGCTTGAACTTGAACCCTCGTTGAGCGCCGCGAAATCGGGGCTGATGCACGGCAAACGCGGCCTCGTCATGGGCGTCGCCAACGATCACTCGATCGCCTGGGGCATCGCCAAGGCGTTGGCCGATCAAGGCGCCGAACTGGCCTTCACGTTCCAGGGCGAAGCGCTCGGCAAACGCGTCAAACCGCTGGCGGAAAGCCTTGGCTCATCCCTCGTGCTGCCCTGCGATGTCGAGGACCTGGCCTCGGTCGATCAGGTGTTCGAAGCGCTGAAGGCGCAGTGGGGTTCGCTCGACTTCTTCGTTCATTGCATCGGCTATTCCGACCGCAACGAGCTCAAGGGCCGCTACGCCGACACGACGCGCGAGAATTTTTCCCGCACCATGGTCGTCTCCGTATTCTCCTTCACCGAGATCGCCAAACGCGCGGCGGAAATGATGCCCAATGGCGGCGCAATGTTGACGCTGACGTTCGGCGGCGCGACGCGGGTGATGCCCAATTACAACGTGATGGGCGTCGCCAAGGCGGCGCTCGAGGCGAGCGTGCGCTACCTCGCGGCGGATTTCGGCCCCGTTGGGATCCGCGTCAACGCCATCTCCGCCGGCCCGATCCGCACGCTGGCGGGCGCCGGAATCGCCGATGCGCGCTTCATGTTCAATTTCCAGAAAGCCCACGCGCCCCTGCGCCGCACCGTAACGATCGAGGATGTCGGCGGCTCGGCGCTGTACTTGCTGTCGGACCTGTCGGGCGGCGTCACCGGCGAAGTGCATTTTGTCGACGCCGGCTACAACGTCATTTCGATGCCGCATCCGCAGGACATCAAGGCCGGCGATTAAACCCGCGCCATCGCCTGTTATGGTAACTTATTCGTAAAGGCCCCGGCGATAGACTCCGCCGCGATCGGATCGCGAGGAGACCGTATGAACACCGCTTTTTTAGCCGCGCCGCAGCCTATGCACGGCCAGCTTGTCTGGTTGGCGCGCTTTATTGCCGCTCTGCTGGCGGCGCTGCTGGCGTTCCATATCTTCGTGCTGGCGACGAGCGGCGAGGCGAGCGCCAAGCCGGGCAAGGCGGCGGCGAATTCGCAATCGTTCGATCTGTTCATCGCTTCGCTGTGGCCGGACGCGCAAGCGCGCGGCATTTCGCGCGCCACGTTCGACGCGGCATTCGCAGGCGTGTCGTTCGACCCTGGGATTGTCGCCCATACCAACAATCAGGCCGAGTTCGTCAAGCCGATCTGGGTCTATCTCGCCAGCGCGGTTTCGGCGGGGCGGATCGAGCGCGGCCGGGAGAAGGCCGATGCGCAACGCTCATGGCTTAACAAGGCGAAGGCGACCTATGGCGTCGAACCCGCCATCATCATGGGCATCTGGGGGCTTGAGACGGATTTTGGCGGGTTCGCCGGTTCGGACAATGTCATCAAGGCGCTCTCCAGCCTCGCTTTCGTGCATTATCGCGGCGATTTCTTCCGCGACGAACTTTTGGCGGCGCTGAGGATTTTGCAGGAAGGCGACATCAGTCCCCGCGAAATGCGCGGGTCGTGGGCCGGGGCGATGGGCCAGACGCAATTCATGCCCTCGAGCTTCAATGACTATGCCGTCGATTTCGATGGCGGCGGGCGCCGCGATATCTGGAACAACGCGGCCGACGCGATCGGTTCGACCGCCAATTACCTCGCCAAGCACGGCTGGATCGCGGGCGAAACGTGGGGCGTGGAAGTGCGGTTGCCCGAGGGGTTTGAATTGTCGGACGCCGATTCGTCACGTCTGGCGCCATTCAGTTCGTTCGCGGCGCGCGGCGTCACCCGCGCCGACGGCCGGGCGCTGCCGGGCTCGGGCGAAGCGCAATTGTTGATGCCAGCCGGGTTGAAGGGGCCGGTGTTTCTCGTGACCGCCAATTTCAAGGCGATCAAGAGCTACAACAACTCGACATCTTATGCGCTCGGCGTCGCCTTGCTGGGCGATCGCATCATGGGCGGGAGCGGCCTTGTTGCTTCCTGGCCGCGTGAGCGCCCCCTCACCCCGGCGCAGATGCGCTTCGTTCAGACACGCCTGCAAAAAATGGGCTATGATGTGGGTAAGATTGACGGTCAGATTGGCGAAAGCGTGCGAGCGGCGGTGCGGGCCTACCAGCAGAAAACTGGCCTCGTGCCCGACGGATATCCGAATCTGGCCCTGCTTGCGCGATTGAAGCATTGAAGCGAGGAAAGAGCGATAAGTGATCGCTGGTCTTTGTAATCAAGCAACCATCTCGACGCTTTTTCGCCGCAGCCGGGGAGCCGCTTTGGCTTACCTGCTGGCCTGCGCAAGCGGGTGGCCAGCGCGCGCCGATCCCGTCCCGCCGCCGCAGATCACCGCGCCGGTCGCAACGACGCCGACCGCGCCAACGGGCGCGCCAATCCAGCCAATCTTCTTCATTGATGCAATCGGCGACAGTCTTGGCGTGCTGGCGGCCGAGGGTCTTTCGCAAGCCTACGCCGACAAGCCGGAAATTGCGGTTGTTGGCCGCGCGCGAGGTTCGTCGGGGCTTGTGCGGGACGATTACTACGATTGGCTGAAGGCGGCGCACGATCTGGCAGCCGGCAAGGACCGTATCGATTACGTCGTCGTGCTGCTCGGCATCAACGATCTGCAGCCGCTGCGCGACGGCGCCGCCACGCTCGATCCGCTCAGCGACAAGTGGCGCGATATTTACGGCCAGCGTATTGAGAAACTCATAGAGCCGTTCGCGCAAGCTCACATTCCCGTCGCGTGGGTCGGCCTGCCGCCGATGCGCAGCGACCGATTTAACGCGCAGATCGTCAAACTCAACGAGCTGTACGAGGAACGCGCGGAGAAAGCCGGGGCCAAATACATCGACATCTGGGACGCCTTTGCCGATCAGAACGGCCAGTATGACGCCTTCGGACCCGATGTAACCGGACAAACAGTCAAGCTGCGCGGCGTCGATGGCATTCACTTCACCAAGGCGGGGTCGCGCAAACTGGCGCAGTTCCTCGATGCGGAAATCAAGCGGGCCTTCGACAAGACCAAGCCGTCGAGCGACATCGCGACCCTGCCGCCCGATATCGAGCAGGCCGCGGTCGACATCAACGCGCAAATCCGTCGCGAAATGGGTGTCGCCGCGCCTGCCGGGACACCGCTTGCCGCCGCCCCTCAAAAGCCGCTGGCCGGCCCGATCCAGTCGCTCACCGGTCAGCCGATCTCGCCAGGCGGCGCGCTGATGACGCGGGCGACAGTTCAGCCGCAACCGCCCGAAGTTGAAGATGTTCTGGCGCGCGGCGCGCCTGTCGCACCGAGACCCGGGCGCGCCGACGATTTTTCCTGGCCCCGACCCTGAAAATCCGGCAACACAAGCATTCTTGTCGGACCCCCCGCAGGCGTGCTAGGCGACCGCACGCGATACCGGGACGTATCTAACGAAGCTTGAAGGGTGGGGTGGCTAATATGGCCGATGAGATTGGTAACGGAGCGGGCGCGGACGCCAGCAAGGCGCCGAGATTGTCTGTTCTCGTGCAATATACGAAAGACCTGTCTTTCGAGAACCCCAATGCGCCGCGCACGCTCGCCCCGCAGCAGACTGGCGCCAACATCAATGTTCAGATCAACGTCAATGCGCGGCAGGTCGGCCCGACCGATTACGAAGTCAATTTGTTGCTTGAAGGCGGCGCTGGCGAAGGCCCGAACACGATGTTCAAGTTCGAGCTCAATTATTCCGGCGTCTTCCGCGTCGAGAATATTCCCGCCGAGCAGGTCCAGCCCGCGGTGATGATCGAAGGTCCGCGCTTGTTGTTTCCGTTCGCGCGTCAAATCATCGCTGACGCCGTGCGCAATGGCGGCTTTCCCCCGCTCTATATCGACCCGATCGATTTCCACGCGCTGTTCCTGCAGCGCATGGCTGCGGCGACCGCACAACCGCAGGGCAACGCCTGAACGCAATTGTTCCGGAGGTTACTGCGCAGGACCGTCCGCGAGGTAACGATTCCAGATTGCGCCATCGCCGAGTTTGGCGACATATTCGGCATGGGCGCGCTCTTCGTCCTGGCTGAACAACGGCTCCAGCGGGATCGCTCGCTGCTTGCGCGCGCCGGACTTGGCGGCCGCAATGCGGCGCGAACGCTCGACCGATGAAAACGTCAGCGATCGCTGCCGGCCGCCGACCAGTTCGCCGTAGACTTCGACGAGTATTTCCGCGTCGAGCAGCGCGCCGTGCCTGACGCGGCGCGAGCGATCGATGCGATAACGATCGCACAGCGCATCGAGATTGTTGGGCAGCCCGGGATGCTTGCGCCGCGCTAGCGCCAGCGTATCGATGACGCGCTCGGGTCCAATCGCCTCGCGGCCAATCTTCGCCAATTCCGCATTGATGAAACGCATGTCGAATTCGGCATTGTGGATCACCAACCGATCGTCGCCGATGAAGGCGAGAAAATCGTCGACGACCTGAGTGAACAGCGGCTTGTCCTTGAGAAACTCCGTCGAGTGGCCGTGCACGCGGTAGGCGTCGTCTGGGACATCCCGTTCGGGATTGATGAGGACGTGAAACACCGATCCAGTGGCGATCTGGTTGACGATTTCGACGCCGCCGATCTCGACGAGCCGATGGCCTTCCGCAGGGCTAAGCCCGGTCGTTTCCGTATCGAGAACGATTTCACGCATCGTCTAATGGCTCCGGCCCGTCATGCCAGCCGTGCAGCGCATAAGATCGCGCGCTTGCGCTTGCGTCGCCGCGAGCGAGCCGCTGGTGTCGACGACAAAATGCGCGCGGCGCCGTTTCTCCTGGTCAGGCATCTGGCGCGCCAGTATGGACTCAAACCGCTTCGGCGTCATGCCCGGCCGAGCCATCGCGCGAGCCTTTTGCACAGCAGCCGGAGCGCTGACAACGACGATGAGATCGACGCTACGCCCGGCGCCGGTTTCCAGCAGCAAAGGCGAATCGATGACCACCCGCGTGGCGCGCCCCATCGCTTCGCGCAGGAAATTTGCGCGCGCCGCCTCGACGATCGGATGAACGATCGCTTCGAGCCGCGCCATCGCGGCGTCGTTGTCCAACACATATTGCGCGAGCTTGCGCCGATCGACCACGCCATCATGCAAGACGCCTGGAAATTCAGCGTCCACGCGCCGCGCCTCGGCGCTGCGATAGAATGCATGAACGGCGGCATCGGAATCGAACATTGGCGCGCCCAAGGCCGCCAGCATGCCGCCAACAGTCGACTTGCCCATCGCGATCGATCCTGTCAGCCCGATGAGCAGCATCCGTTCTAGCCTTTGCGCGCCGCTGGGATGTCGGCTTCGATCAGCGCGCGCAACTGCGCGGTGACGATCGGGCGCACGCCGAACCAACGCTCGAAACCCGGAACCGCCTGATGCAGCAACATGCCGAGGCCATCGACAACGCGTAGGCCCCGAGCCGCGGCGGCCTCGATCAATTGCGTGCGCAGCGGAACATAGACGATATCCGCGACGATGGCATGTGGCGGCAGCGGCTTCAGATCGATGGCGAGTTCAGGCTGCCCCTGCATGCCCAGCGAACTCGTGTTGACCAGCAGATCGGCGTTGGCAAGCCGGACCGTCAATGCTTCGAAAGCCGCCGCTTCGACAGCGCCGCCAAATTGCTCCGCCAGGCGCGACGCGCGATCAAGAGTCCGGTTGACCAGTGTAATCGATTCGACGCCGCGCGAGCGCAAACCGGCGACGATCGCGCGAGCGGCGCCGCCCGCGCCAATCACTACGGCGCTGCGGACTTCCGACGACCAGCCTGGCGCCCTTTCATCCAGATTGGCGAGAAAACCCCTAACATCGGTGTTGTCGCCGCACAGCTTGCCGTCCTCGCGCCACAACGTGTTGACGGCGCCGAGACCGACCGCGTTGGCGGTCACCCTATCGCAAGCGGCGAACGCCGATTCTTTATGGGGAACCGTGATGTTGGCGCCGACGAGAGCGCCGTCGCGAATTGTTTGGGCGAACGCGGCAAAATCGTCGGGCGGAACCGCGAAGCGCTCATAGCTCCCCGCAATGCCAAGAGTCTGCAGCCAATAGCCGTGAATCAACGGGGAGCGGGAATGCGAAATCGGCCAGCCGGCGACGCCCGCGCGCGGGATTGCTGTTGAATTCATATCGCCAGAAATCCGCCGCGCCGCAGCCATACGAGGAGACTCAACAAGGGCAGGCCGACGATCGTCGCGTGATCGCCCGATATTTTCTCGAAAAGATGCACGCCGAGTCCCTCGATCCGATAGCTGCCGACGGTTGCCAACACTTTCGGGCCAGCGATCTCGAAATAACGCGCGATCGCCAGATCGTCGAGACCGCGCATCGTCATCTCGGCGCTGTCCTCGGTCTCGAACAGCGGCTGGCCGTCGCGCGCCACGCAAATGGCGGACGTCAGCACGTGCGTATTGCCCGCGAGCCGTTTCATCTGCCGGCGCGCGTCCTCGATATTCGGAGATTTGTGCAACGCCTCGCCGTGTAACGTCATGATCTGGTCGGCGCCGATGCAGAGCGCGCCCTGGCGGCGCAGGCTGACTTCGACAGCCTTGGCGCGGGCAAGAACGCCGGCGATCTTTTCCGGCGCGCCGCCCTCGTTGACAAACGCTTGTTCGACGGCGCGCTCGTCGATCGCGGCGGGATTGACCTCCGCTGGAATGCCTGCCGCTTCAAGCAGGCGCCGCCGGCCGGCGCTCCTGGAGGCCAGTACCGGGGGAAGGCCAACCCAGATCGATCGTTCGCTCATACGCGCGTTGATGCCCTTTGTTGCGATTGCCGTTTTTAGCTATTACGCCCGGCGCGTTGCAAAATCACGCCTGAGCGATGAACTTCAGCCGATGCTCCTTATAGAGATCGATGATCGCCGCCGCGGTTTCCTCGATAGACCGTTTCGTAACATCGATCACTGGCCAGCCGCGCTCGGCGAACAGGCGGCGCGAATGCGCGAGTTCCTCGGCCACGGCGACGCGGTCGACATAGGGCGTTTGCTGATCGGCGCTCAGCGCTAGCAGCCTGTTCTGGCGGATTTGCACAATGCGTTCGGGCGAAGCGATCAGCCCGACCACAAGGGGATGGCGCACTTCGTCGAGCGCGCGCGGCGGCGGCACGCCCGGCACCAGCGGAATATTGGCGGTCTTGAAGCCGCGATTGGCCAGATAAATGCTCGTCGGCGTTTTCGAAGTGCGGCTGACGCCGAGCAAAAGAATTTCGGCCTGCTCCAGATTTTCGGGCAACTGGCCGTCATCGTGCATCATGGTGAAGTTCAGCGCGTCGATGCGCCTGAAATAATCGACGTTGAGCATGTGCTGCGCGCCCGCGCGGGGCGTCGAGCTCAGGCCGAGATAAGACTGGAACAAAGTCAGAATCGGATTGAGTACGGAAAGGCAAGGCGAGCCGGACGCTTCGCAGCTCGACTCGAGCCGCTTCGACAATTCGGGATCGACCAGCGTGAACAGCACGATCCCCGGCGCATCGTCGATTTCGCTGACAACGCGATCAAGCTGCGAATGCGTGCGGATCAAGGGATAGACATGCTCGATCGAGGCGACGCCCTGATATTGCGCCGCCGCCGCGCGCGACGCGGCGATCAGCGTTTCTCCTGTGGAATCAGAAACGAGGTGAAGATGAAAGTAGCTGCGCCCCAATTGCCCGCCCTCGCCCCGATGCTCGCCCGAGCAGCGTTATAGCGACGGTATGCGGCTGTGGACAGGTGTGGAGAAACTGTTCCGATTTGTCGTTTTCTGCCCGCCCCGGCGGGAGCCCCAAAATCGATCCACAGGGCTGCGACTGCGGAAAATTATCCACTGCGCCGAGCCGGTCAGTGGGAACAACGGGGATGACGCCGCACAATTCACAACCGACTCAGCCGGCGGGCCGCTGAAAAGGTTAACAAACCGTTAACATGTCCACAGTCGCGATCGCGGCTTCAAACGACAACCCTAACACTCCGTAAACGGCCCCAGCTTGGGGACAGCGGGTTTTCTCCCCAACCGGCAGGCAAAGAAAGAAAAACAGAAGACTTTTCTTAATTGTTTTATTAAGAGGCGCTTCAATCGGCCGAGTGCGGGAATAGCGGACATGTTGGATCTCTGGATCAAGGCTTTGCATATCATGTCGGTCATCGCCTGGATGGCGGGCATGTTTTATCTCCCGCGCTTGTTCGTCTATCACGTCGATGCGCCGGCCGGTTCGGTCCAGTCCGAGACGTTCAAGACAATGGAGCGCCGGCTGCTCAAGATCATCATGACGCCGGCGATGATCGCCGTCTGGCTCACAGGATTGTACCTCGCCTGGCACGAAGGATTCTTCCTGGCGCCGTGGCTGCACGCCAAACTGATGCTTGTCCTGGCGATGTCGGCGCTGCATGGCTATCTCGCAGGCGCTGTCAGAAAATTTGCTGGCGATCAAAATATGAAGTCAGCGCGCGCCTACCGATTTCTCAATGAGGTTCCAACCGTGCTGATGGCGCTGATCGTTATCCTTGTCGTCGTCAAACCGTTCTAGGAGGCCAACTGCGGGCTTACGGACAAGCCGAGCGATTTGGCATTGAATGTTGCGGCGAAGCCGACTATGTTGCGCGCCTCACCTCTCGCGGGCGCTTTGCAGACCAGCGGATCTTTTCCGCCAACCAACCGGTCCATTGAAGCAGCGGCTCTGTAAAACGAGTATCCGCCTTATCCCGTTCTCCCCATTTGTTTTGTCGCGCGACTGCGCGATCTCTTCGCCAAGGACCCCTGATGCGGGAAATCAAACTAAAAGACCTAAAACAAAAATCACCGACCGAATTGCTGGCTTTCGCGGAAGAAAACGAGGTTGAAGGCGCCTCGATTATGCGCAAGCAGGAATTGATGTTCGCCATCCTCAAGCAATTGGCGAGCATGGACGTCGAGATTATCGGCGAAGGCGTCGTCGAAATCCTGCAGGACGGTTTCGCTTTCTTGCGTTCCGCCGACGCCAATTACCTGCCCGGCCCGGACGACATCTACGTCTCGCCCTCGCAAATCCGCCGGCTTAGCCTGCGCACCGGCGACACCGTCGAGGGCGTCATCCGCAGCCCGAAGGAAGGCGAGCGCTATTTTGCGCTGCTGAAGGTCAACCTGATCAATTTCGAGGACCCGGAAAAGACCCGGCACAAGGTGCATTTCGACAATCTGACGCCGCTGTATCCGGATCGTCGCCTGCGGCTCGAAATCGACGATCCGACGCGCAAGGATCTTTCCTCGCGCGTCATCGATATCGTCTCGCCGATCGGCATGGGCCAACGCGCGCTGATCGTCGCGCCGCCGCGCACCGGCAAGACGGTGTTGCTGCAGAATATCGCGCAGTCGGTGACGGCCAACCATCCCGAATGCTATTTGATCGTGCTGCTGATCGACGAGCGTCCCGAGGAAGTGACGGACATGCAGCGCTCGGTCAAAGGCGAGGTCGTATCCTCGACCTTCGATGAGCCTGCGGTGCGCCACGTTCAGGTTGCGGAAATGGTGATCGAGAAAGCCAAACGGCTTGTCGAACACGGCCGCGACGTCGTCATCCTGCTCGATTCGATCACACGCCTCGGGCGCGCCTACAACACGGTTGTGCCGTCGTCGGGCAAGGTGTTGACCGGCGGCGTCGACGCCAACGCGTTGCAGCGGCCCAAGCGCTTCTTCGGCGCCGCCCGCAATATCGAGGAAGGCGGCTCGCTGACCATCATCGCCACGGCGCTGATCGACACGGGATCGCGCATGGACGAGGTGATTTTCGAAGAATTCAAGGGCACCGGCAACTCGGAAATCATTCTCGACCGCAAGGTCGCGGACAAGCGCACCTTCCCGTCGATGGACATCACGCGTTCGGGCACCCGCAAGGAAGAGCTGCTGGTTCCCGCCGACATCCTCAAGAAGATGTATGTGCTGCGCCGCATCCTCAATCCGATGGGCACGGTCGACGCGATCGAGTTCCTGCTGGGCAAGCTGCGCGAAACCAAGTCGAATGCCGGCTTCTTCGAGTCGATGAATACGTAGTGTTCCAAGGTCGGCGATTGGCGCCGCTTTCCGTCACGGCCGGGCTTGTCCCGGCCATCCACGCGGTTAGACGGCTCTGAAGACCGGCCGATTGCGCGCGGACGACAAGACGTGGATTGGCTGGGACAAGCCCGGCTATGACGCGAGTGGGTTCGGAGCGCAGCAAGTGAGATAGCCTGCCGCCCCGTGTGAGACCCCGCCTTGTCTGAACCCGCCCCCCAAACACTCGCCCGGCTTCGGGTCGAGATCGACCGGATCGACGCCTCGATGCATGCGCTGCTGATGGAGCGCGGGCGCATCATCGATGAACTGATGGCAGTCAAGGCGCGCCAGGGCGGCGGTTCTGCCTTCCGCCCGGCGCGCGAAGCTGCGATGATGCGGGCGCTGGCCGAGCGCCACAAGGGCCTACTGCCGCTCGATACGGTCGAAGGCATTTGGCGCATCATCATTTCGACCTTCACCTACGTTCAGGCAAATTACTCGGTCCATGTCGACCTGTCGCGCGGTGAAGCGCCGATGCGCGATTCCGCCCGCTTTCACTTCGGTTTCACCGTACCGTGTGTGCCTCATCACAGCGCCGCCGGAGTCATTGCCGCGGTGGCGCGCGGCACGGGCGATCTTGGCATATTCGCCATCGACGGCGGCGCGGGGGCGGCGGCGTGGTGGATGCTTTTGGCGCCCGCGGGCGCGCCAAAGATCATCGCGCGCCTGCCATTTGTCGAGCGGCCCGATCATCCCGCCGGCATGCCGGTGTTTGTCATCGCCAATCCGCTCAGCGAAGGCGCGGCGCGCGATGTCGTCATCGAGGCGGTCAGTCTCGATCGCTGGCGCGGCGCGTATCCGGAAGCGGTCAGCGCTCTTGGTGGACAGATCATCGGCAATGCGGCGGATGGCGCAGGTCTGTCGTTGCTGATCGCCCGGCCGGGAGGTCTGCAAGTCGACATTCTCGCCGATGCGTTGCATAAGGCGGGCGCTCGCGACCTCAGGATTGCCGAAGTCGGCGCCCATGCGGCGCGCTTCGAGGCGCCGGCGCGACAGGGCTGAAAGTACAACCGGAGAAAATACCGCTATGTCCGCGACGAAGCCGATACGCCCGCAAGCCCGCGCGGCCGTGCTGGAGATCGAGGCCTATGTGCCGGGCAAGAGCGGGGCGAGCGGCCTCGCAAGGGTTTACAAGCTCTCGTCGAATGAATCGCCGTTCGGCGCTTCACCGAAGGCGGTCGAGGCGTTTCACGCCGCCGCCGCTTCGCTCGCGCTCTATCCGGACGGGTCGGCGACGCGGCTGCGTGAGGCGATCGGGCGGCGTTATGGGCTCGATCCCGTGCAGATCATCTGCGGCAACGGCTCCGACGATATTCTGCACCTCATCGCTGAGGCCTATCTCGAAGCAGGCGACGAAGGCATTTACAGCCAGTACGGCTTCCTCGAATATCCCATCGTCATACGGGCCGCCGGCGCCACGCCTGTCGTTGCTGGGGAAGTCGACTTTATCGCAAATGTCGATGCGCTGCTGCGCTGCGTAACCGCGCGAACAAAGGTCGTGTTCCTCGCCAATCCCAATAACCCGACGGGGACGTATCTGAGCTATGCGGAAGTAAAGCGCCTGCATGCGGGTCTGCCGCCGCATGTTCTTCTCGTGCTTGACGCCGCCTATGCCGAATACGTGACGCGCAACGACTACGCGTCGGGCATCGAACTTGTCGCGACATCGGACAATGTCGTGATGACCCGCACGTTTTCGAAAATCTATGGACTCGCCAGCGTGCGCCTGGGTTGGGCGTATGGCCCCGGGCACGTCATCGACGCGCTCAACCGCATCCGCGGCCCGTTCAATGTCAACGACGCGGCGATTCAGGCTGGCGTCGCGGCGCTTGCCGATACCGCGCATATTGAGAAAGCTGTCGCGCACAACGAGCGCTGGCTGCCGAGACTGACCCAGGAGATTTTGGCGCTCGGGCTTCGCGTCACGCCGAGCGCCGGGAATTTTCTCCTTCTGCATTTCCCGGCCGAAGCTGGCCGCAGCGCCAAGGACGCTGACCACTTCCTTTCGCAGCGCGGTTACGTCCTGCGCGCGGTTTCGGCCTATGGCTTGCCGAATTGCCTGCGCTTGACCATCGGCCCGGACGAAGCCAATGAAGGCGTCGTTGCGGAATTGACCAACTTCATGCGGAATGCCAGCCGTGCCTGATGGAATGAGTGCGCCGCTTGTTGCGCCGCTTTTCAATCGGCTGGCGATCATCGGTCTCGGCCTGATCGGGTCGTCGATCGCGCGCGCCGTGCGCCGCCGCAATGTCGCGAGGACGATCATCGCCTCCGACGCGCGGGAAAGCGTGCTTGAGAGGGTGCGCGAACTCAAGCTTGCCGACGAAATTGCGGCGACCCCGGAAGAGGCGGTTCGCGGCGCTGACCTGGTAATCTTCTGCGTGCCGGTTGGCGCCAATGGCGAACTGGCGAAGCGCGTATCGCCGCATCTGAAGCCCGGCGCTATTGTTTCTGATGTCGGCTCGGTCAAGGCGGCGGTCGAGGCGGCAATCGCACCGCATATTCCCGCCGGCATGCACCTTGTTCCCGCGCATCCCGTCGCTGGCACGGAGCAGTCGGGACCGGACGCCGGATTCGCCAGCCTTTTCCTGCATCGCTGGTGCATTATCACACCGCCCGAAGGCGCCGATCCTGGTGCGGTGGAGCGCGTTTGCGCGTTCTGGCGGGCGCTGGGGTCCGACGTCGAGACAATGACGGCTGCGCATCACGATCTGGTGCTGGCGATCACCAGTCATCTGCCGCATCTCATCGCCTACAATATCGTCGGCACCGCCGCCGATCTTGAGGAGACGTTGCGGGCCGAAGTCATCAAGTTCTCCGCCGGTGGGTTTCGCGATTTCACTCGCATCGCCGCGTCGGATCCGACGATGTGGCGGGACGTATTCCTGCACAACAAGGATGCCGTGTTGGAGATGCTCGGGCGCTTCAACGAGGACCTTTCGGCCCTCCAACGGATGATCCGGCGCGGCGATGGCGACGGGTTGTTCGATCTCTTCACCCGCACCCGCGCGATCCGCATGGGAATTGTCGCGCTTGGCCAGGAGACGGCGGCGCCGGACTTTGGACGCGCTCGCGAAGACGCGACGCCGGGGGGATAGCCATGGCGCGGGCCGCCCGGGACAAGGATTTCTGGGTTTTCGGCTATGGCTCCCTGATGTGGCGCCCCGGATTCGACTTCATCGAGCAACGGCGCGCGCATGTGCATGGGTGGAGCCGTCATCTTTGTGTCTATTCGCATGTCTATCGCGGCACGGCGGAGCGACCGGGTCTGGTGCTGGGCCTCGATCGCGGCGGCTCGTGCCACGGCGTCGGGTTTCGCGTTGCGGCAGCCGATTGGCCGGCCACACGTGACTATCTGCGCCGGCGCGAGTTGATCACCGCAGTCTATCTCGAGCGCAAGGTGAGGCTGCAGTTCGAGACTGGCCACAGCGCCGCCGCCTTAACCTACGTCGCGGACCGCAGCCACGCGCAATATGCGGGGCGGCTGGTGCGAAGCCGGCTTCTCGAACTTGTCCGCAGCTCTCATGGTCAGGCCGGCGCCAATGTGGAGTACGTCCTCAACACGCAGGCGCATCTCGCGGCCATCGGCATCCATGACCGCGAACTGGAATGGCTGGCCGCTCAACTGCGGCGCGAAGGCGCGAAATCCGGCGGCGAGGCAAGATCGGCGATGACCGCCATGCGCTCTCGCGGCGACAACGCCAGCAAGTGAACATGGAATTCCACCTTGTCGCGGGCCTTTGCCAGAGTTCGGCGAGCCCGGTCGAGTACAGGCTCGGGAAATGCGCCGGTGTCGGCAATGAAGAGAATACGCCGCGCGCCGTCCGGTTCGACTGCCGCGCCGACCAGGACCGCCTGATCGTAGGCCGGGCAGGCCTCGCTGGCGTAGACCGAAAACATGAAACGGCGCCCCGAAGCGCCGCGCCAGAGACGAAACCGCCGGCCAAGTCCCTCGCCGGCCAAAATCGAAAGCGGCGCGCTTTCTGGCTCCCGCAAATGCCAAGGCGCTGATTCTTCAGGCATGGTGAACGCTGGGGCGTCACAGCCAGGTGCGATGCTGAAGTCGCGGGGTACTTGTTCGTTCGAGGCAAGCATGCTGTTCACCCTGTCAGGCTTGGATGAGAACAAACATAGAACATAGTTTGTGTCCGGTCAAGCACCTGACGCAGCGGCTTGCTGCTTCTTACGTCGCCGCGGGCGTCGCAACCGCCCTCGCCAAGACCGCGGCGAGCGACGGATCCTTGGCCAGCGCCTCGGCCATCAGCCGGTCGCACGCCGTCTCGATCCTCGCTTGCAGCTTCGCGGCGAACTCATCCTTTGTCAGTCCTGGAGCGATGACGGGCAGGTATTCGATAATCGCAACGCCGGGCCGGCGCGTGAAGCCGCGACGACCCCAATAAATCCCGGTGTTGACCGCGACCGGCAAGCAGGGGGCGCGGGTGTCGCCATAGAGGTTCGTCACGCCATATTTGTACATCGGCGGGGCGCCGGGCGGGCGGCGCGTTCCCTCGGGGAAAATGAAAACTTGCCGACCTGACGCGATGACTTCACCCGCGCGCTTGCTGATCTGCGCCATGGCGCTGCGGCCTCGCGAACGGTTGATGTCGATCTGCTGGGCGCCCATGAGATAGAGTCCGAAAACAGGCACGAAAATCAGCTCGCGCTTCAGCACGTAGGCGAAATCCGGTGCGTACTTGAGCAGCGCGAAAGTCTCCAGGATCGATTGATGTTTGGCGGCGATGATGTAGCCGCCTTGCGGAATGTTTTCGAGGCCACGAAATTCAACCCGCAGGCCGCAGATCTTGTCGAGCAGCCAAAGCGAGGTCGATCCCCACAGCCGCGCCATTGTGAAGACGCCTTGACGCCCGCGCAGGATCATCGGCAATCCCACGATCATCAAGACAATTAGATTGACGTAGAATGCGATGTTGAAAATCAGCGAGCGTAACCGGATCATCAAGGCATCCCGGCGCAGGGCTTAGGCGCTGAACGCATCATAGCAAACCGCGCAAGTGGCGAAAAACGATTATGCGCGACATCAGTCCGGTCAGCAGGGCGATCATGACAGCGATCGACCAGATTGCAATGTAACCGCGAACGCCCAGCGCGAACGCGCCAAACAGCGCGGAGATTTCCTCGCCGCCGGATGACGACGCCCAGGCCCGGGACAAAACGGATGCCGTCGCAAAAAAGCCGGCGGCGCAGGCCCCGCCGATCAGACCGCCCTTCAGGCCCAACCGCAGAAAATGATTCTGGAACTGCCGCGAAATGAAACTGTCGGCCGCCCCGACGACATGCAAGACCTCGATGATTTCGCGATTTCCCGCCATGGCGCCGCGCGTGGCGAAGCCGATCGCCATCGCCATCGCCGATATCATCAGCAGGAACAGCGCCACGGCGAGCGCCACGACAGCATTCGCCATCGTGTCGAGGCGCGCGAGCCAGAGTCGATGGTCGTCGAGGTTGGCGCTCGGCGACTTTGCCGCGAGCGCATCGCGCAGGCTCGCAAGATCGCTGGCGTCCTGGCTGTTCATCTGCACGACGATGAGGCGAGGGATCGGCAATTGGCCGAGATCCAGGCCGCCGCCAAGCCAGGGCTCCAGCAGCTTTTCGGATTCTTGTTTCGTGTAAGCGCGCGCCTCCGCGACGCCGGGCGTGGCGCTTGCGACCTCGACCGCTTTAGCGACCTCGGCGTCAAGGTCGCGTCCGGCGGCGGGCTTTATCTGGATTGTCACTTCCCGCGAGACGTCGGAGCGCCAGCCTTGCGCCGCGTTGGCGACAAGTATAGCGCCGCCCGCCGTAAGGCAGGCGAGAAACGTCATGATGGCGATGACAATGACGAGCGCGCGGCCGGCGATCGAATCGGCTGGAACCAATGGCATATCGCGCTTCAGCGCCGAGTCTGCCGGCATTTCGATGGCGTGCCGCGGGAGCGCGTCCTGCGAGCCGTTCATAGCGAATGGCCTTCAAATATTTGAAGCCGGCCGCCGCCGATCACTAGCCGGCGGGCATCGCTGAACTGATCCATTAGGGTTAGATCGTGGGTGGCGATGACGACGGCGGTGCCGAACTTGTGCAATTCGACGAACAGCCGCAGCAGACGGCGCGCCAAGGCGGGATCGACATTGCCCGTCGGTTCGTCGGCGAGCAGCAGTTCGGGGCGCACGATCAGCGCGCGGGCAATGGCGGCGCGCTGCTTTTCTCCGCCCGACAAGACCGCCGGCAAGGCGTTCATGCGCTCGCCCAAGCCGACCCAGCGCAACAATTCGACGACTTCAGGACGATAGGCAGCCTCGCTGCGGCCCATGACCCGCAATGGCAGTGCGACGTTTTCATAAGTCGTGAGATGATCGAGCAGGCGGAAATCCTGGAACACGACGCCGATGCGTCGGCGCAGGCCGGTGATTGCATCCTTGTCGAGCTGCGCGGCGTTTTTGCCAAAAATGCGGACGATGCCGCGCGTCGGCCGCAAGGAAAGCAGCATCAGCCGCAGCAATGTCGTTTTGCCGGCGCCTGACGGCCCGGTCAAAAACTGAAAGCTTTGCGGGGCAATGCCAAAATTGAGATCGCGGACGATTTCAGCGCCCATGCCGTATCTCAGGCCAACATTCTCGAATCGCAACAAGGCAACCTCTGTGGGCGCGGCAATATGCTTAACGCGCCCTTAACCATGAACGTCGCCAAATGCCAACTGCGTCCCGCCGGGCGCCGGAGCCCGTTTGATTCGCCATGTTGATCACTTGCAAGACCTGCTCCACTTCATACCACATTCCGCGCGAAGTCCTGGGCGACGAAGGCGCTCAATTGCGCTGCGCCGGCTGCGGCGACATTTGGGCCGTGACGGCCGCGCCGATGATTAGCGGCGAGGCGGACTCCGGGCGATTTGAAACCGTCGCCGACGCCTGGGCGGAGCCGATCGGGGGCGAGTCTCAGGATGATTCAAAGCCGCGCCGCCGTTTCGAGCGCGCCGCCGCGCCATTCGCGGCTTTGCTGATTGTGGCGAGCATTATGACGGCGGTCGGCCAGCGGCGGGCAATTGTGAAAGCCGCGCCGCCGACGGCCCGAATCTACGCGGCAATCGGCCTCCCGGTGAATTTGCGCGAGATTGCGCTGGAGAATGTCGATGCTAAGCTGGGTTCGCTCGACGACAGGAAGGTATTGCTGGTCGAGGGCTCGCTGGTCAACTTGCGTAGCATCGCTAACGATGCGCCGAACTTGCGGATCGCGGTTCGCGGCGCGGATGCACGCGAGCTTTACGTTTGGACGGTCCGGGCGCCCAAAATGCATCTTGGCCCGAATGAAGAAACCTCGTTCCGAGCCCGGCTAGCGACGCCGCCCGAGGGCGCAAAGGACGTGCTGGTAAAATTCGCCTCGGCGGGGGATAAAGCCCCGTTGAGCGAGGCAGGATTATGAGTGGCGAAAGACAGGTCAAGGTCCTCTACGATGAAGACGCGATCGCCAAACGCACCAGCGAGATGGCGAGCGAAATCGCCGCGATAAAGCCGAAAGACTTGCTGGTCGTGGCGATATTGAAGGGCTCCTTCATGTTCGCCGCCGATTTGCTGCGGGCGCTGCATCGCGTCGGCCTGGAGCCGCATGTCGAGTTCTTTCATCTCTCCAGCTACCTCGAGGGCACGGTTTCCACTGGCGCTGTGCGTATCTTGAAAGACATCGAATCGTCGGTGAAAGACCGCGATGTTTTGCTGGTCGACGACATCCTCGAATCCGGTCGCACCTTGGCCTTCGCTAAAGACCTCCTTGTGGCGCGGGGCGCGCGACGGGTGCTGATCTGCACAATGCTTGAAAAGCCGGGCAAACGCGCCGTGCAACTCAAGGCCGACTTTGTCGGCTTCGTCTGCCCCGATGTCTTCGTTGTCGGTTATGGCATGGACGTCGCCCATTCCTATCGCGAACTCCCATTTATTGGACGCGTCGTGACTGGCGACCAGGCGGAATAGTCCCGAGGCGGTTCGCATGTTCGAGAGTCATTTTCAGACCTTTGGCGAAGTCGGCGACAGGTCGAAAGGACGCGAGCGCGCCGAGGCGCTGCGAGCGGAACTCAAACGTCGTGGGCTTGCGGGTTTCATTGTGCCCCGCGCCGACGAGCATCAGAACGAATATGTCACGGCGTGCGCCGAGCGGTTGCTGTGGCTGACGGGATTTTCAGGTTCGGCGGGCATCGCCATTGTGGCGATGGAATCGGCCGCGATCTTTGTCGATGGCCGCTATACCGTGCAGGCGCCTGAACAAGTCGATGCGAAGGTATTCGCGCCTCGCCACGTAGTCGACGATCCGCCGACCGCCTGGATCGCCGCCAATCTGAAACGCGGCGAGCGGCTGGGGTACGATCCTTGGCTGCACATGCCGGACACGGTCGAGCGCTTCGCCAAGGCCTGCGCCAAGGCCGGCGGCGAGCTTGTCGCGGTCGATTCGAACCCCGTCGACGCCGTGTGGCCGGACCGGCCTGCCGAGCCGCTTGGCGCGATCAGCCTGCACAAGAAGCGTTTTTCCGGGGAGACCGCGGGCGCCAAGCTGAAGCGTGTGCAACAGGCGCTGAAAGGCCACGACGGCCTCGTCGTCAGCGATGCGCATAATGTCGCGTGGCTGCTCAATATCCGTGGCGCCGATGTCGCGCATACGCCATTGCCGCTGTGCTTTGCGCTCGTTCCGCAGGCAGGCAAGGTGAAACTGTTTGTCGACGCGCGCAAGCTTTCGCCCGCCGTACGCGAGGCACTCGCGCCGCTGGCGGATATCGCCGACCCAGATGCGCTGATCGCCGCGATTGAAGCGGCGCGCGGCAAATGGCTGTTTGACGGGGCGACGGCGCCGGCGCGATTGAGTCAGACGCTCAACCTCTCGGGCGGCGAGGCGATTGTCGGCGCCGATCCGATCACGCTGATGAAAGCGTCGAAGAATAACGCCGAGCTTGAGGGAACGCGCGCGGCGCACTTGCGCGATGCCGCCGCGATGGCGCGTTTCCTCGCCTGGTTCGACGCCGAGGCGCCGAAGGGCAAGTTGACGGAAATCGATGCCTGCACGGCGTTGGAAACATTTCGGCGCGAGACCGGCGCGTTGAAGGATATTTCGTTTCCCTCGATTGCCGGCGCTGGCCCGCATTCCGCGATTCCGCACTACAAGGTCAGCGAGACATCCAACCTCGGGATTGTGCGCGGCATCTTTCTCATCGATAGCGGCGGGCAATACGAGGACGGCACGACCGATATTACCCGCACGATCGCCGTGGGTCGCCCAACCATCGAAATGCGCGACCGCTTCACGCGGGTGCTGAAGGGCCATATCGCCATCGCGCAGGGTGTGTTCCCCAAGGGGACAAGTGGCGCGCAGATCGATGCGCTGGCGCGCCAGGCGCTATGGCAAGCGGGCTTGGATTTCGATCATGGCGTCGGCCACGGCGTCGGCTCATATTTGTCGGTGCATGAAGGGCCGCAGCGCATCGCCAAGACCGGGACAGTTGCGCTCGCGCCCGGAATGATCATCTCCAACGAGCCAGGCTATTATGCGGCGGGCAAGTATGGCATCCGCATCGAGAATCTCGTCGTTGTCGAGAAGCGCGCGATCAAGGGCGCGGAGCGGGAGATGCTCGGCTTCGAGACAATCTCCCTCGCGCCGATAGACTTGCGGCTGGTCGAGCCAAAACTGCTCGACGCGGGCGAGATTGCGTGGCTCAACGCCTACCACAAGCGCGTGCGCCGGGTCGTCGCGCCGCAAGTCGACAGCAAGACCCGCGCGTGGCTGAAGCAGGCGACGCGACCATTGCCCAAGCGCGGCTAGCCCCGCAACTTCCGCATATGCGCGATCAGCCCAGCGGTGGACCCATCCAGCGCGCTTGTGCCGGCGTTTGCCTCAGACACAATCGGCGCCAACCGCGACGCGAGTTCCTTGCCCAGTTCGACGCCCCATTGGTCGAACGCGTTAATGTCCCAGATCGCGGCTTCGACGAACACCTTGTGCTCATACAGCGCGACGAGACGGCCCAGCATGAGCGGCGTCATTTTCGAATACAGCAGCGTGCTCGATGGCCGGCTGCCGGAGAACGTCTTATGCGGCGCCAGACGTGCCGCCTCCTCGGCGCTGGCGCCTTGCGCCTTGGTGATCGCCTCGGCTTCGCTTGCGCTACGTCCGCGCATCAGCGCTTCGCCTTGTGCGAAGCAGTTGGCGACAAGCAGATCATGATGATGCGCGTCGGCATTGGTCGGCGACGCCGCAACGAGGAAGTCCACCGGGACGATTTCCGTGCCCTGATGCAGCAACTGGAAGAATGCGTGCTGGCCATTGGTCCCGGGCTCGCCCCAGATGACGGAGCCCGTCGCCGCTTCGACTGGCACGCCGTCAAGCCGCACGCTCTTGCCGTTGCTCTCCATCTGCAACTGCTGGAGATAGGCGGGGAAGCGGCCGAGGCGCTGATCGTAGGGAATGACCGCCTGCGAGGCGTGGCCGAGAACATTGCGATTCCACACGCTGAGCAGCCCCATCAACATTGGAATGTTCCGCGCCGCCGGCGCTTCGCAAAAATGCCGGTCGATCTCGTGGCCGCCGGCGAGGAATTCGAGGAATTCCTCAGGGCCTATGGCGATGGCGAGCGGCAGGCCGATGCTCGACCAGAGGGAATAGCGACCGCCGACCCATTCCCAGAAGCCAAAAACGCGATGCGCCTCGATGCCGAACTCGGCGACCTTATCAAGCCGCGTCGAAACGGCCGCGAAATGATCGGAAACCGCGCCTTCGCCCAAGGCGCCGGCGATCCAGGCGCGCGCGCTGTGGGCGTTGGTCATCGTCTCCTGCGTCGTGAACGTCTTCGACGAGACAATGAAAAGCGTTCGGGCCGGATCGAGGCCGCGCAACGTGTCGGCGATGTCGGCGCCATCGACGTTGCTGACGAAATGCGTGTGCAGATTGGCGGGAGCGAAAGACGCGAGCGCTCGTGCGGCCATCGCCGGGCCGAGATCGGAGCCGCCAATGCCGATATTGACGACATCGGTCATCGGCTGGCCCAGCGCGCCGCGCATCCGGCCCTCGCGTACATCGCTGGCGAAGGCCAGCATTTTCGCACGTTCCGCCGCCACCTCAGGCATGACGTCGCGGCCTTCGACCATCACCGGCTTGCCCGAGAGATTGCGCAACGCGGTATGCAGAACGGCGCGGCGCTCGGTCGTGTTGATGATCGCACCGGCGAACATGGCGTCGCGTTTCGCCTCGACCTGCGCGGCTTTGGCCAGAATCGCCAGATTGGTCATGGTGGTGGAAGTGACGCGTTGGCGCGAATAATCGAACAGCAGATCGCCCAGCGTGACATGCATCCGGGCGAAACGATCGGAATCTGTAGCGAATTCCTCGGTGATCGACCGGCTGAGGACTTCGCCGCGGTGGGCGGCGAGCGTCGCCAAAACTGCCGAGACCGCTGTTTCAACCATTTGCTTTCCCTTTGCCCGGCGAGTCTCTAACTAGGCCGCAACCCGCCACGCGAGATTAATGCATATGCCGCCAGTTCTACAATTGCGAGGCATCCGCCTGAGGCTCGGCAGTTCGCCGCTGCTGGAGGGCGCGGACCTCGCGGTTTCTCCCGGCGACCACATCGCGCTGGTCGGGCGCAACGGGTCGGGCAAGTCGACGCTCCTGAAGATTGCGGCGGGCGACATCGCCGCCGATTCGGGCGAGCGTTTCGCCCAGCCGAACGCCAGCATGCGCTACCTGCCGCAAGAGCCGGACCTTTCGGCCTATGCGACGACGCTGGATTTCGTGCTTGGCGGCATGGGCGAGGAAGACAATCCGTATCGCGCTATCGCCTTGATGGAGGAGCTCGGCGTCGACGGCGCGGCGAGACCTGCCTCGCTTTCAGGCGGCGAGGCGAGACGCGCCGCGCTGGCCCGCACATTGGCGCCGGAGCCGGATATTTTGCTGCTGGACGAGCCGACCAACCATCTCGATCTTCTCGCAATCGAATGGCTGGAAAAGGAGCTTTCGCAGACCCGCTCGGCCTTCGTTCTCATCAGCCATGACAAGCGCCTGCTGACCAATCTGACGCGCGCGACGGTCTGGCTCGATCGCGGCGCGGCGCGGCGGCTCGATCGCGGCTTTGGCGAATTCGAGGCCTGGCGCGACCAGAAGCTCGAAGAAGAAGAGATGGAGCGCCGCAAGCTCGATCGCAAAATCGTCAACGAGGAGCATTGGCTGCGCTACGGCGTCACCGCGCGGCGCAAGCGCAACATGCGCCGCGTCGGCGAACTTGGCGCGATGCGGCAGGAGCGCCGCGAAGCCAAGCGCGCGCAGGGCGAAGTGGCGATGGTCGCCTCCGGCGCCAAGCTGTCGGGCAAACTGGTGATCGAGGCGGAGGACGTCTCGAAATCGTATGGCGAGCGCCCCATCGTCAAGGATTTCTCGCTGCGCGTGCTGCGCGGCGACCGGCTCGGCATCATTGGCGCGAACGGCGCTGGCAAGACGACGCTGATCAATCTCATCACCGGCGTGCTGCCGGCCGATTCCGGAATCATCCGGCTCGGCGCCAATCTCGAAATGGCGAGCCTCGATCAGCGCCGCGCTTCGCTGGAGCCGACGACGACTTTGGTCGATGCGCTCACAGGTGGGGGTAGCGACTTCGTCGAGGTCAACGGCGCGCGCAAGCACGTCATGGGCTACATGAAGGACTTCCTGTTTGCGCCCGAGCAGGCGCGCACGCCGATCGGCCGCCTTTCGGGCGGCGAACGCGGGCGGCTCATGCTGGCGCGGGCCTTGGCCAAACCGTCTAATCTTCTCGTTCTCGACGAACCGACAAACGATCTCGACATCGAGACGCTCGACCTGTTGCAGGAGCTGCTGAGCGACTATCCCGGCACCATCGTTCTGGTCAGCCACGACCGCGACTTCCTCGATCGCGTCGCGACGTCGGTAATCGTCAGCGAGGGCGGCGGGCGTTGGCAGGAATATGCGGGCGGCTATAGCGACATGGTGGCGCAACGCGGCTTCGGTCTGGCGGGTCCGGCGGCGGTGATCGCGCCGGCGCCGAAGCCGGCCGCGTCGCGCGAGGCGCTGCGTGCGCCGTCGAAGCGCAAGATGTCGTTCAACGATAAGCACGCGCTGGAGAAGCTGCCCGGCAAGATCGAAGCGATGCGTCAGGAGATCGCGCGGCTCGAGAAGATTCTCGCAGACGCCGGCCTGCACGAGCGCGATCCCCCCGGCTTCGACAAGGCGACCAAAGCCTACGGCGCCAAGCAGGCGGAACTGGCGGCGGGGGAGGAAGAATGGCTGCGGCTGGAGATGGTGCGGGAGGAAGCGGCGGGCAAGGTGGGCCGGCCCGCACTGTGGTCGGGGTGTGAGTGATTTCAGCGGCTTGGGCGCCGAATGGCGCACGGATTCAAACGGGCGGTCAGGTTGTTGAAGATTGGCTCACGTCGGTAAATTTCGCAGTTGCTTTATGGCGAAGGCGGAAACGGATTGTGCGGTGCATTTTGCCCCGGAGGCGCGAAATTTGAGATTCCAAGGGGTCTCTTGTTTTCTAATAATTCGACCAACAAAGTATGAAGTTTACGCATAGTGTTTTGGTCGTCAATCCACCCCTGAGGCGAG
>JAYUFK010000303.1:0-3680 GCA_043739325.1 Methylocapsa sp. | reverse complement strand
ACCGCGGAGACCTGGTTGCGCGCCAGCGAAACCGGCCAGCCCTATCAAAAGGAGCATCGTCTGATGGTAACCGGTAAGGGGTATCTCTGGCACATCAGCCGCGCCGCGCCGCTGCTCGACTCCCAGGGCGCCGTCGTCCGATGGTACGGAACAACGACGGATATCGACGAACACAAGCTGCGCGAGAAAAATATTCGATTATTGATGTCTGAAGTCAATCATCGCTCTCGAAACCTTCTCGCGGTGGCGCAAGCGATAGCGCGCCGCAGCGTGATAAGCGGCGAGACGGCGCGCAATTTTGAGCGAAAATTTTCCGAGCGCTTGCAGGGGCTCGTCGCGAGCCAGGAATTATTGACGCGCCACGATTGGCGGGGGGTGCCCCTCGATGCGCTGGTGCGCGCGCAGACGTTCGATCGTCTCGACAATCATGCTCAGAGAATTTCCGCCGAGGGGCCGGCGATCGTGCTGAACCCCTCAGCGGCGCAAACGTTGGGCCTAGCCCTGCGTGAGCTTTGGAGCAATGCTGTTCGCTACGGCGCCCTCTCGAATGATGCAGGCTGCGTGGATGTCCGCTGGAAAATTGACGAGACCGACGTCGAACTGAGATTCGAGATGGAATGGCGCGAACAAGGAGGGCCGCCAGCGCCGCGCAAACCATCGCTCGGATTTGGCAGCATTGTGATCGAGCGTATGGTCGCCGAAGGACTTAGCGGCGACGCAAGCCTGACCTTCGAAGACGAAGGCGTGCATTGGCGCGTGAGCGTGCCGTATAAGCAAGTCATCGTTACTCACTAGACTCGCGCAGTCGCGCCAAAAGCGCATCCGGCTTTCGGAAAAGATCTCGCCCAATCGAAGATTTGCGGTGCAATCACAATTCGACAAAAAGTCTTTGTGCTCCGGCTCAAGACGCCGCTGTCTACGCTTCCGTCGCCGCGGGTCGCGACTTTCTATCGAAGAATAGAGCTTGGCTGATCCCCGCTTTCACCGCCTCGATGCTGAAAGGTTTGGTTATCAGGAACACCGGCTCGGGTGCATTGCCCGTTAGCAGGCGCTCGGGAAAAGCGGTAATGAAGATGACCGGCGCCTCGTGCTTCTCTAATATTTCATTGACCGCCACAACGCCCGAACTTCCGTCCGCCAAATGTATATCGGCGAGGATCAAACCCGGCCGGCCCTTCATCGCCAACCTCACCGCCTCGACTTGCGTACGCGCTACCATCTCGACCTTGTGGCCCAGTTGCTCGACGATATATTGCAGGTCCAGCGCGATCAACGGTTCGTCTTCAATGATAAGAACGTTGGTGCGCATTTGCGCGGCCACTTCATGCGCAGCCTGTTGTAGCAATGTCTCGGCCTCGGCGTCGCTGCAATCGAGAACCGAGCTGATTTCGTGGATTTTGAAGGATTCAAGGGCGCTTAGCAGAAATGCGATGCGGGGCGCGGTCGGTATCGCGGCCAGGTTGCGCGCCGCCGCCTTTTCGTCGGGACTGACATTTTCCGATCCGCCCGCAACGCTCGGGCTAAGGCGCCACACGCGCAGAAAAGCCCTATACAGGGCGACTCTCGGCCCGAGCGAGGCGACAAACAAACTGCGATCCGCCAGTATCGATTCCAGCGTCGCAGCAACGTAACCGTCGCCTACAGGTTGAGAACCGGTCATCGCGCGAGCAAAGCGCCGCAGCAATGGCAAGAAGGGTCCAATTTGGGTGGATATAGGCATTGGGCTCCCGTTGCTCTCCCTTCCGACTCCGTACATGGGACGTTCGATAAAGCAAGCCGAATCTTGTCTAACTCGGACTAAGCTGCTATCCGCGACTTCTCTTATGTGAGACGCTCTTTTGGTGGCGAATTGAGCCGACGCATATATGATCTGCCAATTTCGGTCCGCCGAAGCAGGCGCGGAGAATCCAATGGCTGACAAAAAGCAGCGGGGCAAGACGCCTGAGGCGCCGCTTAAGACGCCTGCATCGACGAACCGGGAAACGCATATCAGCTTGGAGGAACATATCGGCAGCCAGCTCAAGGCGATGTATGAAGACGTGGTTGCGCAGCCCATTCCCGATCGGCTTCTCGAACTCCTCAGTCGCCTCGACGATAAAGCCGATAAAAAGTGAGCGGCGGCGAACGGTCAAACGCCGAACTTAAATCCGACTTGATTGCTGCAATTCCTAAATTGCGCGCCTTCGGGGTTTCTCTCAGCGGCAACAGGGATCACGCCGATGACCTTGTGCAAGAAACCTTGACCAAGGCGCTGCAGAATCTTAATTCGTTCGAGGCAGGGTCGAATCTTATTGCGTGGCTCTTCACGATCCTGCGCAACACGTATTATTCGGAAATCAGAAAGCGCCACCGCGAACTGCCGGATCCCGACGGAAAACATACCGCAAGTTTGATTTCCAAGCCCGATCAAGATCTGCACCTCGAGTATCTTGATTTTCGCGCGGCGTTGCAGAAGCTGCCGCCGGATCAGCGAGAGGCGCTGATCCTGGTTGGCGCCAGCGGCATGTCCTATGATGAAGCCGCCGAGATTTGCAAATGCGCCGTGGGCACGATGAAGAGCCGCGTGTCGCGCGCGCGTCAAAGCCTGAACGCCATGCTGGGCTCCGGGCCGTTCGAAGCTTCCGGCTGATCGCGACGCTTGGCCCGGCAAGGGATAGATCGCGAGACGCCAGCGCTCCGCGCCAGGCGAGCGCTCCGATTGAGCCAAGTGCAACGCGTAATTGCTCGAGGCTGTACGGCTTTTTGAGAAAACCTACCGAGGTCCAGTTCACAAACTTTTTGCAAAAGAGAGCATCGTCATATCCAGTTGCTATGATGACCCGAAGTTTTGGATAGATCGCAGCAATTCAGCTGCAAGCTCGTCTCCCCCTCATATCGGGACGACCGACATCGACGAGCGCCGCGTCAACGGCGGCATGAGAGGACAAGGCATCGCCCCCTCAGTTCGACATTGCCGAGCACGGTCGCACCGTCTTCCATGGTCACTTCCCAAGCGACGGCATTCGTATCTTTGTCGGCGCGTGGCCGTTTTCGCGGCGGACCGCCCAGCCAGTTCCAGAACTTGGCGTTCTCGCGCCGCAAGGCCTTGAGCGATTCGAGCCCAGCGCCGATCTCCTTCTGGGTGACGCCTGCGGCCAGCGGGAAGCGAGCTTCATGGAACACGACCTCTTCGTGGTCGCTGTTATGCAGGCGTCTCGCCGATGGCCTTCGGCAGCAAGTCGAACAACCAAGCTATCGTGAACAACGGCGCTGCCTTTCGCGGGGCATCGTCGTCAAACGGCGGACCGCCCTGCACGTGTCGCTTGTCCGCGGACTCGCGAATGCCGTCGAGCAACACGGTTGAGGCCTCCGGCGAAAAAGGCAACACGCCGCCGGCCAGGATATGCCCATCGCCGCTCGGCACAATCCGAGCCGCGATCCGAGCCCACAGCTTCAGCATTTTCGTCGCGGTCGCCTCGCAAACCCCAACGGGCTTGCCGCCGCGGATTAGGTCACGCGGCAGAAGGGATTTGCTGTGCAAGGTCGAGAGCTATCACACCATGCTGGCGGCGACGGTCGTGGCGCCCTCCACGCCCCTTCCGGGGGTCCGGAAACGTCGAACAAACAGCGCGCAGATTCGTCAGAAGGGACGGCAAAAGCCTCATCCACATCCTGAATCACTTTTTCGCTGATTTGGGAAT
>JAYUFK010000302.1:0-3684 GCA_043739325.1 Methylocapsa sp. | reverse complement strand
TCCGTCAGCAATTGAAAGCCGACTTCGAAAAGCAGTCTTCAATCCAAAGCCGACCCGCTTCCCTTCACAACTTTTCCAGCAAATCTAGGACTTGACCTGTGGCGGTTCCTTCACAATCTATTATTACATATTAATAATGTGATATTGGAGCCGTTCGCGTGATCCACGCCTTGCGATCGGCGCTCCGTTCTTTCGAGCGCGGATTAGACCGGGCGAACTGTTCAAGCGGTTTCTTATCATGGAGGATCGTCAGATTCTTTCGGCTCCACTATTTCCGTTCGCGGATTGAGCGACTGCAAGAACTGGCGCTCTGACACCGTCTCCAGATTTCTGACTGCTTCGCGCAATCTTTCGAACTCACGCTGCTGGATTTTTCTGCGGCGGCGATATTGAATACCGCCAAGGCTCATCAGTAAACTTCCCAGACACGCACCCGATGCAAGCAAGAGCGCGGCCGAGCTCGGCGCGATCACTATAAGACATCCAATTGCACCCAGCAAAGTGCTTCCAAGGATGATCGGCCAACTCCGCGAGGAAGCAGAGAATAGAAATAGTATTACAAATATGATTGCGAATATTGCCGGATCAATGTTCGTCGTTTGCTCCGACAGTCCTGACAGCGACAGTTTAGCAAAACTCGCCAGCTCTTCTAAACGGTCCATGATTGTTTCCTGCGCGAGAGTGCTGGCACGTGTCACTTGATCTGGAAGCTTAGAGCCGGATTATTAAGCGCCTTTTTTCCTCTCGGGAGGACGCGTGGTCGCTATTGCGCGTTGCAAAAGCCGAACCTAGCGCCGCGCCTTGCCAATTGATCCTGTTACAGCTCTTGGAGTTGTGATCCGATTGAAATTGCCTTGATGAAATCTCTTGATGCAACGGACGTTGCTGGTTTTCGACCGCTAAACTAACTCAGGCGCCGAAGAAAGCCAATTCGGTGTATGCGAGGTCGCCGATGTACGGTGAGATCTGGCCTTTGAAGTACTTAGGGCTTTGCTCGGGAAAATATCGACCAACCAAGCCCGGTATTGGCCCGTTAGCATCGACGATAAGAAATGGGCCGCAGCGAAGCAGCAGGACACGCCCCAAAGATCCGGCAAAACGGATCATCTCTTCCATGTTTCGGCAATATATAAGTTGGGCGCACAGTATAAGATCGCGCAGTATCTTCCGGCGCTGGAACACGAAAGGAAACACAGCATCGCCTGTCGCGCACACCAAGGCGATGCATCCTAGCGCCGCGTGGTCGGCCAGAATTCGCCGCTCGTTTTCATTGAGACGCGCGGACGCTGCGTCGTCGGCTCCGAAAACACTAACCCGCACATCGGGTTGAAGGGCTGACAGCGATGGGACCAGAAGAACCTGGCCATCGGAAATACGTCGAAACCCCAGCGCCTCGATAAACGACAACGTGTGAGAGGCCGGCGAAATGTTGAAGTAGGTTACTTCCTTGTGTTTGACGGCCGCCATATGCAGTAAGATCGCGCTGCTTCGATATGCAGCGTCGGCGCAAAAACTTGAGATGTTGCATCGTACGTATTCTCGATCCGCATCGCGGCGTCGTGAGAAAAGCAGGAGGATGACACCGACGACTTGGCCGCTCGCTTCGAGCGCATAGCCAAGGCGAGGGTAGCCTTCGATTGCGGGCAATCGCGACATCCGTTGAAGGGAGGAAGCCCAATAGCTCTTGGATCGGCGCGGGAAGCCTCTCTCAAGACATGCCACGACGCCACCAATCATGTCATCACGAATGGCGGAACAAGTAACGTTCATTTTTCCGTATTCCTGTACACCGATCAACCGGAATCTCACGATCCGTCAAGTCTTTGACAAGTCCCCATACGTTCCAAGGCACTATTAAAAAAGTCAGCGGGAAGAGTAAAGTTATTAGTCCAGTATATCGACGTCAATCATGCGGAGCTCAACTCGCCTTATTCACTTGATAAACGCAGCGGTGTCGAAATCGCGAGCCGATGGTTGGCCGGCTTACTGATAGTCAATAGAGAGTTTATCGGAAACCAGGCCCAGGATCGATCGCCTCGCCGGCGCTGGAGAGGTTCCGTGTTAGCTGTGATCCGGCGACGCTGTGGGGTTCGGAAAATTTTCGACATCTCCGGGCAGGGCTTCGCGGTGTCGATAGAGGGGTTTGACATCGGACTTGGGAACCAACGGATCCTGCGGGCGATTTGCCTCACAAATTCATCTCTATATAGCAACTTCAGCTCTTGCGAGGCGGAAAATCCATACGCGGGATCATTTGCCAAGCCGCGCTCGGCATTTTCCCAGCAGTCTGTTTGGTTCGCGGATCGATCAGAAAAGCCGGCTTTTTGCGATATTTCAAGCTCTTCATCGGATAGTGTGCCCCGTCGCGCGACTGAACTCTACGTCCACAAAAGTCGTTTCGATCCAACGGACCGTAAGATCAATCGCGGCGAGGCGCACGGGATCAAACCCCTGCCGTTTTGAAACGAAATCGGCTAGGCTGCCCCGCCAGCCTGTTATGGCCCGTCGGGCTCGGAGTCATCAGTTAGAAGCCGGTCGCCCGCCGTCTCCGTCGAAAATTGCGGCGCGACCAGTCAATATAGGGTAAACTATTGAAACGTCAGTTGGATGCCTAAATTCCGATCCAATGGACCGCTATCCAGCAAGAAACCCCTCCATCCGTGTCAGACAGGTCTCATTTCCAAGCAGCGAACGCAGCGCACAATCTCGTTTGATAGATGTATTAATAGTACAGATCTTCGCATGTTAGTCGCATTAACTACAACCCGAGATTCGCGGAACCGTCAAGAACATTAACATATCTCCGCAGTACGCTGAGTGCAGCAAAAGAACTCTCTATATCTAGACATTGTTACTCAGTCGGCATTTGCGGAAATAGTCGAAACACCGGAACGAATTTAAGATGCTCGAATCAAAGTTGCCTATCAAACATGCCGTGCTGGAAAATTCGGCTTCTCCCGAGACCAGCCCGATCGCTTTGATCGAGGTTCTCATTCTTTTCGCGCGCAGGCGATACGCTATCGTCGGCATCGTGTGTTTTATCGCGCTTTCGATTGCGATCCTTTATCTGAAAGTAACGCCCCCAACGTTCACCTCTAGTGTTGAGCTCATTCTCGGGAAGCCCGAGAACCAGTTTATCCCCCGCCAAGGAGCGGCAACCGGACCGCCGATGGATACGTACAATTTCGAAAGCCTGATTCAAATTGTGAAATCTGACAATGTTGCATATTTGGTCGTCAAGCGTCTTCACCTCGACATAGACCCAGAATTTGTGGGCGGCGGAGGTGGATTACTGAGTACACTTTTTGGGATCAAGCGCGCTGGCCCTCCGCAGACCGATATCGAGCGCAGTCAGCAGGCAATAGTCGCCCTCGAAAAAAATCTGGACGTGGCCCGAGCTGGGATGAGCTACGTTATGGAAATCAGCTACTCGGCTGTGAATTCTGAAAAGTCCGCTCTGATTGCGAACACCATCGCCAGCGAATTTATCGCTGAACAGCTTGACGCCAAGTCTAAGGAGAGGCGCGCGGCGGGCGATTGGTTGCTTGAACGCGCAAATCAGTTGCGTGAGCAAACTGAAACGGCGGAGCGCGCGGTAAGCGAATTCAAAAAGAACAATAATATTCTTACGGTTAATGGAGGCTCACTCAATGAGCAGCAGGTGTTTCAATTAACTGCCCAGCT
>JAYUFK010000301.1:0-3692 GCA_043739325.1 Methylocapsa sp. | reverse complement strand
ACGTCTTCGCGCTGCGCGGCCTCTCGCTCCGCGTCGCGCCGCAGGAAAGCATCGGCGGACTGATCGAAATCGTCCATATTGCGAGCGCGCAGGCGCCGGTCGCGGTCTTCTCGCGCGTTTCGATCATTCTTTTCCCCGGCGCTTCCGCCAAGGTGGTCGAGATCTTCGTCGGCGGCGGCCCGCACTGCCAGCGCAACGCGCTCACCACGCTCAGCCTGAAGGACGGCGCCCGCTGCGAGCACGCTTGCATCGTTGAAGATGACGCGGCGCTGCATCTCGAAAGCCAGATCGCCACGCTCGGCGCCGACGCTGAACTCAACGCCTTCGCCTTCGTTTCAGGCGGCGCGCTGGTGCGGCGGCAATTGTTCATCCGCCAGCAGGAGCAAGGCGCGAAAATCGCGCTCGGCGGCCTCACCCTCCTCGACGGCTCGCGCCACGCCGACACGACGCTGGTCGTCGACCACGCCGCCCCGCACGGGACCAGCCGCGAGTTCTACAAGCACATCGTCGCCGACGAGGCGGTCGGAGTCTATCAGGGCAAGGTGATCGTCCAGCCTGGCGCGCAGAAGACCGACGGCGGCATGAAGAGCCAGGCGATCCTGCTGTCGCCCCGCGCGGTCATGAACAACAAGCCGGAGCTGGAAATCTTCGCCGACGATGTCGTCTGCGGCCACGGCGCCACCGTCGGCGCGCTCGATCCCGAGCAGAAATTCTATCTGCAAGCGCGCGGCCTGCCGGAGGCCGAGGCTGAGGCGATGCTGCTGGAGGCTTTCGGCGCTGAAGCGATCGAGCGGTTCGCACAAGGCGATCTCGCCGATCTGCTGCGGACAAAAATGCGCGCCTGGCTGGCGGGGAGGAGCAAGCCATGACGATCCACCACCCGGTCCCCGCGCTCGACGTCGAAAAGCTGCGGGCCGACTTTCCGATCCTCGCCGAGCGCCCCTACGGCAAGCCGCTGGTCTATCTCGACAACGCCGCCTCGGCGCAAAAGCCGGGCATCGTGCTCGAACGCCTGATGCATGTTTACACCCATGAATATGCCAACGTCCACAGGGGCTTGCACTATCTCGCTAACGCTGCGACCGAGGCCTATGAAGCCGCCCGCGAAAGCGTCAGGCGCTACCTCAACGCCGGCTCGACAGAGGAAATCGTCTTCACCCGCTCGGCGACGGAAGCGATTAACCTCGTCGCCGCCAGCTTCGGCCTCGCCCATATCGGCGCGGGCGACGAGATCGTGCTGTCGATCATGGAGCATCATTCCAACATCGTCCCCTGGCACTTCCACCGCGAACGCAAGGGCGCCGTCCTCAAATGGGTCGATGTCGCCGACGACGGCTCGTTCTCGCTGGAAGCGTTCGAGCGGGCGGTGACCAAGCGCACCAAAATCGTCGCCATCACCCATATGTCGAACGTGCTCGGCACGGTGACGCCGATCAGGGAAATCATCCGCATCGCCCACGCGCATGGCGTGCCGGTGCTGGTCGATGGATCGCAGGGCGCGGTGCATCTTGACGTCGACGTGCGCGATCTTGACGCGGATTTTTACGTGTTCACCGGCCACAAGGTCTATGGCCCCACCGGCATCGGCGTGCTGTATGGCAAGCGGGCGCTGCTGGAGGCGCTGCCGCCTTTCAACGGCGGCGGCGAGATGATCCAGGACGTGACCCGCGACAATGTGACCTACAACGCCCCGCCGCACCGCTTCGAGGCGGGGACGCCGCCCATCGTCCAGGCGATCGGCTTGGGAATGGCGCTCGACTATGTCGAGGGGATCGGCCGCGCCCGCATCCGCGCCCATGAGGAGAGCGTCAGCGCCTATGCGCATGAGCGCCTCGGCCAGATCAATTCGCTGCGCATTTTCGGCACGGCGCCCGGCAAGGGGCCGATCCTGTCTTTCGCGCTTGAGGGCGCGCATGCGCATGATGTGGCGACGATCATCGACCGCTCGGGCGTCGCGGTGCGGGCGGGAACCCATTGCGCGATGCCGCTGTTGCAGCGGTTTGGCGTAACGTCCACCTGCCGCGCCTCTTTTGCGCTATATAACACCCATGCGGAAGTCGATGCGCTCGCCGAGGCTTTGCTCCATGCGCAAAAACTGTTCGCCTGAGGAGGTCGCGCGATGACCGACAGTTCCACGCTCGATCAATCGCCCAACCAGGCGGCGATCGTCGCCCCGTCGAGCCTGCCGCCGGAGGAGTTGCAGCGTCTCACCGACGCGCTCATCGCGGCGCTCAAAACCGTCTACGATCCGGAAATCCCCTCAGATATTTACGAGCTTGGGCTCATCTATAACATTGACATCGACGACAGCGCCTTCGTCACCGTCGAGATGACCCTCACCGCCCCCGCCTGCCCGGTGGCCGGCGAAATGCCCGGCTGGGTCGAAAACGCGGTGAGCGCCGTTCCCGGCGTGTCGGGCGCCAAGGTCAACATGGTGTTCGACCCGCCCTGGGATCAAAGCCGCATGTCGGACGAGGCGCGGGTGGCGCTGGATATGTGGTGAGGGGTCGAGTTTTACGCGCTAAGCGCCTCGCTTGAATGCTTGATCCTGGCGGAACTCGACCAATCATGAATTGATGCATCCTGGTCTCAAATTTCAAAAAGCGTCGAATTGTGCTATGGCGCTGTGATGTCAGACCGCGAAGATGCAGTTTTGGCTCGTTTCCGCCGGCTGCTCAATGCCACCTACGGCGAGCAGATCGAGCGTGTTCTGCTGTTCGGCTCGCGCGCGCGGGGCGATGCCGCTTCAGATTCCGACTATGACGTTGCGGTCTTTCTCAAAGAGCCCAAAAGCTTCTGGAGCGAAAGTGGACGCCTGGCCGACATCGAAACGGAAATCCTCCTCGATACGGGAGCGGTAATCAATGCGCTGCCCTTCGGGGCCGCCGCGTTTGCGGAAGAGTCCGCGTTCATGCGGGAACTGAAGCGAGATGGCCGAGATCTGTGACGTCAGCCGGCGCACTCTATCTCAAGAAGGCGCGGCAATCGCTTGAGGAAGCGCGCGCCATCGCCCGGATAGGTCTTTATGAGGCGGCGGGCCGCGCGGCTTATCTTGCGGCCCACCATGCGGCGCAGGCCTTTATTTTCGACAATACCGGAAAAGTCGCCAAGACACACAGTGGAGTCCGCAGTGAATTTGCGCGCCTGGCGAAAGACAATCCGCGCATCGATCGCGCGCTGATCATGTTTCTCGGCCAAGCGTACAACAGAGCTGGCTCAGGAAAACTGGACAGAGCGATAAGTGGATTTTCTGCCTGACGGCGGCGAGGATCGCCGCGCATCAGGAGAGATCATGACCAGACGAGCGCGCCGGAACCACACGCCGGCATTCAAGGCGAAGGTGGCATTGGCCGCCCTGAAGGGCGAGAAGACGCTGACCGAGCTGGCGCAGCTATTTGATGTTCATCCGAACCAGGTCACGGCCTGGAAGGCGCAATTGCTCGAAGGGGCGGCGGGGCTTTTCGGGGCCGAGGCGACGAGCGTTCCGCCGCCGGTGGATTTGAAAGTGCTTCACGCCAAGATCGGAGAGCTGGCGCTGGAGAACGATTTTTTGGAAGGTGCGCTCATCAAGGCCGGCATGCTGAGCGCAAAGCGATGATCGACCGCAATCATGATCTTCCCGTCGCCCGTCAGGCCAAGGTCCTGAACATCAGCCGCGGCAGCGTCTACTACAAGCCCTGGCCGGTGTCGGC
>JAYUFK010000300.1:0-3723 GCA_043739325.1 Methylocapsa sp. | reverse complement strand
ACGTGAAAGAAAGCCGCCGCGAATCATCCCCCAAAACGAATCCAGAAATCAATCCGTGGCAAGAAAAATCTCGGCCTCTCAATGAGTCAGGGTATAACTGCTTACCGTGTGCGGTCGCGCAGCGACGCGAACAGCAAAGCGGTTCATCGCCGTTTGCCCTCCAGCACCTGCGCGAATATCGCCGCGACCTGTTCGCGCGTTTGCGCCAGCGCGCCTTGCAGCGCGTCGAAATCCGGCAAGGCGGCGGCAGCGGCGATGCGGCGCTTGACGCCGCTCGTGGCTTTCGCTGGATCGAACGGGCCGTCAATGGCGAGACGCATCACTTGCGTCGCGTCGGTATAGAGCCGGTGCGCCTGCGCCAGGACATCCGCCTGCGCCGCGCTCAGCAAGCCGGCGGCGCCGGCCTTCTCGATGACAGCCCGCGTCGAAACATCGTGGATTTCAGGCCTCGCATACGCGAACGCCAGCGTCAGAAACTGCGCTGTGAATTCAATGTCGAGCAGGCCGCCCGCGACGAGCTTGAGGTCCCACGGATCGCGCGCCGCCTTTTCCCGCGCGATCAGCGCGCGCATATCCCGCACGTCTTTGGCGACCTTGGCGGAATCGCGTTTCACCGCCAGCGTCTCTCGTACCGCCTCCTGAATTTCATGCGAAAGACTTTCATCGCCGGCGATTACGCGGGCGCGCGTCAGCGCCATATGCTCCCACGTCTCCGCCTCGGAGCGCTGATACTGCGCGAAACTGGCGAACTGCGTCGCCACCGGCCCCTTGCGCCCCGACGGGCGAAGCCGCAGATCGACTTCGTACAAGCGCCCGGCCTTCGTCGGCGCCGTCAGCGCGGCGAGCAAGCGTTGCGTCAGGCGGTTGTAATAATTCGTCGCGGCGAGCGGGCGGCTGCCATCGGATTCGCTCGCGTCGGCGTCGAAATCGTAGATGATGATGAGATCGAGATCGGACGCGGCGGTCATCTCGCGCGAGCCGAGCTTGCCCATCGCCAGCACCGCGACGCGCCCGCCAGAGATCTCCCCATGATCGGCGATCACCGACAGTCTTGCCGCGTCGAGCAGCACGCTGGCGATGCCCTGCGCGAGGGCGCTATAGGCGCCGCCGGCCTGATCCGGACTGAGCGCGCCCGACAATAGCCGCACGCCAATCAGAAACATTTCCTCCGCGGCAAAATCGCGAACGCGATCGAGGACGCCCTCGAATGTCGGGGCGCTTGCGACAAACGCCGCGACGCGTCTTTCGATCGACGCGCTATCGAGACTTTCGGGCGTCAGCGTCGCGCGGCCCGGATCGATCGCCGCGTCGAGCACATGCGGGCGCGCGACGATGACATTGGCGAGACGCGGCGCGCTGCCCATGATGTCGCCGAACAATTCCCGCAATTTGGCGTTCGAGCGCAGGATCGAAAACAATTCCGCCGCCGCGTTCATGCGCCCCAGCGCGCCATCCATCGCGGCGATCGCCGCGTCGGGATCGCCGGAACCGGAAAATGCTTCCAGCAACGCCGGCGTCAACTCCGTCAGCGCCTCGCGGGCGCGGGCGCTCTGCACGGCGGCGCGGCGGCCAAAATGCCAACCTCGAATGGTCTCCGCCGCCGCCGATGGATCGCGAAAGCCGAGCTTGCGCAAGGTGATCAGCGTCTCTGGATCATCGACAACGCCAGTGAAAACGAGACTGCCCGCGTCGGCGGCGAGTTGCGGCGCATCCTCGAACAGATGCGCGTAATGCGCCTCGACGCGGCGCAGATGTCTTGTCGTCTCCGCCGTGAAAACATCGAGCCGGGAATAGCCGCAGAACCTGGCGAAGTCCTTGAGCGCAATCTTATCGAGCGGCAGGCGCTGCGTCTGCTCGTCGTCGATCATTTGCAGCCGATGTTCGAGCGTGCGCAGGAACGCGTAGGCTTTGGACAAATCTTCGACCGCCTCGCTTGTAACCCAGTTTTCGCGATGCAATTCGGCGAGCATATCGAGCGTGCGCGATCCGCGCAGTTGCGCGCGACGGCCGCCAAAGATCAGTTGCTGCGTCTGCACAAAAAACTCGATTTCGCGAATGCCGCCGCGCCCGAGTTTGATGTCGTGACCGGGCACGGTGACGCTCTCGTGCCCACGCACGGCGTGAATTTGCCGCTTCATCGCATGCACGTCGGCGATGGCGGCGTAGTCGAAATATTTGCGCCAGATGAATGGCGCGAGATCTTTCAGGAATCGCTCGCCCAGCGCGATGTCGCCGGCGACCGGGCGCGCCTTGATCATCGCGGCGCGCTCCCAGTTCTGGCCGAGCGTTTCGTAATAGGAATAGGCGCTGGGAATCGCCAGCGCGATCGGCGTCGCCGAGGGATCGGGCCGCAATCGTAGATCGACGCGCAGCACATAACCGTCGCTGGTGCGTTCTTGAAGTAGCCGCGCCAGCGCCTTGGTGAGCCGCACGAACAACGGTCCGGGCGCCGCGCCTTCGGGAATGGCTTTCGCCTCGGGATCGAACAGCACGATGAGATCGACGTCGCTGGAATAGTTCAATTCGCGCGCGCCGTGCTTGCCCAGCGCCAGCACGACGAGGCCGCAGTCTTTCTCGGGCTCGCGCGCTTGCGCTTCGATCAGCAGCCGCCCCGCCGCCGCGTCCTGCCGCAAGAGAAACCGCAACGCGCACGCGACCGCGGCATCGGCAAAGCGCGACAACGCGTCGGTGACTTCGACGACGCCCCAGATCCCGCCGATGTCGGCGAGCGCGACGAGCAACGCGCATTCATGCTTGGCGCGACGCAGACGTGTCATCAGCAAGGCTTCCCCCTCTCCCGCTTGCGGGAGAGGGCCGGGGTGAGGGGTGTTTCCGCCAGGCGCCCTTACCCGGCCCTGCGGGCCACCTTCTCCCTCAAGCGGGAGAAGGGGCGCGGCGAGCATCAGGCTCTCGACGATCCTGGAGAGCGCTTCGAGCGGGGGCGCTTCGAGCAGGCGCGCCAATCGCGCCGGCTGCTCGACGACCAAACCCAAGAGATACGGCGAATGGTCGGCGAGGCCGAGCAAGAGATCGCGCACCGCAGGCGTCGATGCGGAGCCCGCGAGTGCCAATGCGTCGGGCTGGTCAAGCAATTGCGCGAGACGTTTTCTTGCGCTTGCGGGACGCGACAGGCGCGGCGCGGATTTGATTTGATGAGCGAGGCTTGGAGACATTTGGAGCGCTGTTCCGCGGACCGAGGCCGCGCGGCGAGACTAGCGCCTGGATGCCAGGATGTCGTCAGACCATCTTGCGCGCACTCGCCAGCCATTCGGCTTGCGAGCGCCGAACATGCGCGGGGGCGCGGCGCAGGCGTTGGACAACTTCCTGCGCCACGGCGCGGCCCTGGTCGGGGCGCCCGCTCGCCATCAGCAACGCCGCCTGGCGCACGCGCGGTTCGGCGCCGGGATAATAGGCGGCCACGGCTTCATACTCGCCGAGGGCTCGATCGGTGGCGCCGGCGCCTTCGAGCGCGCGGGCATAAAGCAGGTGCGCCTGGGAGGACTGATAATTGGGCCACGAACGCCTCAACTCGTCGAGCGCGTCGGCGGCTTCGGCGGGACGGCCGAGATCGAACAACGCCTGCGCTTTGCCCAGAACAAACACCGGCTCGTCGCCCATCGGCTTTTCTATACCCTGACTCATTGAGAGGCCGAGATTTTTCTTGCCACGGATTGATTTCTGGATTCGTTTTGGGGGATGATTCGCGGCGGCTTTCTTTCACGT
>JAYUFK010000299.1:0-26958 GCA_043739325.1 Methylocapsa sp. | reverse complement strand
TCGACCGACGCATCCCCGACAAACAAACCATCATCGACGAAGTCGCCGCATGGGTCCGCGAGCGAAACGAAAATCACGCCGTTGCCGAATGGCACTTCACAACCGACGATGCTCGCATCAAACTCAAGAGCCTGTACCCTGCAATTTGAATGAATCGAGCCACTAGAAAGAAAGCCACAACCAAGAGCACCGAGCTCAAAGTGTTGGTCGCCGGCCCGAAGCGCCTCATAACCTGCAGCTCCCTAAAGTCGCGGCGACAATAGCTCAAACGGGCGACTTGCCAAGATTTCGGTCTGGCGTGTGCCGAACCTTCACCCGGTTGGCGTCCAAGCGGCGACCGCCGCCAGTGTCGGCGCTCATTTGCAATCGCCGCGCCAGGATCGTTCTACGTTGTCAAGCGGCGCAGCGACCTCTCGTTCCGTCTGTCCGCAGGATGACGCCAATGGCGCCGTACGCCCAAGGCATTGCGGTGTTCGGGCTTTCGTCGGCGAGTCATTGGTCGCCCGAACCTCTCGTTGAAGCGGCTGCGTGGAGACTGCCATGTGCGAGTGAACGGTCGAACAAACGCGAACGATCTTGCGGAACCTATTCGCCTGTCTTCAAGGTCTGACTGGAGAGATTTCTTGAATGGCCGGCGGTCGTCCGTCCGCTCCCGCGAGCCGAAACCAATCCGGGCGCTTGAAGAGAAAGGCGAGCCACGTCCCGCGCACCCCCGCCTCCAGCGCCAACGGAGTCGCGACCGCGGTCGCCGCGACGATCAGCGAAAACCAACCGACACTGGCGATGAGTTCGGTCTTCAAAAGGGCGAGACGCATCGCCGCCATGGGCAGCACGAAGGCGAGATAGATGAAAAGCGATCGGCGACCGCAATAGGCGAGCCAAGGGGCCAAGTTCCACTTCGCCATGAGCGCCGAAAGAGCGACGACCACGGTGGCGCCGGCCAAACCGAACGCCAGCGTAAGACCAGGAACTTCCGAAAGGCCGGATCGCACGCCGAATTCCTCGCCGATCGCCCACGCGAACAACGCGGCAAGCGCGATGGCGGGTTTGGCGGCGACTCGATCGGCAAACGCGAATATCCAGTCTCGGGCGTAGTGCCCGATCAGGAAGTAGACGAGAAAAAGCGAAAAGCTGTCGAGGGTAATCCAGCCCGACATGACGGACGACATCGCGTAGACGCCGCCCTCGGGAAAAACGGCGGCGGCGATATGGATCGCCGACGCGCCCGCCAACACCCATGCGAGGGACCAGTTGCGGACCAATCGCGCCGCGATGAACAAGAACGGGAGAAGCTGAATGAACCACATCGAGCTGAACGGCTCGACGAACCCCCACAGATAAGCCCGAAAAAACGGCAGCGGAGCGAGGATACCGAGTTCGCCCGCTTTGACGCTCAATATGATTAGCAGCCACAACGCATAAAAATAGAAAAAGTGCATGACCTTGCGGTCGAGATAGGCCCGCCACGGCAAATCGATCGCGCGACCGAGAAATAGCCCCGATATCACGAAGAAGTCGGGCATTCGAAACGGCTTGGCGAAAGCGACGACTTGATGCAGCCACCCGGTGGCGTCGATGGCCAAGCCGACGCCGAGGGCGGAGTGCATCGTCACGACCAGCACAATGCACCAGCCCTTGGCGGTGTCGACCCACGCGACTCTGGACAAACGAGCCTGTGCGCTGTGGGCCGCGCCCGCCGGGGATTCACTTGCGAACGGCTCGTACACCGTCGGCCGGCGTAACCGCGCCGGCGCACGCGGCTGCGCAGTCGCGCTTTCGCACGTATCGGCCCTTTCGCAACTCGCTTGCAGTCGTTGGCGCATGGTTTGCCGATTTCCGAACGCCTGCGACGGGCGTGTTTGCGGTTCAGGTTTCCAATCTCATTGAGCGATTGGAAGCGCACCCGATCCCAAGGCCTCTATCGTTAGGCAAAAGCGCTGGGATTGAATGTTCTCGCCGCACGCTTTCAGAGGTTGGCGTTTGCGGCCACCGACGCTGGATCGGAGCCGCATGGAAGGGTCGCCGTATCTTACAATTGTATCAGATGGCGCATCGACCACACCCGGTTTCGCCCGCGATGGTTACCAGGGGCTGTGACACTATGGAGTTTCGCCAATCAAACGTACGCACTGCAGACAATCCGTCGGACCTCCCAGGGCAGGCGCGAGAGGTTTGGCGAGCCTGCGTTTGGCATTCAGCTTTCGCCAGTTCGAATTCAAGCGGTCGAGGGCCCAACTCGTTCCGCAGGCGGCCCCAAGAGCATGCCCGCAAGACACTTCGTCGCGTCACGGTGAGGGCTAAATTGTGCCGCACGAGCCGACTGAGTTGTGTTGATCGACTTTGGCGAAAGAAAAAATGCGACGAATCATTTTCAGGAAATGGGCATAATTTCTGGCGGCGGCGTCTTTGGCGCTCAGTGTCGCCGAGTCGGCGTCCGCTCTTCCTCACGTCTGGGTCACGGTGCGCAGCCAGCTCGCTTTCGGGACGGACGGCACAATCACCGGCCTCGTCCAGGACTGGCAATTTGACGACATGTATTCGACTTTCGCCGTCCAGGGCCTCGCCAAAGACCGTGGGCTGGCGAAGAAGGAGGACTTTGTTCCGATGGCGACCGAGAACACGGGGTCGTTGGCGGACGTCGGATTTTACACGATCCTGAAAATAGGCGGCAAGCCGGCTGATTTGGGCAAGGTTACGGAATTCTGGATGGAGGAGGGGCAGGACAAACGCGTGAACTACCATGTTCTTCTGCCGCTGAAGGCGCCAACATCCCCGGGCAGATTGCTCACTTTGCAGGTCGCCGATCCCGAATTCTTCATCGATTTCGAAATCGACGATCAGGACGGCCTGAGGCTGGTCAACGCGCCTTCCGGGTGTTCCAATTCACTTTCCAAGCCGAAGCCGCTTGAGGGCGAAGACAAGGCGAAGCTCACGGAGTCGTTTTTCAGCGGACTGCCGATCGGCGCCAACTTTGGCTACAAGATGGCGACCCACGCCATCATCGCGTGCCCATGAGCGGCAATTCGATGTCAATGCCTCGTAAGCGATTTTGCTCGACACTTTCGTCTTCATTGCGGCCTCGCCCGCAATGGCGCATTCGCCAGTCCACATTGCGCTCGCCAATTAGAGAGCGTCGCGAAACGGAAACGTGTTGGCGCTGACGGCAGGCGCCGCACTGCTTCGCTCGGCTCCTACGGCACGTGGGCCGCCAATTCTGGCGGCGCATCGCACGCCCTCTGTTCGATTGCGGTCCTCGTCACCGCCCCCACCCAAATCGACACGTAAATCCTCGCGAGCCGAAACCCGTCGGCGCGAATAAGCGACAGCTGGTCTCGACCTAAGTATTATCCGAGCCTGTCCGCGACGAACTGCGGTCAGTTAATGTTGCAGGGCGCTTGACGGGATTGCTGGGTTCTTGCCCGCGACCTGCCCGGTGAGGAACAGTCGAGCACGCCGGAGCGCTCGATCCATCAACAGATCGGCGACCCCGGATTCGGAAAGACGCGGGTTGATTCAAGTCAAGGCGATAAGAGCAGACTTCGTAGACAAATAATTCTCATGGTCGCAAAGCCATAAACAACGAGCGAAATGTGAACGGATCGGCTTGTCGCTATCGACACCGCTGACAGGATCGGTCGGAAGCGGAAACTTCCTGCAGCTAGAGAGTTGTTGAGTTACCGTTCTGAGGAGCCGACATGAGCAAAGGCGCGAAGTCTCCCAACGACAAAGGCGCGGGAGAGGGTTGCAGTGGCGGCGACATGCGAGACGACCGAGCGACGGCCAAAATCGCCGCAGGTCCAGGATCGAGGGGAGTGCAGGGATCGGCGCCCCAGGACAGACGCCCATGAGCGGCGGCGATAAGGACGGTGCGACGCCAACGCCGAATGGATCGGCCCAGCCCGGACCTGCGGCAAAGTCCGCAGCGCCCGAACCGGGCGCATGCTGCCGAAGCCCCAATGCCAATGAAGATGCTGTGGCAGGGAACGTCGCGCACCGTCCATAGCTTTGACGGCCCTGGCGTTTTTTTGCGGCTAATGGATACCGACACAATGACGACCAGCACGCTTGAAGTTGGCGACCTCCTTTCAATCCTCGGCGCACGTGGCATCGAGAAACAATTGAGGCGGATTGACGGGGTAGGCCATGCGTCGGTGAACCCGGTTTCCGGGGCCACGACGGTCGACTATGACTCGACGAAAACCAGCTTGAACGTCATCACGTCGGCGATAGCGGAATGCGGCTATCATTGCGCCGGACAAGCCTTGCCTAAGCACATCTGCGAAAATCATGAGGGAATGATCGAACAAGAACCGGTCCCGGGATCGGCCAAGCCGGCGCCCGACCCCGCGCACAGTGGACATTCCGGAATGTCGGCGCCAGCGAACCCGCCCCTCGGGCCGACGGATACGAAGGGTGCAACCGAGGGCAAGGCGCAAGAGCATAAAAAACATGGTGACGCCATGGCGCGCGAAATGGGGCATGGCGCCGGCATGGACATGCAAGCCATGGTCCGCGACATGCGCAATCGCTTCTGGATCGCGCTCGTTTTCAGCCTGCCGATTTTCGCCTTCTCGCCGATGGGGACGGACTTCATCAAGCTGACGCCGCCATTCGGCTTAAGGCTCGACCTCGTGCTCTTCGTGTTCGCCAGCGCCGCGATTCTCTATCCCGTTTGGCCGTTCGTCGCCGCCGCCTGGCGGGCAATTCGAAGCGGCGTCGCCAACATGGCGGTGCTCGTCGTCCTCAGCGTCGGCACCGGATACCTTTTTAGCGTCGGCGCGACCTTCTGGTACGGCGGCCAGCAGTTCTACGAAGCGTCGGCCATCCTGCTGGTGTTCATCCTGCTGGGACATTGGCTCGAGATGCGCGCGAGGGCGGGCGCCTCAGAAGCCATCCGCGCCCTGATGAATTTGGCTCCGGCAAAGGCGATCGTGCTGCGCGATGGCAAGGAAATCGAGGTTTCGACGGCCGACGTGATCGCCAACGACACGGTGGTGATCAGGCCGGGCAACAAGATTCCCGTCGATGGAACCATTCTCGAAGGGGCTTCACAAGTCGATGAATCGATGCTGACCGGCGAGTCGATGCCCGTTGCGAAGAAAGTCGGCGACGCCGTCATTGGCGCGACCATCAACAAAAGCGGAACCTTCAAATATCGTGCGACGAAAGTCGGCGCGGACACCGCCTTGGCGCAGATCGTCAAACTCGTGCAAGAGGCGCAGAACTCCAAGGCGCCCTCGCAACTGCTGGCGGATCGCGCCTCGCAATGGCTGGTGCTCGTTACGGTGCTTGTGGGCCTGCTGACCTTTGCGGTCTGGTACTGGGTCCTTGGCCAAACCCTGCTTTTTGCGCTGACGCTGACGATCACCGTCTTCGTGATCGCCTGCCCGGACGCTTTGGGATTGGCGACGCCCATGGCGATCATGGTCGGCACGGGCCTTGGCGCGGCGAACGGCATCCTGTTCAAGAACGCCGCCGCGCTTGAGGAGGCGACCAAACTCGACATCGTCGTGTTCGACAAAACCGGCACGCTGACCATGGGAAAGCCGGAAGTCGTCGACGTGGTGGTTGCGCCCGGCGCGGCCGAGGCCCAGCTTCTTTCGGCGGCCGCTGCTGTCGAGGCCGGTTCCGACCACCCACTTGCCCAGGCGATCCTTCGCCGGGCGGCGAACGCCGCGCCGCAGAAGGCGAGTGGCTTCGTCAATATCGAGGGCATGGGCGCGCAAGCCGAAGTCGATCGGAAGACGGTATTCCTCGGCAATCGCCGGCTTATGACCGAAAAGAAGATCGACCTCGGAAGCCTCGCCGCCAAGTCGGACGAAATGCAAGGAGCCGGCCGGACGGTCGTCCACGTCGCCCAAGACGGAAAAGTGCTTGGCCTGATCGCGATCGCCGACGCGCCCCGGCCGACCTCGGTGGCGGCCGTCAAGGCGCTGCACGACCGCGGCGTTCAAGTGGCCATGCTCACGGGCGACAATCGCGGAACGGCCGAACGGATCGCAAAGGGACTCGGCATCGACATGGTCTTGGCCGACGTGCTTCCAGCGGACAAAGCCAGCAAGATCAAGGAGCTTCAAGGCCAAGGCAAAAAAGTCGGCATGGTCGGCGATGGCGTCAACGACGCTCCGGCATTGACCCAGGCGGATGTCGGCTTCGCCATAGGTGCGGGGACCGATGTCGCGATGGAGAGCGCGGACATTGTGCTGATGAAGAGCGATCCGTTCGATGTCGTCGGCGCAATTGAATTGTCACGAGCCACGCTTCGCAAAATGCATCAGAATCTGTGGTGGGCGGTGGGCTACAACATCATCGCCTTTCCGCTTGCGGCGGGCGTGTTCTATCCGGTCCTGCTTGGCCCCGCGATCGCAGCGCTTGCGATGTCCGGCAGCTCGGCCCTGGTGGCCGTCAACGCATTGTTGCTCAAGCGGACCAAATTGGCGGGCATCCGCAAACCGGGCGCCGCCAGCGCGGCCGCGGCACCCATTCCAACGGTGGCCCGGGCGTGATTTCCGGCGGCACGGCGCGTTCGGGAGTGCCGTTAGGCATGCTGATCGTGCTTATGTTCGCGGTCTTCACGGTTTCGATCGGGTACGGCGTCGTGCTGCCGCTCCTCCCCTATCTGATCGAGCGCTTGATGCCTGGAAGCGGAAACGCTTTGATATCCCGGCACACAGGCATGCTCACAAGCATCTATACGTTGGCGCTGTTCATGTTCGCGCCGATCTGGGGCCGTGTGTCCGATCGCTACGGCAGGCGCGCCATCTTGCTGGTGGGCATGTTGGGGTTCGGCGCCAGCGCGCTCGCCTTCTCATTCGTCGAGAACCTGCCCGCTGTCTATGCCGGACGCGCCCTGAGCGGAATGTTCGCGGCGGCGGTAACGCCCGTCGCGTCGGCGACGATCGGAGACTTGGCCGCGACCGACGAGTCACGAGCCAGACGGCTGACGCTCGTAGGCGTCGCCGGCATCGGCGGTTTCTTGCTCGGGCCGATGTTGGGCGTGTTCATCGCTCGCCTCGGTGAGGGGCTTTTCGCGATGAACAGTTCGGCCGGATCGCTCGCGATCCCGCTTGCGGCCAGCGCCGTCCTGGCGCTCGTGGTCGCCGTGGCGATTGGTTTCACGGTCCCCGGGGCGTTACATGCCTCGCTTCGTCGGCAGAGAACGCCCGCGGTCGACGGGAGCGCGCGGCTCGTTCTCAAATTGCTCATCCTGGCCTTCATCGTTTCGGCCGGGGTCGGCGTTTTCGAAGTTGGTCTGGCGCTGCGCGGCAAGCAGGAGCTTGGGCTGACGCCGTACCAGATTGCGCTCATGTTCACGGAATGCAGTCTGGTGATGATCGTCGTCCAGGCGCTCGTCTTCTCGCCGCTGGTTCATCCGACGACCACCCGCTGGATGATTGCGCCGGCCCTCGCCGTGCTCGCGGTCGCCCTCTTCCTCGTTCCGCGCGCGTCGTACTACGCGATGATGCTCGCGGTCACCGGCGCCGTCGCCGCAAGCGCCGGCATTCTCTCGCCAATCCTCACCTACTGGATATCAAGCAAGGCCGGCAACGCGCAGGGCGCGGAGCTCGGCAAGCAGACCGCGGCGGCCAGTCTCGGCGGAGCCGTTGGTTCCGCGGCCGGCGGCCTCCTGTTCGACTTTGCATACATCCCCGGCGCCCCCTTCCTTCTGATGACGGCGCTCACGACACTCGGCGTCGGATTGAGCCTCGGGCTGCCGCGACTTCTTGCTCCGCAAAAGGTCGAGGCCGCCCGCAAACGCGACGCCAAAGTTGTCCCAGCGCAAACTCGCCCAGCAGCGGGGTCATAAAGTGGGCGCACACGAGAACGGGCGTCGTGTCGAAGTCGGCGCTTTGATTTGCGCCGGGATTCTAGCCCGGCGGGTCGTTCCCCGCCACCGACGCCCGGCCCCTTTCGCCGGCGCTATTGGGCGCGTTCCACTACCCGTGTGGATCATCAGACCCGCACAAACCCGCAGGAGAGTCAGATGACAGCAAACAACGCCATTGTCGCCGTATTCACCCACCATAGCGACGCCGAAGCCGCAGTGCGCAGACTGGCGCGCGAAGGCTTCGACATGAAGCATTTCAGCATCGTCGGGAAGGGCTATCACAGCGAAGAAAAAGTCATCGGCTTTTACAACGCCGAAGACCGCATCAAGTTTTGGGGCAAGAACGGCGCCATTTGGGGCGGCCTCTGGAGCCTGTTCTTCGGCGGTTTGATGCTGACCATGCCTGTCGTAGGACCGGTCATGGTGCTCGGTCATCTCGCGGGCATGGTGTTTGCGGGGATCGAGGGCGCGGTTGTCGTCGGCGGACTGAGTGCGCTCGGGGCCGCGCTGGTCAGCATCGGCATTCCCAGGGATAGCGTGATCGAATACGAGGAAGCGTTGAAGGCCGACGGCTTCCTCGTCGTGGCGCAAGGCAACTCTGAGGAGATGGATCGCGCCAAGGCGATCCTGGCGGCGAACGTTCCAACGCGCCTCGATCAGCACGAGAACGTTCCGCAACCGAGCGCGCTACCGCCCGATCACGCGGCCCAAGCGCACGCGTAGGCCTGACACAGCGTCATGAGACAAGGGGACGCGAGGCAGCGTCCCCATTATCCCGCTGCTGTCGCTCAACGGGGCGCGGACTTGTCACCGGCGAAATGCGCTAAAATGGAGCCAACTCGATGTCGGTTCGAAAGAATCAGCGGCACCCAGTTACGGAATCGGACGACAAGGCGGACTTGCGCGCGGCGCAGATCGAGCTCGTCAAATTGCAGCGCCACGTCATCGCGAGCGAACAAAAGGTTCTCGTCATCTTCGAAGGCCGCGACGCGGCCGGGAAGGATAGAACGGTCAAGCGCATCACCCAGCATTTGAGCCCCCGCGAGACTCGGATCGTCGCGCTCGGCCCGCCGTCCGACCGGGATCGCAAGTCATGGTATTTCCAACGCCATGTCGCGCAAGTGCCTGCGGCCGGCGAGATCGTCCTGTTCAATCGCAGTTGGTACAACCGCGCCGGAGTCGAGCGCGTCATGGGCTTCTGTTCGGACCAGGAATACGAGCAGTTCCTCATGACCGTCCCGCTGTTTGAGGAATTGCTGACGCATTGCGGAATCATCCTCGTCAAATATTATCTGGACATCGGCCGAGATGAACAGGAGCGGCGTCTCAAGCAGCGAACGGACGGCCCGCTGCGGCAACGGAAAATAAGTCGAATTGACCAAAAGGCGCTCAAGCACTGGGACGACTACAGCCAAGCGCGCAACGAAATGTTCGCGCGAACCCATAGTGTCTTCGCTCCATGGACGATCGTTCGCGCCGACGAAAAGCATCGCGCCAGGATCAATGTCATTCGCGACTTGCTGACCCGATTGGAGTTTGAGGGCAAGGACCGCAAGGCCGATCTGCCCGACCCCGACGTCGTCTTTCCTTACCATCAGGACGACATCGAAAACGGACGGATCGCGAAGTGACAGGATCGCCAAACACCTCCTCTCGCGGCGCAAAAACACAAGCGAGTTCATCGAATACTGTAGCCGATGATGTGGAGCCGGGGAGGCTTCTAGCGGCTTCTGATTTTGCCGCATAAAATCCGCGCACGCCGCCTGGTCGTTGGAACGAATTATATGAGGGAGACACCATGATGGGTCAATCGGAAGCTCCCTTCGTTCACGATGCTCAAGCTATCTCCGAGAGGCTGAATACTGGATGCTACTGCATCACACTCGACCGCGATGGGCTGGGCCAAGCGCTGGAACGCGAGGCAGACGACGTCGATTTCTGCGCTACTTTCATCAGCACACGGCCCCACTTGTTCTCGAACGCCGCGGTTTTCCTCTCTGGCTCAGACACCCACAAGATGCTTCGAATAGTGCGAGCCATCGAGGCCGTAACCCGATTGCCCGGTTATCGAGAAGCAGCCTTGTCCTGGGCGCCTGAGAGCGCACGTCATAATTATGGCCCTCTTGGCGTCTTCATGGGTTACGACTTCCATCTTGCCGCTGATGGACCCAAACTTATCGAGGTGAACACGAACGCCGGTGGGGCGTTCCTCAATGCGCTGCTAGCCAAGGCCCAACGCGCCTGCTGCGCCGAGAGCAAGGTCGCGCGGAACAGGGGCGAGGCCGACCATTTTGAGCCGGCTGTGCTCCGCATGTTTGAGCAGGAATGGGCACTGCAGCGAACGAGCGGTAAGCCGCAGCGCGTCGCAATCGTCGATGATCGGCCCGCGGTGCAGTATCTTTATCCAGAGTTCGTTCTGGCCCAGCGCTTCTTCCAGAAGCACGGCATTGAAGCGGTGATCGCCGACGCGGAGGAGCTCGATTACGAGGGCGGTAGCCTACGAATCGGAAACCAGCCGATTGATCTGGTCTACAACCGCTTGGTCGATTTTGCTTTTGAGCAACCTGAGCACGCCGCGCTACGTGCCGCATATCTCGACAAAGCTGTGGTCGTCACGCCAAATCCGCACGTGCATGCGCTGTTCGCAGACAAGCGTAATTTAACGCTGCTATCCGACCCTGTGGCGCTCGGCTCCTGGGGGCTTCCACGAGAGATGCGCGCCGATCTCGCGGGGGTGCCGCGCACGGTGCTCGTGACCGCCGACAATGCGAGACAGCTGTGGGACGAGAGAAAGAAATTGTTCTTCAAGGCTGCGGGCGGCCATGGCGGCAAGGCGGTCTATCGCGGGGACAAGGTGACGAAAGGTGTCTGGGCGGAGATCACTCGCGGCGGCTATGTCGCTCAGGCGTTCGCCGCCCCCAGCGAGCGCATGATCAAGGTGGACGGAGTTTCCGAAACCCGAAAGGCCGACATCCGGCTCTATGTCTACGACGGTCAGGTTCTTCTAACAGCGGCCCGGCTTTATCAGGGCCAGACAACGAATTTCCGCACGCCAGGCGGCGGTTTCGCACCGGTGTTCGTAATCTGAGATCTGCTTGCGCATCTTAGGGTACGGTAGGGCGCCTGTCGTCAAAGTGTAACGTGTTTTGTGCGAGGTTGGACACCTGTGCTGGATGATCGGCCCCATCGCGGCCGTCAATTTCGGTCTCGATTCCGATTTCAAGTGGGCGCTGCTGGGCATTGCGCTTCCGTGGGCCTCCAGCTTGGCGCTCTTCCACCTTGAAAAGCAGAGCCTTCGGCAGGAGTGAGCAGGACAAGAGAATATCGAGCAAAGCCTTCGTTGGCGGACCGTTCGCGCGGTCTTGATCCGCATCAATGCCTGTGGCGAACTTCTGAGTATTCTCCAAGCCCACCGCACGCTTTCGGGCGAAGGTACGGTGTATGCAGTGAATTAGCGGTTCGGGAAACTGTCCATTGGGGCGCCCCGTGCAGTATCGAGGTGGCCAAAATGGGAACCATTCTCTACTTGCTAGTGTCCGCGGGTTTTTTCTTTCTAATGATGCGCTTTGGTTGTGGAGCGCACGTTATGGGACACGGACATGCCCATCACGACGGGCAAGGCGGCCGAACGCCGCAGGACGATCGCGCGTTGGTCCAGGCGCCGTCCAAGACGCAAATCGATCCGGTTTGCGGAATGACTGTGGACACCGCCACCGCGAAATCGTCGGTTTACAATGGGAAGATCTACTACTTCTGCTCGAGCGAACACCGCGCCACCTTCGAGGCAGCGCCGGTCCGCTGTGTGGACGCGTTGCGCAATGCCGCTCCGCAACCTTTGAAGGAACATGTCCATGGCTGATTCCTTGGCAATGAGCGCCGGTCGTCGCGTTGGCGCCGCCCTTCCTCTTGCGATTGAACGCCCGCGCATTCCGGTTCTCGTCTTTGGGCTCGCGCTAAGCCTTTTCCTGGCGATCTCCTATGTCTTGTGCGTGCTCGGCTATTTGTTGTTCCCGAGCTTGCCTATCGAGCATTCCGCGCTCGCGACAGTCTTGCCCGGCTTTGCGCTTCTGAGCTGGCAGACTTTCTTCCTCGGGCTCGTCGAGAGCCTCGCCTGGGGTTGGTATGCGGCGCTGATTTTCTGTCCGCTGTTCAACTTCTTTTCCGCGCGGATGCAATAAGGCTAAAAATGCCGCTGCGCCGTCTCGATTCGCCAAGCGTAACGCGGAGTAGCCGCCGCACCCAAAGACATTGTTCGCCAATCGCCACTGAGCAATTTGCCGCTCTCCCTCATGCGGACACGCGTGAAAATCGGACCGTCGGCCCACCGAGCGCCTGGATCGCTAATTGAATGGCGGACCGTGCCGGCGCGACCGCAAAGGGCCAGTCAATACGGAACCTTTCGCGGCTAGCCGAGATTGGCTGGGCGCTTTCAAGAGAGTTTCTTGCACTGCGTCGATTTGGACGCGGGGCCGCGGATCAAGCGGCGCCTGTCAGACTCGCGGCCAAGCTGACGTCGCTTGGCCCCGCATTCGTCAAACTAGGTCAAATCCTGAGCACGCGGCCGGACGTGTTGCCAAAGGCCTATGTCGACGCGCTCTCCGCCCTGCAGGAGACGGGTCCTACGGTTCCGTTTGGCCAAGTGCGGGCCATTGTCGAGCGCGAACTTGGCAAGCCGATCGAAGCGCTTTTCAAGACGTTTGACCAATCGCCCACCGCCGCGGCATCGCTCGCGCAGGTTCATCGGGCGGAACTGCCCGACGGAACGGCCGTCGCGGTCAAGGTGCAACGCCCTGACCTTGAGCGCCATGTCATTCGCGACCTGGACGCAATGGAATTGGGACTGCGCTGGCTGTCCCGCCTGGCGCCGCGCAGGATGCGACGCACAAACCTGCTGAGCTTCTTTGCGGAGTTCCGGCGCTACACATTGCAAGAGCTGGACTTCTCAGGGGAAGGGCGTGTCATCGATCGATTTCGGAAAAACTTCGCGGGCCGTGCCGACGTCAAATTTTCCACGGTTCACTGGAGCCACACGAGCCGACGTGTGCTCACTATGGATTGGGTGGAAGGGTTGCGGTTGCGCGAGGCCGCCGATTTGCTGGGCGAAAATGAAAAGCAAAGGCTCGTCACGCTACTCGTCGATGTCATGCTTCAGATGTTCGTGTCCGACGGACTTTTCCACGCAGACCTCCATCCCGGAAACATCTTCTTTCATCGCGACGGCACATTTACGCTGCTGGACTTCGGCATGTACGGAGAACTCACACCGCCGCAGCGCGATCGGTTCATCCTCTATTGGTTCGCCGTGGTCCAGCGTCAAACCCGTCGCGCCTTTCACCACTTCAAGGCGCAGACACGGGTGCTGCCGGGCGCAAATGAAGAGGCGTTCTACGCGCGTTTCGCCGCGTTCGCAGAGAAGTTTTATGCGTCCCGCCTCAGCAAGATGAGCTTCACAAAAGTGTACCTGGAGATGATGGCGGCGGGCTATGATTACGGGTTCATGTTTCCAAGCGAACTGATGCTGCATGCCAAAGCCCTCACCACGGCTGAAACGTTGATCTTCGTGCTCGCGCCCGACGCGCGGTTTGAGAAGCTTTCGCGTCCTTTCATCGCGCGCGAATACGTGGCGCGTACGGCGTCGCTTGACCTCATTCAACGGCGCGCGTCCCAACTTGGCCCCGAACTTTTGCTCCTCGGCGAATTTCTGCCGCCGCAGGCCATGGACGAGACCTGGGATTGGGATGCGACCATCGAGATCTTCGACGAATTGCGCCGTAAGTTCGATGACACTCTCCAACGCTCGCTCGAGCGTGGCGGCCTTTGGCGGGCGCTCGTGGAACCACATGTACGAGCGGTGTTGCGATCAACGCCCCTGGGCGAACAGGTCGACGACGTTCTGAAGCAGGTTTGGGAACGCTACTACCAGATCGAACCCTTGGTTGTGATCCAGCCGACGCTCGGCGCCGTTTTCACGACCCATTTAGCCGCGGCGACATTGGCGATGCACGAAATTTTGGCGCGGCGCGGAATTCCGGCCGCCGAGTCCCATCGCCTCAACTACGACATATGCTGGCGAGTTTACGTGCAGATGGCGGAGCCGCCGCTCTTGCTCGCGAGCGCGCTCACGCGCGATCCGCGCAAGCTTCTCAAGTTGGCGACAGACATTTTTCGTGGCTTCCCGTTCGGCGCGCCAAGCTACCAATGGCGCGATATCCCGAGCGTCGACGGGGTGATCGCCTTCGATCGCACGAAATGCCCTGTCGCGGAATTCTTCGCCGGACAAAACGCTTCCGAACTCTGCGTTCAAACCTTTTGCCGGCTTGATTTTCCACTGGCCGAAAAGTGGGGCGGTTCGTTACGACGGACCGGAACGATCGCCTCGGGCGCCTTAAAGTGCGACTTCCGTTGGCTGCCGGAAATCCCGACGGACGCCACGATCCAAACTGCTGAAGGGTTAAGCCCTGAGCGAGGCTCCCTTCAGCAAGCCGCCGTGCATGGAGGCGCAGCCTAATATGCCGCACCAGACGCACGTGAGCGGGCATGCCGAGGCCTCGTCGACCATCGGCGCAGGGCCTGAGACCGTATTCGCCGTGCTGGACGACCAGACGCGGCTCGCCAAGCATATGGACCGCCCCTCCATGATGATGGGGGGCGGAAGAATGACATACGAGTTTGACGCGGCGAAGGGACAGTCGGTCGGGTCGCACATCCGGATGGGCGGCGAGGCGTTCGGGCGCAAGCTCGCGGTCGAGGAGGTTGTCACCGAACGCGAACCGCCCAATCGCAAAGTCTGGCGCACCATTGGCATTCCCCAGCTGATGGTCATCGGGCCTTACGAAATGGGATTCGAGTTGCGGCCGGCCACGGATGGCTCTTACCTACGGGTCTGGATCGACTACTCGCCCCCGGGACAAGGGATTGGCCGATGGGCGCCTTGGTTGGGCGCGATCTACGCACGGTGGTGCGTAGGCAGGATGGTGAAGGACGCAGCGAGCCATTTTCATTGACTGAGCCCGATTGACCTTCGCGCATTTCGAGCGATAGCGAGAACAACAAACGATTCTGGAGTCTCCAATGGCCAATGCCCTCGCACCCGAGCTCCTTCAGAAAATGGACGCCTATTGGCGTGCGACGAATTACCTTTCCGTCGGGCAGATCTATCTGCAAGACAATCCGCTGCTCGAAACCCCACTCACGCTCGCGCATGTCAAACCGCGCTTGCTGGGTCATTGGGGCACGACGCCAGGATTGAATTTCCTCTATGTCCACCTCAACCGGTTGATCAAAGAGAACGACCTGAACATGATTTACGTTATCGGCCCCGGTCACGGGGGTCCGGGCATCGTGGCGCAAACCTATCTGGAAGGATCGTACACGGAGCGATATCCGGCCATTGAGCGAAGCCGCAACGGGCTGCAGCGGCTGTTTCGTCAGTTCTCCTGGCCTTACGGAATCCCCAGCCATGTGTCGCCCGAAGCCCCCGGTTCAATCCATGAAGGAGGCGAATTGGGCTATTCCCTGGCCCACGCCTATGGCGCGGCTTTCGACAATCCCGACCTCATCGTCGCCTGCGTCGTCGGCGACGGCGAGGCGGAAACCGCAGCCCTGGCGACGAGTTGGCACTCCAACAAATTTCTGAACCCGGCGCGCGATGGCGTGGTCCTTCCAATCCTTCATCTCAATGGTTTTAAGATCGCCAATCCAACGGTGCTGGCTCGCATCAGCCGTCAAGAATTGACGGAACTCTTGCGCGGCTATGGCTACGACCCGCATTTCGTCGAGGGCGACGATCCGGCGCTGGTGCATCAATCCCTAGCCGGAAAACTCGATACGATATTGGCCCGGATTCGCCAGATTCAGAACGTCGCGCGATCCAGCGACGGGGCGCAAAGCCTGGAGCGACCACGTTGGCCGATGATTGTCTTTCGCACGCCCAAGGGTTGGACAGGACCTAAATTCGTCGACGGCAAGCCGGTCGAAGGCACTTGGCGCGCGCATCAGGTGCCGATTGCGGATTTCAAGAAGCCCGAACATCTCAAGCAGCTCGAAGACTGGATGAGGAGCTATCGGCCGCAAGAATTGTTCGACGAGCGAGGCAAATTCCGCGAAGAATTGGCTGAGCTCGCTCCTACGGGCCATCGCCGAATGGGCTCCAACCCGCACGCCAACGGCGGCGAGCTCTTGCAGCCTTTGTCAATGCCCCACTTTCGTGATTACGCCGTGGTTGTGCCAAAACCCGGCGGCGTCGAGGCGGAAGCCACGCGGGTGCTGGGGAAATTTCTGCGCGACGTGATGAAGCTCAATCTCGACACGCGGAATTTTAGACTCTTCGGCCCCGACGAGACGGCTTCGAACCGACTGGAGGCGGTCTACGAAGTTTCCGGCAAAGTGTGGATGGCCGATGTCGAAGACGCCGACATCAATCTCAGCGCCAACGGCCGCGTCATGGAGGTGTTGAGCGAACATTTGTGCGAAGGTTGGCTCGAGGGCTACCTCCTCACCGGGCGTCATGGCCTCTTCTCCTGCTACGAGGCCTTCATCCACATTATCGATTCGATGGTCAATCAGCACGCGAAATGGCTAAATGTGACCAGGAACATCCCCTGGCGCAAGCCGATCGCTTCGTTGAATTACCTGCTCACGTCGCACGTCTGGCGACAGGATCACAATGGCTTTTCGCATCAGGACCCCGGCTTCATCGACCTCATCGCCAACAAGAAATCCGATGTCGCGCGCATCTATCTGCCGCCCGACGCGAACTGCCTGCTGGCGATCGCCGATCACTGTCTGCGCAGTAGAAACTACATCAACGTGATTATTGCCGGTAAACAGCCGGAGCAGCAGTGGCTCGATATCGACTCGGCCGTTCGTCACTGCGCCGTCGGCGCGGGCGTATGGCGATGGGCCAGCAACGACGCCGGCGATCCCGATGTCGTCATGGCCTGCGCCGGCGACGTGCCGACGCTCGAGACCCTCGCAAGCGTGACGCTGTTGCGCGAGTATGTCCCCGACCTGCGCATTCGTGTCGTCAATGTCGTCGATCTCATGGTTCTGCAGCCTCAATCGGAGCACCCGCACGGCCTGCAGGATCAGGACTTCGACGAATTGTTCACGACCGACAGGCCTGTGATCTTCGCCTTCCACGGCTATCCCGCGCTCATTCACAAACTGACGTACCGGCGGCGCAATCACGGCAATATCCACGTGCGTGGATTCAAGGAGGAGGGAACCACCACGACACCGTTCGACATGGTGGTGCTCAATGATCTCGATCGCTATCGGCTGGCGCTGGACGTCATTAGGCGGGTCCCGAGGCTCCACGATCAGGTGGAGGGCGCGACGGCGCGTTACTGGACGACGATGGAGCGACACAAGCTCCATATCAGCGAGCATGGCGACGACATCCCGGAGGTCCGCGATTGGCGCTGGAAACTGTAAGCGTCATGTTCGCGACGATGGATTGGGCATGACGGACGCTGTGCGCGCGGAGCGGATCATTTTGGCGCTGAACAGCGGCTCGTCGTCGCTCAAATTCGGATTGTACCTCGTCGGGTCAGTGCGCACGGAAATGCTGCTTGCAGGCGAAGCCGAGTCGATCGGCGACCGCGAAGGCAAATTGTCGGCGCGCGATTCGTCTGAAAAGGTGTTGCTTAGCGAGACAATTTCCATTCCCGACCAAGGCGAAGCGATCGTTCGCATCGGACATCTTCTCGCCAGTTCGAAGATGCCCGCGCCCGCCGCGATCGGGCATCGCATCGTGCATGGCGGTCCGATTTTTCGTCAGCACTGTCTCATCGATGGTTTGGTGATGCGGCGACTTGAAGCGGCCACAGCCTTCGCGCCGCTGCATATGCCAGCGGCCTTGTCGGTCATCCGCTTTGCTCAGGAGCATTTCCCCGGACTTCCGCAAGCCGCGTGTTTCGACACCACGTTTCACGCCGGACTGCCCGAAGTGGCGCGTGTCTTTCCGATTTCCAGGGACCTTCAATCAGATGGCATCCGACGCTATGGGTTTCATGGACTTTCCTGCGAATCCATCGTGCGACAGCTTGGCGACGATCTGCCCCACCGCGTGATCATCGCTCATCTCGGCAACGGCGCAAGCATTACTGCGGTGCAAGGCGGCAACTCGGCCGACACCAGCATGGGATTGAGTCCGACCGGCGGCGTGATAATGGGGACGCGCAGCGGCGATCTCGATCCAGGCCTTCTGATCTATCTGCTGCGTGAGAAGAAGTTCGACGCGGCCATGCTCGAAGATTTGGTCTACCGCCGTTCCGGCCTTCTGGGAATTTCTGGCATTGGCGGCGACATGCGGCGTCTGCATGAAGCCGCTTTTTCAAACGCGGATGCGCGACTTGCCATTCAAATGTTCTGCTATTCCGTGCGCAAGCAAATCGCCGCGATGATCGCCGTGCTTGATGGGGTCGACATGCTTGTCTTCACCGGCGGCATTGGCGAAAATGACGGGGAGGCACGCGCCGCGATCTGCGGCGGCCTGGCCTGGATCGGCGTCGGTCTCGACGACGCCCGGAACCGGTCCGCGAACAACCCTGTCAATGAACCCGCCTCGCGCTGCGAGGTGCTCGTTCTCCCCTCACAGGAAAACGAGCAGATCGCCCGCCATACCTGGGAGTTGTCGCAATGAAGCGTGCCGCACTGCGAAATTGACCCCAGTCAAACTGTTTGGGCCTGCCCATGCGAAGGTGCTGATAGGAGAGCAGTGGACCGCCATCGGTGCTAAAGCTTGGCCCTCTCTTCTGCGGCGCTGCGACAATAAGACGAATCCAAGCTCAATCGATAAGGTGACCCTCATGGAGCTAACCGCTTCCTCAAGAGCCGCCCCATTTGGCGCGCAAACGCCGCATGGGGCGCTAAGCGACGCTCCGCGCATGATGGACATGAGCAAGGTCACCACGCCGATTCTTCTCCACTTGTTGCAGGCCGAATTCACCTTCCCGCGGCTGTTCCTGTTGAGGTGTCGTCTGACCGTCGGTCGGTTCAAGAAGACAATCGATCCAAAATTTCCAGACGAACTGATCGAACTCGCCGCGCTACCGCTCTGGGTCTATCTCAATCTGAAGCGCAAGATCGGCGAGGGAAAGGCGTTCGAGATCATGCGGGCGGCGATATTGACCGGTGGCGTCGCCCATTGGAATTTGGCCTATCGCGCGACGGAAAAGAAGCGGACTTTCGAGAATCTCTGCGACGCCGAGATCGATGTGAACCAGTTCGGGCCGACCCGATGGAACACGTTGCAGGTCGTCGAGCGGATGGCGTGCCGCTTCGAAATCAAGGTAACGCGATGCCTGTACCATGAACTGACGACCAGTCTGGGCGTTCCCGAGCTCACGCCTGTGGTCTGCCAGATCGACAATGCCGCATTCAATTCGTATCTTCCCGACAAAGTCGCGTTCAGCCGGGGCGGACCCGGTCACCGCATCGCTGACGGGAAGAAGGAATGCAATTTCATTTGGGACCTTCATGAATAGGCCGCCGGACCGTCCGAGGGTTCATCACCGCTGTGCACCGACAATCCTTTCATGCGATCTCGGAAGATAGCTCTCCGCCATTTCAGTGTGAACGGCGCGAAAGCGGGCGCGGGACAATGTCGAGGCTTATCGTTCTTCCGCCTCGCGAGCGCTCGTCAGGAGCGGCCCAGTCACAGCCAACCGCCGCTGAACCCGGCGCGCCGCAGACCGGCGACAATGTAGGGACAGCCGCGCATCAGTCGCCACAAGAGATCGCTACGATAGTTCTCGATCATCAGCACGATCGGGCCTTGGTTTAGCCCGAAGTGCCATGACGACACCCAATAACCATACGGATTGCCCGGCTCTCCAGGGTGTGTAGGATTGAAGGCGGCCTTAAAGCCATATGCATTGAAAGTCTTCAGCTTTGCCTGATGGATACAGAAGTCAATCGCCTGCAAGACGATTTCGGGGGCGAAGGGTAAGGAGGCGACGACTGCCCACGGCGCAAGAGTGCCATCGTCCGGTCCATACGGCACGCCGCGGCCGACATAGTCATCGAACACGCGCTGGATTCCATCCAGCATCAGCGTGGAAGGGCCGGGCCCCTCGCTTGCTGTAAGCCCCCAGCAGTGCTCGGCATAACCGACGAACTTGCGCGGATTATCTATCGCATAGCGTTGCTGCACGTAGGTCGCGCGGCGGCTGTTCTCAAAGTAGTCGATGCCCCTATCGCGCATGAAGGCGTCCTGGATTCCGCGAAAGTCGATCCAGACATGGGACAGCTGGTGCGTGAACAGAGAGCCGGCGTAGAGGTACTCGTAGCCGTAACAGCTCTCCCACCGATACGTCGACGCCCAGGCCGCATAACTACTTTCGGGTAGCGGGCTGGTGGGAGAGCCGAGACCCAGGACGTACAAAAGCAGAGCCTCATCGTAGCCTTCCCAGCGATACTTGAGGAATCCGCCCTCCGGCTTCCAGCCGTGCGTCAGCGTCGCGCCGTGGTTTAGCGCCCATGGCCAATCGGCTCGCCGATAGAGGGCGTCGGCCAACGCGCGTATCTCCTTCTCGTCGACCGAATCGCCGTCGAAATAGGCAGCCGCCGCCAAGGCGCCCGCGAGAAGGAAGGCGCTGTCGACCGTCGAGAGCTCACATTGCCAGGCCCGCCGCCCAGTCTGCATGTCGAGGAAGTGATAATAGAATCCTCGGTAGCCGGTGGCGTCGGGCTCTGGACCTTGTGCGCTGGTCCAGAAGAAGCGCAAAGTGGTCAAAGTTCGCGCCACTGCTGCGCCGCGCGCCATGAACCCGCGTTCGACGCCGATGGGATAGCAGGTCAGAGCCAAGCCGGTGGCGGCAATACTGGCCGGCCAATTCGCGGCGGTCTTGTCGAGAATCAGACCGTTGGCTGGATTCGCTTCCCTGAGAAAGTATTCAAAGGTTTCGCGCTGCAGTGAGTCGAGATCGCCCTCGCCGGCGCGCGGTCTCTCACTCACGACGCCGTCCGCTAATCACGCTCAAAGCCAGAAGGGCATTGTTGCAATTTGGAACTGAACGTCGCGGATTGGCCGAGATGTGTCGAGCAGCGCGAATTGGCATCGAATTGGAAATTCGGGGCAATGCGGTGCTCGACGCCTGCATTGCTCGCATTGAACGGCAAGAATCCATTTCTATGGCGCGGCCGGTCGAGGAAAATCGGTACAGCGTGAGTGTCTCGTCCATGGGCATCTCAATGGCGGAACGCACCGAACTGTTTAAGGCCGCGGAAATGAGCGTGCAAGCCCATACCGCTAGCCACATCGCGAGGCGTCCCAAGGTCGCACTCTCGGCAAGGGCCCCAACCCCCAAATGCTGCGGGCACCGTCGCGACTGGTGCAAGGCTGGCGTCCACGATGGCGCCAACCACGACCGCGCCGGTTTGCCTCGCTCATCCGCAGAGCGTGCGGTCCGGCGTTTCGTAGGGGTCGAGTCTTCGTCTGCTACGCGCCGCAATTGGCCCCGCCCTGCGATTCCGGGATCAAATCAGGAATCGCCGCGAGTTTGGCGTCCACATTTTCCCACCACGGCCCGAGCGCCGAGAATTCTTCGCCCATGACCAGTCTGGGATCGACGTCGCGCCACTTCGTATTTCGGATGACGCTGAAGTAGAGCGCGGTCTTGACGTAATAGTCTGGGAACCAGAACGAATTGAAGGCCAACGCCTCCTCAAAGAGCTGTTTTTCGTCGAGCCCTTGCGCGACGCCAAGCTGCAGAACGCCAAGCAAGGCGGAGCCGTGGTTGCAATCATGAAAGAACGTGGAATTGTTGCAGCACGGTCGGTACGTCGCGCGCGCGATTCTGACGACGAGTTTTTCCTGCGCCGGCGTCAGCGGCACGATCGGGAATTTGTTGAAATAGCCGCCGCCTTCGATGTCTTCGCCCAGCGTCCAGCCTGCGGTCGACGCAAAATTTGCAAGACCCGCACCCGCGATCGGGCTTTGGAAGTTGGAAATCATGTGGTTGGCGAGGCCGATCGGCCATAGCAGATTCACGTAGTCGACGGCGTTTTGCCGCGTCAGCGTGCTGGGCTTGTTGGCGAGCTCCGTCAGCGCCCCCGAAAGCTCCAGGGGAAACGGGCCATTGCGATGGCGCAAGGCGTAATACTTTTCCCGGTCGATGGCGCCATGGTCAACAAGTTTGACCACGCTATCCCGCAGCGCGACGCGGGTCTGGAGACCGGACTCGGGAATGACGCTCGCGCCCGCCTCGTCGAATTGCGGATAGTGTCGGACAGGGACGTCCCGAAGGACATCGAACGGGTCTGGAAAGACCTCTGCGAAGGCCGAGCCGCCCGCGGCGGCGGCCCCAGCGGAAAGCGCAAGCGCGGCGAAGCGCCTGCGCGTGACGCCGCGCGCCCCACTAGCGAGCGACGTCGCCGCAAGCGCGCGCATCCCTTCAGGTCCGCGGCATCGACACACGTCTGACCATTCAGCCAAATTCTTCATCGCACTTTCTCCTTCAAGGCTCGCTCGGCCGCGCCGCCGGCGCTAGGCGTCACCGCCGCATCCATTGAACAGATTCCAAATTTCTGTGACTTGGGCCCCGGTGAAGCCGCGCTCGCGGATCAACGACTTTCCAAGGCCGCCGAAAACGCGCCAGCGCCAGCATTGGCAGCAGCACGGCCCCTTTTCCTCCGCATGCGCCATCGCGGAATCGTAGGCGCGCTGTTCGTCGGCATTGAGCGCAATATCGTAGGCGGCCAGGGACTTCTGTGCGATCCCGGCGGGGATGTCGTAGGGATCGGGCGGGATTTCGGGAATGTCCCGATATTTCCTCAGACCGTCCACCTGCTCGCCATAGCGCTTGCGCGCCATCGGGCTGCAACATGATCCTTGAATCCGCGCCGTCGCGGGCATTGTCGGGATTGATTTGAGAAAGGCCGCCGAGCAATTGCTGTTGCCGTTGTTGCTGAGGTAATCGAAGCGATCGACGATGGTCGGAGCGTCGGCCGCTTGCGCCGTCGCGCCGAACGCCCGGCGGAAAAACGTGAGCCCGGCGACCGCGATGATCGCTCGGCGGGAGACCTGGTTTCGCAAAAGATGATCCATCCCCGTGCTCCCCAGCCGTCGTCAGCCGATGCGCGCCAGCAAGGGCACGTTTTCCAACAGCCAGAACGAAAATGTCGACATGATCCTGCTCGCCATTGCGATCCCCATGACCACCATTACGCCGCCGCCGATGTTGAGGATGTGCCCGGCGCGCCGCATGCCGCGCAGGCGGTTCGTTAGCCGGCCGGTGAAGACGGCGGTGAGAATGAACGGCGCTCCGAGCCCGATCGAATAGGCGGTCAGCAGGGCGACCCCCGTCGACGCCGTCGTGGACACGGCGCTCAACGTCAGGATGGCGCCGAGGACGGGGCCGATGCATGGCGTCCAACCAAAGCCGAAAGCGAGGCCAAACACATAGGCCCCGAGCGGTCCGCCGGGCCGTACATCGCCGTGAAAGCGCAACTCGCGCTGGAGCCAGGGCATGGGAATCAGGCCGGTCATGAACACGCCGAACAGCGCGATGATTGCGCCGCCGATGAGCGTCGCCTCGTATCGCCACGACAGCAGCTCCTGACTAATCGCGGTCGCGCTCGCGCCCAGCGCCACGAAAATCGACGAAAAACCCGCAACGAAGCAGGCGCTAAGAAAAAGCGCCGGGAACTGCCGCGTCGACGCGCCGCGCGAATCGTTGAGCGCGCTCCCGGAAACGTAGGAGATATAGCCAGGCACCAGCGGCAGGACGCACGGTGACAGGAACGAAATGGCGCCGACCACGAAAGCCGTCAGCAAACCGACGTTGGAAATCGAGGACACAAGCGCTCCTATGTCGCGAAGACGTTGGCGGCGAGAAGTCGCATTATTGGACCTCTGCGGATCGGCTCGCTGAAATCGGGTGGGCGCGGAGATATTTTTCGAGCGACGCCGGGCCCTTGTTGAAGAACGTGTACGAGAGCGTAATAGCGCGAACGCCGCGCATTTCGGCTTCCGCAGCCATCGCCGGTTCGACGAAGAACGTCACGGGGAGCTGTCGGGTCTCGCCCGGCATCAAGACTTGCTCGGTGAAGCAGAAGCATTGAATTTTGTTGAAGAACCTTCCCGCGGACAGCGGCGTGATATTGTATGTCGCCGCGCCAAGCGTCGGGGCGCCGCTCAAGTTGCTGACCTCGAACACGACCGTCTGTTCTGCGCCGAGCCTCGTCGTGACAAGCTGCGGCGGCGCAAATCGCCATGGCAGTCCCGGCGCGACGTTGGTGTCGAAACGAACGTCCACCGAGGCGAGCGCGACGGCGCCCGGCGCGGCCGCCGCGACTCGGATCGCGCCGCCGAAACCGGTCGCTTGGCAGAACAGCCGATAGAGCGGCGCGGAAACGGCGACCAGCGCGAGCATCGCGGCGACGACGCCGATGACGCCGCCCGCGACGATTCGATTGCGGTCGCGAAGCTTCAACGGCGTCGCGGACTCGGCAGCGACATTGATCTGGTCCTCGCTCCGCATATTTAGAATGACTTTATGACTTTGGTCCAGAAACTCGGTTCGTCATGCTGTTGCGGCGTCTGAGCTGGTTGACCAGAGCATTGATGAAGACGACAAGGTTGGGCGGCTCGAAATCGAGGCCATGGAAGCGGGCGCGCAGCCGCCCGTCCTGATCGATCACATGCGTCACCACGCCATGCATCTCCTCGCCTTCGGCCGTCAGAGTGAATTCGAGCCCGTAGGCCTTGGCGAGCTTGCGCGTCAGATTGTCGGGCTGGTCTGGCGCGGCGGTGAGAAACGTCCAGTTCACCGGATCGAGGCCATGGGCCGCGCCGTAATCACTTAAAACCTTGCCGCCGTCGCGTTTTGGGTCGGTGGTGATCGTGACAAACGCGACGACGCTCTTCATCGGGGTTTGATTGACCATCGCTTGTATTTTGGCGATCCGCTCGGCGTGCAACGGGCATTCGTCGGTGCAATGGGTGTAGATGAAATTGAGGACGACGACCTTTCCGCGGAAGTCGCTCCAACGCACGGCGGCGCCGTTCGCGTCCTGCAGCGTGAAATCCGGTGTCGCGCGGTCGGCCGGCTGGAAATACTTCTCGCTGGCATCGGGGTCGCGGTCGACCTCTTCGAGCGAATGGGCGCGCGCGGGCGGAAGCAGCGCGAAGACAAGGGCAAGGGCCAGCGATGCGGAACGTAGGAAAGTCATCGCGTCACCTTTGTAGAACGTCGGAAGGCAACTGACCGGCCGCAGGCCTGGGCGCGCAACAGTCCAAGCCGCTTGAAGAAGCTGGGGAACTGGAGTCTGGCGATTGCTGGGCGCTTGCGCGGCGATTTGCCATCCCGACCATGCAAAGACCCAGCGCACACATGACCACACACGCCAAAACGCTCAGGACGAATGGCGCGACGCCCGCCGCAATGATCCAGTTCCAGTTGAGCGCGCCGCCAATGGCGAGGACGGCGGCGCCAAGCGCGACGAGCCAGGTTCGCCGAGAATTGAGGTTCGGAAAGAATCTGGTCGAACCTGAATTTGTCATGAGCGTCGCTCCTTTGGTCGCGGCGGCGCGAGAGCGCCTTGCTTGCCCGCGACGATCGATTTGAGAAAGTCGACCATGTCCGGGGCGTCCCATTCCGCCGGTCCGATCAGTCGGCCGATCTCCTGGCCTTGCCGATCGACCAGCAAGGAAGTGGGGAGGCCCTCGGTGGCGAGCGCGAAACCGGCCAGGCTCGATGTATCGATACGGATGGCGAGATGCTCGACGCCGATTTCCGCGTAGAACTTCTTCACGACTTCCAGCCCGCGCCGGTCGACCGAGAGCGCGACGACCTCGAAATCGGCCCCGCCGAGCGCGGCCTGCAATCGATTGAGCGTCGGCATTTCCCTCCGGCACGGCAGGCACCAGGTCGCCCAGATGTTCAGCAGCACGATCTTGCCGCGAAAGTCGAAAAGGCTCTGCGGCTTTCCCTCGCCGTCGGTGAAGCTGAGCTCTGGAACGGGCGCCGGGGTTTCGCGCAGCACGAAATTCTGCGGCGGTTCGGCGACGGCCGGCGGCGCGAACACGCCGATGGCCCCAATGATCGCAAGAGCGAAGAGCGTCTGCTTCATGAATCGCCTCCCTTCGCCTGATTGCGCAGGCGCGCCACCAGCGGCGGGAACGTTTCGGTCAGCGGTTGCTGCGTCAACGGGCCTGTCAGCTTGTGGGCGACGTCCGTCGGCCCCGATCACGAAGGTTTCGGGCACGCCGAAAACTCCCCAATCGATGGCGACGCGGCCGTCGCGATCGGCGCCGGTCCGCGCATAGGGATCGCCAAGCGCGTTTAGCCAGGCGGACGCGTCCTCGGGCCGGTCCTTGTAATTGATCCCGTAGATTGGGACCGTCTTTTCCCGCGCGATTTGCAAAAGCAGCGGATGCTCGGCCCGGCAGGGGACGCACCAGGACGCGAATACATCGACGAGCGAGACCTCGCCAAACAGATTGTCGCTGGAGAGCCCCAACTTTCGCCCCTCCACTGGCGGCAAGTTTAACTTTGGCGCAAATTTTCCGATCAGCGCCGAGGGCAGCGAGCCGGGATCGCGGTTCAAGCTCCAGGCCAGCAGCGCGGCGAGCCCGGCGGTCCCCGCAACCGGCGCCGCGTAAAGCAACCGTCACCGTGTCACGCCTTCCTCGCCGCGGAACGCCTCCGACTGAATTTGCCCTGGTTGTGTGGTTGACTCGGTCATGGTCATCGCTTCCTTCAAGTCCGTCGCCGTCATTCCGTCGCGTAGACCACCGGCGCGTGGCCGTCTTTGGTGAAGGCGTAGATCACGAAAGGTCCGGCTTTCGCGCCGCCCATGCCAGGCGCTCCGGTCGGCATGCCCTTGAGCGTGATGCCGGCAATCGCCGGGCGCTCGATCAGAAGTTGCTTGACGATCTCGACCGGCACCAGGCCGTCGACGACATAGCCGTCGACGAACATCGTGTGGCAGCCTTCCAGGTCCGCCGGCACGCCGGCCTTCGCGCTGATCTGGGCGAGGTCGTTGGTCGGTTTGATGTCGACAGCGAAGCCGTTTTGCTTGAGGTATACCCGGTTCACGCCATGACCCGAAAATCTCCGGGTTTGATGACGCGGAAGTTGTCTGTGACTGAGTCGCGGAACTCGGCCCAATTTTTGGGAACT
>JAYUFK010000298.1:0-10393 GCA_043739325.1 Methylocapsa sp. | reverse complement strand
CAGCTTTCATCCCAAGGCATCGGCAGTCCTCCCGCCGACAGAAAACTGTCACCCATCATCCCGGTCTAGCGTGTTACCAATCTAATCGGTCTGGACAGCGCCACCTTCCCCCGCAAGGGGGGAAGGACAATCCAACCACGTCAAAACCGCGCCTCAACCAGCGACCCGCCTTCCGCTCCCGCGCTGATCGCCACTTCCCCGCCCAGCATTTTGACGCGGTCGCGCATGCCGCGCAGGCCCAGGCCGGCGGCGGTGTCCTCCCGCATGCCGCGACCGTCGTCGCGCACGCGAATGCGCAGGCCGGCGAGCGCTGGATGGCGGGACGGCGATGACGCCAGCGCGACCTCGTAAGCGAGCGACGCCTCGATGTGGCGGGCGCCGGAATGGCGGAAGGCGTTGGTCAGCGCTTCCTGAACGAAGCGGTAAGCCATCAGGCTCGCCTTGGGTTCGAGCCTGGCGATTCCGTCCGCCGCCGTCAGCGCGATTGCGACGCCCGGCTCGGCGCGGCGCCACTGCTCGACAAGCGCCTGCAACGCCGCGATCAGCCCGAGGTCTTCCAGCGCGGCGGGCCGCAGATTGGCGAGAATGCGGCGGTTCTGGCGTTGCATCGCTTCAATCAGGTCGCGGATCGCGATGGCCGCCCTGCCCTCCTCCGTCGCCCCGCTCAGGCGCGAGGCGAGGATCGCCGCGTTCGCGCGCAAGGCGAACAGATGCGGCCCGATCTCGTCGTGCAATTCGCTGGCGATCGCCTTGCGCTCATTGTCGTGGGCGTCGAACAGGCGTTCGACCAGTTCGGCATTCGAAGCGCTGAGCCCGGCTAGCGCCTCGGCAAGACTGTTGATCCGCGCGCATATGTCGACGAATTCCGGCGAGCCGGAGGCCTGCGCGCGCGCCGCGAAATCGCCGGCTTTCAAACGCGCCAGCGCGTCGCCGGCAACCTTCAGCGGACCCAGCGACCAGTTGAGAAACAGGCTTGTCGCCAGCAGCACCGCAACCACGAGCGCGGCGCCTGTGGCCGCCTCGGTCTTCGCCGCCGACCAGATCTCGTCAATCACGTCGGAGGGATCGGCGACGATGGTGACGGGCTCCAAGCGCGCGTTTTTCAGTACGACCGGGATTGACGTCACATCGACCGGCGCGTCGACCAGAGCGCGAAACCATTCCGGCGCGTGCGACGGTTCGTTCGACGCCCCGTAGAGCGAGGAAAGCAGCGCCTGGTCGCCATAGCCGACGCGCACATGGCGCAAGTACTGAAGGCTTCTGACGAGGGCGACGACGGCGCGCTCGGGCTCCGGCGCATCCTGAAGATTGGAGAGAGCCGTCTGGACGAACGCCGTGGTGATGCGCGAAGCGCTTCGGGTTTCCTCCCGGGCGCGCGGCCCGGCGTCGATCATAATGCGCCCGACATCGACAGCCAGCCACAACAGCAACAGCGCCGCAAACACGAGATTGAGCCTGTATTGTAACGAAACCTTGCGCCACATCGTGTGCTCCACAGCGCCGACAAGGTTGATTTTGTGCAGGCTCCTGTCAATGTCGCGGCCAAAGCGAGCGAACAGGGAGGTTCAGTCAAGTGCGGGTTCTGATCGTCGATGACCATCCGATTGTCGTGTCGGGCTGCAAGGCGCTGCTCGCCGCCGGGGCGCCGAGCGAGGTTTTCGATGCGGCCGACGGGGCCAGCGGCTATAGCGCCTATTTCACCCATCGCCCAGACGTTGCGGTGATCGATCTCAATCTTCCCGGTCAGTCCGGCCTCGAACTCTGCCGCCGCATCTTGCAACGACAGCCCGAAGCCAAGCTCATCATCTTCAGCATGAACGATGATCCGGTGTTTGCCGCGCGAGCGATCGAGGCCGGCGCGAAAGGCTTTATCGCCAAGAACGACGATCCCCTGCTCTTCGTCGACGCGGTGCGCCGGGTCAGCGAAGGCGGCGTCTATCTGCATCCGGAAATGGCGCGCGAGATCGCCTTCCTGCGCAGCGGCGCGAACGCCAGCAAACTCGCCGACCTGAGCCCGCGCGAGCTGGAAATCCTGCGCCTTATCGCGGCGGGCAAGACGATGGCGGAGATCGCTGATGTCTTGCATATTTCATATAAGACGGTCGCCAACAATGCGACGCAGCTCAAGCTAAAGCTCGGCGCGCGCAGCCCCATGGAGCTGATGCGCATCGCCATCGATTCCAATCTCACGTAGCGATCGGGAATTTTTCCCGTATTTTTCGGGAACCCGCGGCAGGAACTTTCCGAAACATTGAAGTCAACATTTGCGCAAAACCGGCTACACGTGAGATGCGGTCAGTATATTGCGAAACAATCCATTTCCCGGCTCCGCCTTCTCCTCCTAGGCGGATGCGGGGTTGAAACTGGAAGCCGATCCGAAACGCGGCGCCTGATCGCCGCCGCGCCCGAAACAAGAATTCCCTTGTGGGAATCAATCGAAGGAGACGACTATGAGCTGGACCACTCCCGTTGTTTGCGAAGTCAGCGCCGGTATGGAAGTCACTGCGTACATGAGCGCCGGCAAGTAAAACACTGAACATCGGCCTCTAGTAGGGCTGATCGAACGGGGACGCCATCAAGGCGTCCCCGTTTTGTTTTGCGGCCAGACTTGTGTCAGTGCGGTCGCCAGCTCACGCTGTTGAGCACAATGAATGGGGCGGCGCCGCGAAGACGCCGTCCCACTCCCGCTGTTCGCGTCAATCGCTGGCGACGTCGTCATCGCCAAAGCTAATCTTGCGGGTGAAGATGTCGGTCTTGTTGACTCCGGTCGCCAGTCCGAAGACCGGATAGACCGCATTGCCGGCGCGCTTCAGGCCCATGTAATCGCCGAGGAAATGGCCGACCGCCGCCTTTGGCGCGTTGAGCATGTCGAACGACGCGTCGCTCAGGCGAAGCTCGCGGCCCCAGTTCGCCCGGTTGGTGCAGTCGCTAGCTTTGGCATCGCAGAACACCGCCCAATAATCTGTCGCTTCCTTGCCGTCGCTCACGTCATTGCGGAAGTCGTAATAGGTAACGACGAGCTCGCCGCGCGGACCGACTTCGATCGCCGGAATGAACGCCTGCTGGCGCAGCGGGTTGGCGTTGGGCGGGGTCTGGTTGATGCGCACCGGGGTCGACCACGTCGCGCCGTTATCAGTCGATTGCGCGAATGCGATCTCGTCGTAATTGCCGCCGTTGAAACGCGCATCCTGCCAGGCGATATACAGAGCGCCGTTTCGCCGACTGGTTGTCACACTGTAAAGAATCGCGGCGTCGCGCACAGGCTCCTTCGCGTCCGGCGTCACCACCCCTCCGGCGGTCAGATTTGTTTCGGCCATGATCGCCGCGCCGAAGCTGCGTCCGTGGTCGAAAGAGCGCACAAGGTCTGTCTCGATGCTGCCATCGGTAAAGATGTGGGTGAAGAAATCGATGACGGTGCCGTTTGGCGGGACTACGACCAGATTATCGATCGTTTGCGCGTTGTCGCCCGGATCGAAGATGATGCGCGGCTTCTCCCAGCTGAAACCGAAATTCGTCGTCCGCGTGAAATAGGCCGGTCCGACGAACTGCACCGCAGGAGCTGGCGCAGCGGCAGCGGCTTTGGCCTGGGTTTTGAGGGCGTTCAATCGCGCGCGCGCCATAAGGACGCCGTCATGCCCGCCGCCCGCGCCATTCGTCGCCGCTTGTTCGCCGCGCGTGGGCGGCAACGTGAAATCCTGCAGCCGGTCCCAGACCGCATAGGCGAGCGACGGCAAACGCGGATCGGCGGTCAGCGAATTCTTGTCGTTGAGAACCTGCGGATCCGTGTCGAAGATGAGGGTTGTCGAATCGGACCAACTACGCCCGCCGTCAAACGAGCGCGTCACGAGCATTCCATTGGGGCCGAAGGCGCCGTCCGGTAAGTCGCGCTGAAACGCCAAATGCATGTAGTAAAGGACGCCGGAGGGCGAGTAATCGACCCAAGGGTCCGAGGCGCGGTCAAAGGCGCCGCCCTGGCATTTGGTCACCTTGCCGGGGATCACTTCGCTCCAGGCGCCGCCGCGGTCGAGCCGCACGCCCGCCATGAGGCCGCGCGATCCGCCGTTCGACCAACGATCCTGCTGCCAGCCGGCGACGAGGTCGCGCGGATCCCAAGGATTGACTGTCACCCATGGTTCGATGCCTGTGCCGGGATAGTTGACGCCCGCCTGACCCGCAACGCCGTCGGCCGTGCAATTGACGAAGGGATCGGGCCCGGTGATCTTGACGAGTGGGCCAACGCTCTGCGCCTGGCCGGTCGAGGGGAGTCCTATCGCACACGCAAGAGCCAGAAGGCCGCTATTCGCGAGGCCGCGCCAGTAGAAGCGTGAAGTCCTGTTCGTCATCTCGCTCTCCCATGATTATGTTATGGCTGTGATTACAAATTCAAACCTTCATCACGATTGACCCGACAATCCCTTATTCGGCGCCGGGGCGTGCAGTGTGTCCCTATCGGCCGCCGCCACCACCCCTCGAATTGGGGGGGATGGGTATGACCTTTTTTTGGCCAGGGCGCTCAACGCCTGTCACGCATTCGTCACGCGACTCCACTAGCGCGTGCTGACCGTTATCCAATCCCTTGGAGGAAGCGTGCAGCAGTCGACTCGGGCGGCGCAACGGGTCACCGGCGCGGGACTTCGCGCCGCCGTGCATCGCAGCAAGGCGTTGTCGCGCGCCGGAATTCTGGAGCGCCTGTTCACGTTGGCGTTTCGCGGCCTCGTCTATCCCCAGATTTGGGAAGACCCTGTGGTCGACATGCGGGCGCTCGAAATAGGGCCGCAGGACAATATCATCGCCATCGCCTTGGGCGGCTGCAATGTCCTGTCGTATCTCACCGCCAATCCCGCCAGCATTACCGCTGTTGATCTCAACGGCGCGCACGTCGCGCTCGGCAAGCTGAAGATTTGCGCGTTGCAAAATCTGCCGAACTATGAATCGTTTGCGCAGTTTTTCGGCCGCGCCGATTCCAGCGCCAACGTCGCGGCGTATGACGAGCTGCTGCGGCCAAAACTGGATGGCGTCTCGCGCGCCTATTGGGACAAGCGCGGCGCAACGGGACGGCGCCGCATCAGCCTCTTCGCCCGCAATTTTTACCGCTACGGCTTGCTCGGACGCTTCCTTGGAACAGGTCATGCGCTGGCGCGCCTGCACGGTCTCGACGCCAGCGCGGTGCTGCAAGCGCGCAGCTTTGAAGAACAGCGAACGCTCTACGAAAAACATCTGGCGCCGGTGTTCGAAAGACCGCTGACCCGCTGGATGATGGGCCAGCCCGCGTCGCTCTACGGCCTCGGCATACCCCCCGCGCAATACAAGGCGCTGGCGAAGGATTCGCCCGAGGGCATCGGCGCGGTGCTGCGCCAGCGACTTGAACGGCTCGCTTGCGGCTTCGACATTGGCGACAATTACTTCGCCTGGCGGGCGTTCGGACGGCGCTATGCGCCAGGCGCCGACGCGTCGCTGCCGCCTTACCGGCAAAAAAAGAACTTCGACGCCGTGCGCGGCCTCTCCGATCGCGTCAATTTTGTGCAACGCTCGCTGACCGAAATCCTGCGCGACAGCCCGGCGGCGAGTTTCAGCCGCTACATCCTGCTCGACGCGCAAGACTGGATGAACGACGCCGATCTCACGACTTTGTGGACGCAGATCACGCGCACGGCGCGGCCCGGCGCGCGAGTGATCTTCCGCACCGCCGCCGACGAGCGCTTGCTGCCAGGGCGCGTTCCCGCCGATGTGCTCGACGCGTGGGACTACGACGAAGCCGCCAGCCGCGAGCTTGGCAAGCAGGATCGCTCGTCGATCTACGGCGCGTTTCACCTTTACAAGCTGCGGAGCCTCTGAAATGAGCGACGCCGCCGCGTTGATGGATCGCATGTACCGGCGCCAGCGCTATATCTACGACGCCAGCCGCAAATTCTATCTGCTCGGCCGCGATGAAATGATCGACGGCGTCAACGCTCGCGCCGGCGATAGCGTGTTGGAGATCGGCTGCGGCACCGGACGCAATCTCATCAAGCTGGCGCGCACCTATCCCCAGTCGCAATGTTGCGGCCTCGACGTTTCGCAAGTGATGCTCGACACCGCCGCCGCCTCGATCGCCCGCGCCAGGCTGCAACACCGCATTCGCCTGGCGCAGGGCGACGCGACGAATTTCGACGCGCAAGCCTTGTTCGGAAGTGCGCGATTTGAGCGCATCGTCATTTCCTACGCCCTGTCGATGATCCCGCCGTGGCGCGAGGCGCTGGCCCACGCGATCGACGCGCTCGCGCCGGGCGGCTCGCTGCATATCGTCGACTTCGGCGATCAGGCCGGATTGCCGGGTCCGTTCAAGGCGGCGCTGAACCGCTGGCTCGCCGCCTTCGACGTGACGCCGCGCGCGACGCTGCAGTCTGAACTGACCGACATGGCCGAAAAGCGCGATGTTCGGGTTTCGACAGCAGGCCGGTTGCGCGGCTACGCGCTCCTCGGCATAGTCGAGCGCCGCGCTCCAGTCTGACGCCTGTTGCCGCGCGTTTGTTGCAACAGGGCGCGCGTATGACGCTAATCGGCAGGCTTCTCATCTGTCTCTTTTTTCTCGGAGGCCCAGCGATGGCGGCGGACGGTTTGGTCACATTACCCAGCAACTCCAGCGTCAAACAGACGATTGAGCGGCTTGAGGCCGATCTGCGGTCGAAGGGCGCGACGATATTCGCCCGCATCGACCACGCCGCCGGCGCCGCGGAAGTCAACCTGCCGCTGCGGCCGACCGAGCTGCTGATCTTCGGCAACCCGCGCGGCGGCACGCCGCTGATGCAATTGCAGCAAACGATCGGCATCGACCTGCCGCTGAAAGCCTTGGCGTGGGAAGATCAGTCGGGCCAGGTCTGGCTCTCGTACGATGATCCCGCTTGGCTCGCCGCGCGTCACAGCCTCGGCCCCGACGCGCTCAAGATGACCAGCGCGCTGGGCGCGATGCTGAAGGCTGCGGCGGAGAACGCCGCCAAGGCGCCGTAGTCTGCGGCCAAGCCGCCCGCAAATCGGGCAAGCGCTCGATCCGCAAGCGCCGCGCGTGTTTTTCGAGCAGCGATCAAATTGTCTTGAGCGCCGCGGCGGTTTTTCGCCAGCGTAAGCGCCCTGCATTTCGCGACAGCCCTCCCGACAACGCCGATCGCGCGACGATTGCGTGCGCGCGCGGAGCGATTCTCAATTGTTTCGAGAATTGAATCAGCGCGATAGCGCGACGCTTGCACTCGCGGATGCGCGAATGCGCCGCCTGCCGGTGCGCACGCGCCGCAATGGCGCAGCCCCGGAAACGGCTGGTTTTCAAGCCATTCCACGCAGCGTTTCAGGCATGGCGCTGTTCTTGCTCAACGATTCCAGCATTGTTAGGCATGTTACTTGCAGGCCTCGATGCGCATAGCGGCGATCGATTTCTGGCGAGGGGTGATTCTTCTCGTCATCATGATCGATCACGTGCCCGGCAATTGCCTCGAAGCTTTCACGCCGCGAAATTTCTGCGTCTCCGATAGCGCCGAAGCTTTTGTTTTCCTGTCCGGCCTTTCCGTCGGTTCGGCTTATTACAAGCGATCGATCGGCGGCGGGCTCACGGTGGTCGCCCGCGCCTGCGCCAGCCGCGCCCTTCACATCTATCGCATGCATATCGCGCTGACGTTGGCGGCCATCATGATCTTCGGGGCCGCCTATTGGCTGAGCGGCATGCCGGGATTGATCGAGGCGCACGGCCGCGGTTTCATCTTCGCCGAGCCCGCGCGCGCCCTCACCGGCGTAATCTTCCTCAGCCACCAGCTCGGCTATTTCAATATCCTGCCGATGTATATCGTGCGGACGCTGTTCTCGCCGGCAATCCTGGCGCTGGCGCGCGCCAGCGTCTGGCGGGCGCTGGCGGTGTCTCTGTTCGTCTACGCCGCGGCAAGTGTGACGGGCTTTAACATGCCGAACTGGCCGCAGCCCGGCGGCTGGTCCTTCAATCCTTTCGCCTGGCAGTTGATGTTTACGCTTGGAGTCTGCGCCGCGATCCATTGGCGCGAGGCGCCCCTGCCCCGCTCCAACCCGCTGTTGGCCGCCGCCCTCGCGGCGCTGGTCTTCGGCGCCATCGCCGTGACGGATTTTGGCGGGCTGGCGCCTGGCCTGCGCGATGCGCTGGCCGGCGCGATCAACGTGCAGAAGCAGCAATTGGGGCAAGGCCGCGTGATCTATTTCCTCGCCCTCGCCTATGCGTTTTCGCAATCGGTCTCGCTGCGCCGCCTCGCCGAGAGCGGCGCGGGCGAGGAATTCCGGCGGCTCGGCCGCCACAGTCTTGAAGTGTTCGGCTTTGGCTCGCTGCTGGCGGCGATTGGCCAGGCGTTTTTGCCGCTCGCCGGGCTTTTTGGGTCGGCGGCATTAGTCGAATCTTTGTCAATCTTGTATACGCTCGCTCGCCTCATCGGCTTGTTCATATTGGCGAGATTTCTCGAATGGGACGAGTTGGAAGCTGGCGCGCGGCGCGCGGCCGGAACAATTGTGGGCGCATCGCGCGCCTGAGCGCGGTCGTTGTGCTTGGCGGTTACGCGCTCGGCGGGCAAGCGGCGCTCGCCGATCCGCCGAAATGCCCGGACTCGCCGCCGGTGTTCGCCACCAACGGCTGGAAAAACACGCTTGACTCTCACGGCGCGACGCCACTGCATATCCTGGCGATCGGCTCGTCCTCAACGTTGGGCGTCGGCGCCTCGGCCCCGGCCTTCTCCTATCCGGCGCGCCTCGCCGCCGATCTCCAGACCATCTGGAACGTCAAAGCCGAAGTGCGCAACGCCGGCGTCGGCGGCGAGACCGCGCGGGCGACTGTAGCCCGGCTAAAGGCCGCATTGAGCGCCGGCGGGACTGATCTCGTGCTCTGGCAAGTCGGCACCAACGACGCTGTGACCGGCGCGGACGACGCGCATTTCCGCGCCACTGTGAATGAGGGCATCAGCGCGGCGCAGGCCGCCCATATCCCCATCGTGCTCGTCGATCCACAATATTACCCCGGCATCAAAGACGCAGCGCGCTACGAGCGCTACGTCGAAGCGATCGACGAAGCGGGTGAAGACCGCCACATCGCGGTATTCTCGCGCTACGCGATGATGAAGGCATGGGAACAACGCTCCGACACTGAGCTGCGCGGCATGCTGTCGTCAGACCATTTCCACATGGGCGACCGCGGCTACGCCTGCCTGGCGCTGGCGCTAGCAAGCTCCCTCGAAGGAGCCGCGCCGTTCGTCCTGAGCGCGCATCCGGAGAGGGCGGAAGAGGATGACGCGAAGAGGCTGTAGGGGGAGTGGGTTAAGCCTTGGCGAAGTAAAAGCAGTCCAAGGTCAGCCAAAGGATACGAAATCTTATTCGGCCCAACTCAGGGATGTCGACCGTTGAAGCTGCGCTAGCGGACGCCGGTACGCGCAACAATTTCAATTTAGAACCAACCACTTGGGAACTTGCGCTGGTCTTAAATTGTCGGCAGTATCGTTGGCCGAATTCGAAACTCCGTCGGGAACTCTTGACAATGAGATTTTCTCAATCGACCAAGATTCAACTTGGGCACTATGTATATGTGCTCATCGATCCGAGAAATGGCCTCATCTTCTATATCGGCAAAGCGAGCGCGAATAACCGGGCATTTAGCCACCTTGATGGCTCCAACGACGAAACAAGAAAACATGCCAAAATCAAAGAAATTCGAGACGTCGGGCAAGATCCACGGGTGGACGTCCTGCGATATGGGCTTCGCACCGTAGAAGAATGTTTCGAGATTGAAGCCGCGATCATCGATACAATCGGGCTTGAAAATCTTACGAACGCCGTTCGTGGGCACGGGATAAACCGTGGACGTCAGACGGCCGACGAAGTTGAACGGCTCCACGGTTCGATGCCCATTTCGGTCGAACAGGTGCAAGAACCGAGTATGCTATTCTTTATCGGCAAAACCTATTCACCTACGATGGGCGAAATCCAACTGTATGATTGCACTCGTCAGTTTTGGTACAACGTATCCGAACGCACGAGAACACCCTCCGCCGAAAACGGAAGTCTCTTTCATCAAACCGCGTTGGCCGTGGTCGATAGTGTTGTTGTTCGAGCCTATCAAATTGCAAGGTGGTTTTCTGCGGGCACGACAATGTCGACGCGCGAATATTCTAATGTCTCCACCAACAAATGGGAGTTCGTAGGTAAATTGGTGGCGGATCATCCACTTACCGGGCGCCGACTTACTAAGGAGGGAAATGATTTGCCTGCAAACCAAAACGGGTTCGGCTATCTACCTCGATTGACGCACTACGAGAACTCCGAGGCTATACCCGGTTCACGCCATGACCCGAAAATCTCCGGGTTTGATGACGCGGAAGTTGTCTGTGACTGAGTCGCGGAACTCGGCCCAATTTTTGGGAAC
>JAYUFK010000297.1:0-3765 GCA_043739325.1 Methylocapsa sp. | reverse complement strand
ACGGCTCAAGGGCGCGAACCCCTTCGACGTCATCGTCGGCGTCCTGGCCTGAAACCGGCGCAAATCGCCGCTCAAAAATAGGGGTGGGTAATTACGAGTCGCGGAACGCGTTGCTTGCCTCGTCGCACTATTTGCTGCATGGGGGTTCAATCAAATCGGGCCCGTTCGACGGTCGTTCGACAAGCCTTGATGTGTCAACTTCGCTCTGTCAGCCTTCGTCTCAGGGCAGTAATTCCTAAGCCATGTCAGCCACTTCGCAGTTACGCATCGCGTTTATCTACCTGGGTCGACGCGGAGCGTTGGCGCGGTTCACACTTGATCTGGCGCAGACGGCGCTTGCGGATCCTGCGCTTGCCCCTTCGATCATCGTGTCGCGCTCGAACGAGCTTTTCCCGGCTTTCGCGAGACTGGGCGCCGCAGTCACCCCGGTGCCCACATTCGCCCGCGGAGTCGGTGTGCTGCTGCGGGCGTACCGCCTGCCCCTACTTATTGTTCGTCTGAGAGAGCTTTTCGCGGCAAATCGGACTCAAGTCGCTGTCGTACTGCTCTCGCATATGTGGAACCCGATCATCGCTCCCTTCATCAGGGCGAGCGGTCGAAAATACGTCGTGGTCGTGCATGACGCTTTGCGCCACCCCGGAGACCCAACAGCGTTCGTGTCACGTTGGATCAGCCGCGACGCCGCCGGCGCCGATCTGATCGTCACATTGAGCGCCAGCGTGACCAATAGCTTGAGGCGGCAGGCCGCGTTCGCCAACAAGCCCATCGCTACGCTTTTTCTCCCGACTTTTGGCGCGGACGATATCGCGACGCGAAACACCTGGAATGGAATACGCCCGCTTCGGTTGCTATTCTTTGGCCGCATCCTGCCATACAAAGGTCTGCCGCTGTTTGCGGAGGCCCTCGGGATACTTGTGGACAGGGGGGTGAAAGTCGAGGCAAGCATCGTCGGCGAAGGTTTCATCCCGCCAAATCTCATCAAGCGTTTTGGCGAACTCGGCGTGAATGTTCGCAACGAATGGCTGGCGGATATCGCTATAGCGGCTGTGTTCGCCGTGCACGACGTCGTGGTCTTGTCTCATATCGAGGCGAGTCAGTCCGGCGTCGCATCTGTCGCCCAAGCATACGGTCTGCCAATTGTCGCGACACCTGTCGGAGGCCTGCCCGAACAGGTGCAGAATTACACCGATGGATTGATCAGCGCGGCGGCAACCGCTGAAGCGTTGGGCGATGCAATCGCCACCCTGGCGGTCGACCCGGCGCTATATGACCGCCTTGCAAGAGGCGCGCTTGAATCACGGCGTCAGAAGTCGATGTCAGAATTTCTCAAGTCGCTCATCGGAGCCGTCGGCGAGGCTGGTTCTTGAGACGCGGCGCGCGGAACAGTAACGCGCTTCTGGCCGCCGAACTTAAAAGGCTAAATCTACGCTCGCGCCGCTCGGCTCAATTAGCCCTTAGCCGAGCAATGTGAAAGTAGGTATTCGGATCATTCGCGCCCGCCTGCCCCAAGGTCCAGTAGCTCGCATAAAGCTGGCCAGAATCCTTGAACAGGCTTGGATACTGCAGCGCGCAAGGCGCGCCGTTTCCAACGCTCATCAATGGATTGCTTGGGAGTTGTTCCCATTGCCCGCTCGCAGCGAAAGCCGACGCCCTTACCAAGCCAATCGCCCAGTTTTGGCCGGCAACACAACCGACGCTGATGTCTGAGGATTCGATAAACATGTAAGTGTAGCGCGACGTGCTTAGAGAACTCGCGTCTCCCCCTCCCACGCATCCGGTCGTAGGGCTCCATGTGACTTTCCAGCGCTGGCAGTCCGTCGAGGACCAAATGGCGTCGTTGGGAAGACCATTGCCGGACGTGATCCAGGTGTGGAAATCGGTCGTTGCCGCAATTCCGCGGTAGCCCTTGGCGATCGACGGCGATCCCCCGACATTCACGCCGTGGAACGTAACGTAGTAAAGTCCGTTGGATTTCGTGCTGATTTCCGGCGTTCCCTCATCCATGGTGCCCACAGGACAGGCTCTTCCGGCGCCGCAGATGGAGCCCCAGAGCGCACCGCTTTTTACAACAGGATTCGCGAGGTCCACCGCAAATCTCGCCATCGGATTGGGACTTTGAAGCGAGAAATGATCGATATTCCATGTGCCATCGCTCTTCAACATCTGAACAAGGTAATGCCAGGTGTCGGTGTCGGCATCCCAGTAAGCATAGCCGTCAGCCAGCGCACATTCACCGAACGACAGGTTCGGCTCGGCGATTACAACCTCATTCGACCATGATTTTCCATGATCCATGCTACTACGCACAGCAATGCGAGAGAAATCATTGACGCACTGGGCAGGATTTGGAGCGTAGTTATACTCGCGGCTGAACAGATACCATGTCCCTTTCGCCGCCACGATCCGAGTTCCCTCATCCATTCCGTCGACAAACGGAAGACCGCTCGCAGGTTTTGTCAAAATTTGCATGTTGACGATCGGCTGCAAACGCGCTGTACCGCGCCAAAGCTGATCCATTAATTGGTCATAGGGGTCGACAGCAATGCGCGCGCCTCCGCCTCCTATTGCGCCAGTGCTGCTCGCAATCGAAATAGACCCGGCGCCGGCGAAGCCGGACGAAACGGGGACGCTAGCAATAATTGCGCCAACATCCGCAGTCCAAAGCACAGAACCTGTCGTGCTGACAACGGAAAGGGGATTTGCATTGGAAAGTCTAAGCGTCGCCCCATTGTTTTTAGGCGTGTTGCTCGCCCAATAAGGCAGAGCGCTTCCGCTGGGGGCAGGTTCATACAAGACCAAGTTGCCATCGGTCTGAAAAGCCGCAAAGCAATTGAAACAGTTCAGCCCCTGGGTTGGTCCGCTAAACGGCAACGCGTCTTGCGCGGGCAATTGGCTCGACGCCCACAGCACGGCGCGCTCTCGAGAAAGCACCAAATTGCCGTCGGTTTGCATCGTAAGCGCCATCGTGCCGGCCTGGACTGACTGTCCGGCATTCAAAGTAAATCCGCCGGCGATGGTGCAATCCGAGTTGCTTGCAGAGCAACTCTGCGCCTCGGCTACAGACGAAGACAAGGACACAAAACCAACGGTTGCATACACCAAAAATAACCACGCATACTTCTGAAAACTAAACACGCCCAGTCCTCTATTATTGAGATCTATTCGGACTTCAACTCCCCTACACATACGAATGCGCCAACACCAACTCGATGCAGCCGTCCTCCGCCGAAAATTTTATGATGTGAATGAGGCCCGTGCCGAATTCAGTTAATTTACGGGACGACATTATGATAAATTTTAACCAATTGGAAACCATTTTACAAGTGTTAATTTGGCTGATCGTCTGACAATCGACCGCGCTGTCGTTGGGGCAAATGTTGGGAAAGATCTGCGTTGACCAAACTGACATCGCTATGCTTCCCGACGTGGAGCAAAGCGGTCCATTATTGTTTCGAAGTGGGGCGCGGACCGCTATCCGCGGCTAGCGGTTCAATCGTCATGCCAAGTCCGCGGGACATTTGTCGCAATGCCGTCAGGGGCCGCGCGGCTTGCCAGAGCATTTCAAGATTGCTCGGGATCTAAGAGTCCATCCGGGATCATATCTAGGTTTGACAGAGCTTTCGAACCATCAACCGGATTGATGCCCACCGCAGGAACGCGAGAGCATTGCGGTTCAGGCATTCCCAGTCCTTGGCAAGACGGCGACAGCGGTTGAGCCAGGCGATGGTTCTCTCGACGATCCAGCGTTTCGGCAACACCACGAAT
>JAYUFK010000296.1:0-10490 GCA_043739325.1 Methylocapsa sp. | reverse complement strand
GTGTTCATCGGCTCGGCGGCGAAGGTTCAGGCGTTTCGCCAGCGCTGGATGCCCAAGGCCACCGCCATCGCCGATGCGTTGGGCTTGAGCTATCGCGTGGAGGCGGCGAGCGATCCGTTTTTTGGACGCGGCGGCGTATTGGTGAGCAAGCAGCAGGTCAGCCAGGAGCTCAAATTCGAGCTGGTCATTCCCGTGCGCTCGGCCGAGCAGCCGACCGCCTGCATGAGCTTCAACTATCACCGCGACCATTTCGGCCAGACCTGGAACATGCGCGACGCCGCCGGCGAGCCCGCCCACACCGGCTGCATCGCCTTCGGCATGGACCGCCTCGCCGTCGCCCTCTTCGCCGCGCACGGCGCGTCAGTCAAGCAATGGCCGAAGATAGTGCGGACGGCGCTTGGCCTCTAATCCGCTATCAATTCACGCGATCATTGCACAATCAGGAGACGTTGGCGGGGGATGGCCATTAAGACCGTGTCAGATAACTTATACTGGTTCAGGTCGATCGTTCGGTCGAGGGCGGCGCACTATCATCCGGACATCGCATGCAGCGGTTGAGCGGCGCCCAGGCTGGTGGATCGCTTCCGGCCGACCTTCCAGGAAGGGTTTCAAATGAAATCAAAGCGATGAGTGTGGTTTTTCCGCGCATCCGCCCACCCGCGCATGCGGCAGTTCCTTCAAGACCAAGTATAACAAAAATATTATGTTATAATAAACTCGCTTGAGCGATCCCCAGCTTGCAACGGGAGCAAGCATTCGATCGGACGAAACGTTCGAGCGGATTTCGTCTTATAAAACCGCGCCAACTCACGGATTGACGATGGCGATAATTTCGTTTGAGCACAGATTCATATTTATCAAGACAATGAAAACCGCGGGAACTTCGCTGGAGATTCACCTCGCCGCTCATTGCGGTCCAAGTGACATTGTCACCAGGATATTGCCTGCAAATCCGAATCACATTCCCAGAAATTTTGAAGACGAAGGCGGAATTCGCTACTTCAATCACATGCCAGCATCCCTGATCCGGGCGTTACAACCAAAGGCTTTCGCTGAATTCTTTAAATTCTGTTTTGAACGCCACCCGGTAGATAAGTGCCTGTCGCATTTCAGCATGCTCAAAAATTCAAGACACCATCGTGATTCGCGCAATCCAGAAACCTGGGCAGACTATTTGGATCGACGGGAATTTCCGATCGACACGGATAAATACGTTGACCGCAGTGGTGGCCCGGAAAACGGGAAGCTGATTGTCGACAAAATATATCGGTACGAGGATCTCGATGAAGCGCTGAAGGACATTTCAAAAAAAATTGGCATCCCGCCTGAACCGCTCCTCATTCGAGAGAAGAGCGGCTTTAGAAAAAATGTACCGCTATTTGACGAGGTGATGGCCCGGCCGCAAGAGCGGGATCTGATGTTAGAAGCGTTCGCATCGTCGCTCGAATTCACGCCGTATGATCGACACAGCTAACGCATTGCGCTTGCGGTCGAGTTCGCTAACTGGATCGCGCCTTCTTAATGGCAGTCGCCTGGCGCCACTGAGGCAGCGCCCCTTGCGTGTCAGCGCATCCACGCGGCGATACCGCTCAGACTTTTTGAGATGCACCGTCATAGAAGGCGATGAGCTCCCCCAATGTGTTGGGAAAGGCTCCATCTTCGGACGTGGTGAACGGATCCACGCCAACAAGATCTTCCAGTCTTGCCACAAGGATGGCGAAACAAAGCGAATCGAGACCTGAGTCGAGGAGGGGCATATCGTCGACAAGCGGCGCCAGAGTTTTCTTCTGCTCGGCTGCAACCTGCTCGATCTGAGCGATAATCGTTGACCTGTTCGACATGAACCTCACGCCCTGAGTTTGAATGCACGGTGACAATTTACTATATTGTCGTGGTCTTGAACGAAACAATTGATTTTTGCCTTAAGCGAGCAAGGTGATCTATCGAATGGCGCCGCAAACTCTTGCTTACGAGCGCCGCAACAAGCTCTGCGCCTAAACGTCCACTTTAGGCCGCCGGTTGGATGCCCTAGAGGATCATGCGAGGAGAAGTTTCGGTACTTGAGGCGCATCCCGCCAGAACGTACAATTCGCACTTTCGCATTTGGGTCGCTCTTTTCACCCGCATTGTTTCAGACGGATGGGCTCGGAAAATGGAAAAACGCATGTCAGAATCCGGTCCAATAATCTCGGTAATAGTGCCGCATCTCAATCAGCCCGCGTATCTGGAAAATTGTCTTGCCAGCCTCGAAAAACAGACGCTGGACCTCGCTTTCTTCGAGGTGATCGTCGTGGATAATGGGTCTGCGCACCTTCCTACCGACGTGCTTGAGAAGCATCCGCGGGTAAAGTTGCTACAGGAAAAACGGCCTGGTCCAGGGATGGCGCGCAATCGCGGCGTGGCGGACGCGAAGGGAGGCATATTTGCGTTTATCGATGCCGACTGCAGAGCGCATCCTGACTGGCTAAAAGTCGCATCGGCGACGATCAATGGCTCTCCCGAACACACTATCCTTGGCGGCGACGTCCAGATCTGGCGCGACAATAAGCACGAATTTTCCGCCATCGCAGCCTACGAAAGCATATTCGCCTATCGCTTCAAACTTTACATTGAACAACACGGCTTCTCCGGAACCGGAAACCTTGTCATGCGGCGCGCCGATTTCGACAAGGTCGGGCCGTTCGCAGGAATTGACGTCGCGGAAGATATCGATTGGGGGCGCCGGGCTTTAGAGGCGGGATGCAGATTCATCTATGTCCCTGAAATGATCGTCTATCATCCGGCGCGTCAATCGATGCGAGAGCTGTTCGTCAAATGGGATCGCCATCTGCAGCACGCCGCCAACATTTCAGACGGGACGATAGGCTGGAAAGCGCGCTGGATCGCTAGGGCATGCGCTGTGCTGGCGTCGCCGGCGGTCGAATGGCCGAAGGTGGTCTTCAGCGATCGTCTTCCAGGGATCTCGTCCAAGGCGAAGGCTCTCTATGTTTTGACCAGCGTGCGCGCTTATCGTTTCTGGCGCATGTTGACGCTGATGAATTCGAACGGCGGCGTCGTTTGGAACCGCGAAGGGCGGGCTGTCCATGCAAAGCAACTTGAGCGGGCGCCCGAAGAAAACTGAAGACTCGGCGTCGGGTTCGCTTGCTGGTTCGCGCCATGCAGTGGGCGATTAATTCGAACCAGCCTCATTGAGCGGCGCTAAAAAGCAACTTGCGTTTGCCGAATTGCCAGGCGGCGAGAATGAGCAACGCGACCGAGATACCCAGAAATCCAACGGCAAGCACATCGCTGAGGAAATGAAAGTCCCCGGCGACGAGAGCGATCGCCATTCCCGCCGCCGCCGCGTAAAGCGGTCTGAACCGAGGATAGGTCATCCATAACACGCACCCCAGCGCGCAGATCGATGCCGTATGGCCGGACGGGAAAGCCTCGAATTGGGAACCTGAAGTGAAGAAATTAAATCCGTAGGCGCCGTGATCAGAAACGAGGGGTGGCCATGCAACGGCCAACTCCGTCCGAATATGAACTTTATTTGCGACACCGATAGCTTGGTCGCGAGCAGACTGGCTTCACACAAGGCGAGAGCCGTGTCGGCGTGGGCTAGGGGGTATCGCGCCATGCGCCGGAGCAAGAAGATTAAGAGAATGAAGACTTCCAACGGGCCAAAAAAGCTTGGCGTCCCGGCAAACTCTCGCACGATCATAAGACGGCCGAAGGCGCGGTAAGTCAGCACCGCGACCGGTCTGTCCAAGAATTCCACCGAGATCGCCACGGCGAAAATCGTTATGACGGCGGCGATGCACCACTTTCGAACCGCTCTTGATCGCATTGCTCCAGCCATTCGCCCGCCTCGATGCAAATACCCGTCGAGCTGGCGCCGATCAATCGGCCTTCAACCGGTCTCGATGGATTGCATGATCCTCGGCGCTCACGGCAAAGCGCTTGCGTGCAACGGAGCGGGGGATCTCTCCGGTCTCGCGGAACGGCCGGATCCCCGCAAGAGAAAGTCTGCGCGCCTTGGCGATTGCCGCTCCGAGTTTGTGGCGGCTGTTCACCGACCGCGCCCGAGCGAGCGGGTGAAGAATTGTCGACATTCGTTGCGATGGGAAGTACATTTTAAGTGGGCCCAGCCGGGTCTCCATCCCGCCGGATTCATCCGCTAACGTGTTCAGTGGGTACGCACCAATAATATCTGGTGAATAGTGTGTTCTTGATTTATGGAAGCCAGCCGCCTAAACGTGTTTAACAGATCGACGATTCTTGAAGCCGGGCAGTTGAGCGACTGATTTGCCAAGATAATGTTGGTAATAATTGGAGCCCAATCTGACTTTATAGGCTAAGTGGGGAGCAACGTTGAAATGGGGCCTCGGAAAGCACCCGAAATACTCTTCGAAGCGGGGTGCGATCAACTCTGCTCAGTTGCTCTACCGGCGGTGAGTTTGCTGCATTTGATTAGCCGGGCAATTGGAGCTCCAGGCGTCGACCGTGTTCGCCGTGTCGCCTGTCAAAATTCATCCGCGGCCTCGGTCGGCGGCTTTGCGCAACGGATAGCAACGGGTTCGGCGCAGCCACGTGCGCAACTTGTTCGACGATGAGCCTTAGGGAAATCTTCGCCATCTGTATGGTAGGACAGCGATCGCGTAACGTCCGATATGAAGTGACGGTGAGTCAACGAGCGTTGATACGACACCGAGAGGCGGATTGACCATGGGAATCCAAGACCAGATTTCGCAATTGAAAAAGACTTTTGGAGAAAACGGTGTTTTGTCCGAGTCTGTTAGTTTGCGTAAAATGGGCGACAAGCTGCGTGACGGGCAGAATTTTTCCCAGGCGGCGGAAGCTTACGGCAAATATTTGAAGTTACGGCCGGACGATTTCAAGATTTGGGTCCAATACGGGAATTGCCTGAAAGATGCCGGCAAACTTGCTTCAGCGAGATTGGCGTACGAATCCGCGGTCGCATTGAATCGCGATGACGCGGACGTGCATTTGCAGATGGGTCACTTGTTGAAGTTGCAGGGTCGCGCGCAGGAAGCGGCGAAACATTATCGAACTTCGCATGAACTTGATCCCGTGAGCGGCTTGGCCGCGCGCGAGCTCTACAATCTGGGAATCAAGCCAAGAGTTGCCTGTTCTCCATTGGAGAGCGTGGATTTGGCGGACAAATCCGCGAAGATTCTTGATATCTCGGATTTACTGGCGTTCCTGGATGTTCATAATCGCGTTACCGGGATACAGCGTGTACAATCTTGCATCATTCAGGAACTCCTGGTCGACGCGGATAATTCGGGTTGGACGTCAAGCGTCGCCGGTAGCGAGATCATACTCGCTTACTGTGACCAGCCCAATCAAATCATTTATGCGGTGTCCACGACGACGATCAATCGATTGCTTACGCTTGTGCAACTGCAAGATCCTACGCAAGACGAAGTCATCGAGTGTCTTGCGTGTGTAAGGGCATCAAGAATTAGAATTTCGCCAAGGTCTGGCGATATTTATGTAATTCTTGGAGCGTTCTGGATTGGCAACGATTATTCCGGCGCACTGGTTTCACTAAAGAACAGCGGTGTAAGGATAGGCGTCTACATATACGACCTTATTCCGCTTACCCATCCTCAATTTGTGACCGAGTCGACCCGGCAGGATGTTTCTGAAAAATTCGGCGACGTCATGTCGCTGGCGGATTTTGTCCTCACGATATCCGATTATGTCGCTAAGGATGTCTCGTCAATATTCCGGAACGAGTTAAACCGGACGCCTCCAGTATATTCTGTGCCGTTGTCTCACGCGCTGCCTGATTCGTTTACTGTCGACGCGGAGCCCGACACTGACTTCATCTCTTCTCTGCCGAAAGATTATGTCCTGTGCGTTTCCACCCTCGAGGGCCGCAAGAATCACGCGCTGTTGCTGAACGTCTGGAGCTCGCTAAACCGCAAGTACGAAGGGAATATCCCGCACCTCATACTTGTCGGTAAATGGGGCTGGCGCATCGAGGAATTTCGGTCCCAGCTGGAGTCGCAACGCAATCTGGACGGCAAGATCGTCGTCATGGGTAATCTTCCCGACTCGCAGCTCAAGCTGCTTTATCAGAATTGCCTGTTTACGGTTTTTCCGAGCTTTGTAGAAGGTTGGGGCCTCCCGGTCGGCGAGAGCTTGGCTCTGGGTAAGCCTTGCATCGCGTCCAATACCAGCTCGATACCGGAGGTGGGCGGTAGTTTTTGCCGCTATATCAATCCGCATGACCCGCTAAGCGCAATGGTGGAAATCGAACGTGTTCTTAATGACCGCGAAGACCTGCGCCAGTGGACGGCCGATGTCGCCAAGAATTTCAAGGTTCGCACCTGGGCCGACGTAGCGGAGAATTTCTTGCGGAAGGTTGATTCGGCCGCGCGCTGCGACGCGGAGGAGTCCAACCGCGTTGCGGTGATGTTTGAGGCGGGTCGAGTCTATCGATTCGGCCGCGCAGAGGGGGATACGCGCGCCAAGGCGACCTGGGCTAGTCGAGCCGCCAAGTTTGCGTGCTCGGCCGGTTGGTGGCCTGCGGAAGACTGGGGAGCCTGGTCCTTCCGCCGATCTGCGAAAATCCAGTTCGGGACACGCTTGTCCGCAGGATCGAAAGTTCGCCTTCTCTTGAATTTGCGCCTGCCGCCGCCGACGGATCGCGGGGCGTTGACGATAAGGGACTGGAACAACAGTTCGAAGGAAGTATTTTTTTCAGACGGCTTGCCAAAATGGGTACAAATGGAAGCCGAAACCGGCGAATTCGGCGTGGTATCTATTCAACTGGAGCGGTTCGGAGAAGTTAAACAAATCGATCCAAATCGCGAACTATATAGTGGGATAAGCTCGATCGGTTACTATGCCAAGGACGACCTTGCGAGTCGTATGGATATTATGGAGTCAATCGTATTATTCGATGACCGATAGGGATCTATTCCTGGTCCAGTACAATTTTGAACAATACAGTTTGTATCGCGACCTTATTTAGCGCTGGTTGAAAGATTCATGTTCAGGAAGGCCGGGATGGCCAGGCGATCGGTTGACTGAACGCAGTAGCCGGTGTCAGAAATCATGGGGCTTTAGGGATCTCCGGTCTCGATGGAACCCTGACAAGAGCGGCAAGCGGTTCGACTATTTGCCCGGGAGATTTAGGCTGAGCGCGTCAAGGATTTTGTCTAACGTTTCGTCCAGTCGCCAGGTCCTTTTTGACGATGTCGTCCACGCCTATCGCTGGATCCTGGGACGAGAGCCGGAAACTATTGATATCCTTCATAAACAAGCTTTGGCCGGCACAGACTTACTAAGTCTTCGTGCCATACTTCTCAATTCGCCGGAATTCAAAGATCAGCTTCTCAATATTCAAATTGAGGATTTCTGTTCCCGTGCGGAACCGGATATTCTTTCCGAACTCACGACACGCTTGGTCTTTGTTCATATTCCACGTTCCGGTGGAACGACCCTGCATCATATTCTGGCCGACGCGGTGAGCTCTGAGAAGGTGTGTTGCGCACGTCACAATACTCTTTGGCTTTGCTCGGGAGCAGATCTGGCAAGCGCGCGCCTGTTCTCTGGTCATTATGACCGTAACTGCGTCGCGTTCGTGCCTGGTCGAGAGATTAAGGTCGTCACTATCCTGCGCGAGCCGCGGCGAAGGCTTCTGTCGCTCTACGACTATCTGCGAGCGCATCGCCCGAGGGCTATTGACGCCAACAATCTTGCTCTGGCAGCGGCGGCTCGGAAGTATAAATTGAGCGATTTTTTGGAAGCCGCGGTGGAGATCAATCCCGCAGCAGTTGATAATACCTATTTGCGGGCTTTCGGGGGACGGCTACCTTTTCACAGATGGGAGCAGGCCGCCGAGCCACACGCGCCGAGAACGCTTTCGGACTTTGGGTGTTCCGTTGAAGACCTTTGTGACCGCGCGGCTGACTTCCTTCAATCCATGGCGACGGTCGGGATACTCGAGCAATTCGATACATCACTGCGCGCAATCTTTAGCGCCTTTCATCTTGACGCGCCAAAGTCCGTCACGGTGCGGCAGCGCCTCGCCGACATTGTCCAGGACAACGAAATGCTTGAACCAATTGAACCTTACGCGCTTTCGCATTCGGAAGAACTACGCATTGACGAGCTGACGAAATATGATTTGGAATTGTATAAGTTAGGGAAAGTATATTTAGCAGAGTCGATTGGTTTGCAAACCGGCTAACCAATCGTATGCTTGGTCCGGAGTTGGTATACGATCAATTTCACTGCTATCCTGGATGATAAGTGATGCGGAAGTGGGTTTTTGTTCATATACCGAAGACTGCGGGAACCAGCTTTCAAAACGCCTTGCGAAAAATATTGGGTAATGATGCGGTAAGTCCGAGTTTTAACGCTTCGAGGCTTTCCGAGGCCGACGCCGAAAGGCTTGATCAATATACTGTGATTTCTGGCCATATCAGCAAGGTCGATTTAGATCGCTATTTTCCACACAGGGAACTTCTGACAATTCTGCGCGATCCGCTGGATCGGTGCGTGTCCTGGTATTATTTTGCTAGAACAACGCCACTAGTAATATATGCGCCGTCGGACGTCTTTGCCGCACAACAAAACGGGATTGAAGCGTTTTTCGCGCAGGACGAGCGAATCATTTACAGAAATATCGTTAACCGCCAGGTGCGGCAGTTGGGTGATCATGTCCTCAATCTCGACGCCGATCATGGGGAAGCCCTGAGCCGGGCAAAGGAAACATTGCGATCGGCGGTATGGGTGGGCCAGCAAGAGCACCTCGCCGAGGATATTGCAAGGTTGGTTGGAATAGTTCCTGATTGGGCTGGTTTGTCGCTTGAAAGACTGAATTGCACAACAGGTAGAGAGAGCAGTGACAACTTAAGCCGCGAAGTAATCAGCAAGATCGCAAATTTGAATACTTACGACATGGAATTGTACCAATATGCCGGGCAACGAATGCGATCTGTTGGTTAACCGCGCGAACGCGTCAGATGCAAACGCGGCGACCGGACGGTCATCTGCCTGACACAAAATGTCCAAGGAACAGGCATCGAGGAACTGCAAGAAGGATTGAGCCACAGTCTAAGCTTGCGCCGCAGGGCGTCCTCTTCATCGAGCTTCGATCGGGGTGTGCCATCCGGATAAACCGCAGGCGATGCTTCTTCGAAAGCTGCCAGCGGCTCCATCGTGAGGCCGGTCTCGGCGGGGATAAGCGCTATCGGTTGGGTGCGCCTATCTGACTTGTCTCGCCTTCGGCCTTGCCAGGCATTGCAATCTTTACCTCTCGCGGCTCAGACCGAATCGTCGGCCTTCGTGTCTGAGGCAACGATCTCGCAGGGAACCGGGACAGACGAAATGAGATTAGGAGGCAAAGTTCATCGAGTATGCCGATGCGACGTCGATCAACCCTGTCAGGCCGTATTCATTTGAGGCTTGTGCAGGCCCGCGGCAAGGCGTTTGGAAAACAGACCAAAGAAATAGCCAATCTGTAAAGCGCCCGCGATCGAGAGCGCCTCCAAAAGGACCCTCGTTTCTTGTTGAGCGCCCGTAAGCGCGACAATTGCGGTCCCCCCGCCAACGACCAAACTTGACGGAACGAGAACCAGGACCCGAAAATGTTGCGCCAGAACGCCGCCAACAATTAGCCCAGCGAGGTCGACTAAAATCATTCGGCCCTCCTTCTCGACGCAGGTAAGATCCCGGGACTAACGGTGCCTCAAAATGTATTAATTCACCGTTAAACTCCTTGCGCTGTCCCCAATCTTGGTTTATACCTAAACATTAAATCGAAACCGTGAGGAATGAGGCCTGAGGGTGCGCTTTAGGGAAGCGTGTGTGTGCCGATCGTCACGCGTTCCTCGTAACTAGCGTTTTGAATTGATGCAATTGTTTCGACAAATTTCTCGTTCCTGGCGCGGCCGGGCAATTTTTTTTTCACAATTGAACCATATGGTTCGCATGCGGAACGTTCTTGCACAATAGTGTGGATCCTTCGATGCGCACTCAGTCCACAACTCATGGGAGATTTCTACGGGCGTTGCCCGGCGGAAAGAGGCCGTTGTTTTTGCAGCGGCCAACCCGGTCCCTGGCGGTTGACAGACGCTCGCGCGGTCGGTTGAGGGCTGAGAAGTAAGGTTTACTTTCGACTGGCCTGCCTCTTGCTCCCAACAATCAATACATTGCCAAACGATCAAGACTGAAACATCCCGAGACAACAGACCTGCTGTCGGTTTCGTGCGGCATCGAAGCTGTTGGAATCGGGTCAAGTTCTGTTTGAGTTGCCATCATTGGAGCCGACCGCGGTGGGAAACGTGTTCAACATCGAAAGTAATATCGGGATCCGGCACGTAGAAAGACCTTGGGCGGTATCTTACGACATCGCTGGAATTCTGACGGCCTCCATCGACTTCCTGCTGATCGTCCTCGCGAGCCTCGCCTCCGACTATCTGTACCAGCTGTATTTCTACGACGGCGCGGAATACGCCAGCGTGGCG
>JAYUFK010000295.1:0-3797 GCA_043739325.1 Methylocapsa sp. | reverse complement strand
TGGCGCGCAACTCCGACGGCGATATCATGGTGATGGCGCGTAACGTCGCTGTCGTCATTCTCGATCGCACCGGCGCCGAGCGCGCCGTGCACCGCGTGCAGTATGGCGCGCGGCTCAAGGTCGACGAAGGCGACAAGATCAAGCGCGGCCAGCGCATCGCGGAATGGGATCCTTATACCCGTCCCATCCTGACGGAAGTCGAAGGCGTGATCGGCTTCGAGGACCTTGTCGAGGGCGCCTCGATGTCGGAACAGATCGACGAAGCGACCGGCATCGCCAAGCGCATCGTCATCGACTGGCGCATGTCGCCGCGTTCGGCGGGTCTCAAGCCGGCGCTCGTGGTCAAGGGCAAGGACGGCAGGATCGTCAAGGTGGCGCGTGGCGGCGACGCCCGCTACATGCTGCCGGTCGACTCGATCATCTCGTTCGAGCCGGGCGCCAAGGTGCATGCGGGCGACGTCATCACCCGTATCTCGATCAACTCGGCCAAGACTCGCGACATCACCGGCGGTCTGCCGCGCGTCGCCGAGTTGTTCGAGGCGCGCCGTCCCAAGGATCACGCGATTATCGCGGAAATCTCCGGCACGGTGCAGTTCGGGCGCGACTTCAAGAACAAGCAGCGCATTTCGATCATCCCGAACGAAGAGAACGCCGAGACGGTTGAGTACCTGATCCCGAAGACCAAGCACATCCACCTTCAGGATGGCGACGTCATCGAGAAGGGCGAATATATCGTCGACGGCAACCCCGCGCCGCACGACATTCTGGCGATCAAGGGCGTGGAGGAGCTTGCCGCTTACCTCGTCAACGAAATCCAGGAAGTCTACCGTCTGCAGGGCGTCAGCATCAACGACAAGCACATCGAAGTGATTGTCCGCCAGATGCTGCAGAAGGTCGATATCGTCGATCCGGGCGATACCGACTTCCTTGCCGGCGAACAAGTTGACGCTGTCGAAATGGAAGCCGCCAACGAGATCATGACGGCGGAAGGCAAGAAGATCGCGACGGGGACGCCGGTTCTGCTCGGCATCACCAAGGCGAGCTTGCAGACGCGTTCGTTCATCTCGGCGGCATCCTTCCAAGAGACCACCCGCGTCCTCACCGAGGCGGCCGTCAATGGCAAGGTCGACACGCTCGAAGGCCTGAAGGAGAACGTCATCGTCGGACGTCTCATACCGGCTGGCACCGGCGCGGCGATGACCAAGTTGCGCAGCGTCGCCAACATGCGCGATACGCTGATCCTGGCGCAGAAGGCGGAAGCCTCGAACGCCCCGCAATTGCCGACGCCAGCGCTTCCGGCCGAAACGATGCGCAAGGCGGAGAAAGCGGCGGCGAGCTGACGCCTTCCTGACTTTGGCAAGAAAACAGAGAGCCGCCTTCGGGCGGCTCTTTTTTGCGTTTCAGGGAGCCAAATCGTCATCAATCGGCCCGTAATATACCTTCAGATCGCCCTACGCCGGGCGGATCGTGGAGTTGGACAACCGATTCGACAGGTCGCAAATGGGCATTGCCGGAATTATCGAGAGCCGCTTCGATCTTGCCGAACGCGAGGCGAGGCCGCACCTTGACGCTTCGCTGGCGCCGCTCGTCGCCGGGGCGCGGGCTCGCGGCATGGCGGATGCGTTTGACATGCTTGGTCTGGCCGCGATTCTGCTCGATGACGAAGGGGCGGCGCTCCACGTCAGCGAATGCGCCCGGCGCTTGCTCGGCGCGGACCTGACGCTGGCTCGCGGTCGGCTTAGAGTGGCCGATGTTGCCACCGACACCTTGCTGCAATCCGTCATCAAGTCGGCATTGATCGACCGCACCTTTAGCGCTTCGCCAATCATTGTCTTGCGCGGGGCGGGGCGGCCATCGCTGCGGCTGCGAATCGCACTCGTTCAGGCGGGAAGCGAATCGGCGCAACTGCTCAAAGCGGTCGTTCTCATCGATTTCGCTGGCGCGCCGGCCGAACAGGCCCTATAAGGCCTGAGCTGAGGCGACTCTCGCTTTCACCGTTATTCAGGCCTCTCCGCCGGCGCAAATTTCAGCGCGGAACAGGCAAATTCTGGTTTCCGAGGGGTTGACGGCAAATAGCTGCGCGCATATGGTCCGCGCACTTTCGACAGGCAGTAGAGAACTAGCTGTTCAGGACGACTCGTCCAGAACCCACAGGCTCTAAACGCTGACGATTTCATCGACGGACGGTCATACTGATCGGGTAAAAACCTGGTTGGGCATGGAGCAAGATCGCGGGTCCGCCCGTGTTCCTCTGCAATTATCGCGCCTGAAGCCTTCGAGGCTTTTGCGGCGCGGTTTGTTTTGCGCGTTGCGGTGACGCTTCGCGCCGATGAGCGGTGAATTTCTGATGGTTTGGCCGCGAGGCCGAACTTAAATTCGAAGCGATAAAGGGCGAGTGATGCCGACGATCAGCCAGTTGATCCGCAAACCGCGGCAACCCAAGACCTACCGCGAGAAGGCCCGCCATCTCGAGGCGAGCCCGCAAAAACGCGGCGTGTGCACGCGCGTCTACACGACGACGCCAAAGAAGCCGAACTCGGCTTTGCGTAAGGTCGCCAAGGTGCGGTTGACCAATGGCTTCGAAGTCATCGGTTACATCCCCGGCGAAGGCCATAATTTGCAGGAACACTCGGTCGTCATGATCCGCGGCGGCCGCGTCAAGGATTTGCCCGGCGTGCGTTACCACATCCTTCGCGGCGTGCTCGACACGCAGGGCGTCAAGGACCGCAAGCAGCGCCGTTCGAAATACGGCGCCAAGCGTCCGAAATAACCGTTCAAGTTTCGTTTTAGGAGTAGGCCATGTCGCGCCGTCACAGCGCAGAAAAACGCGAGATCATTCCGGACGCCAAGTTCGGGGATCTCGTTGTCGCCAAGTTCATGAACACGATCATGTACGAAGGCAAGAAATCCGTCGCCGAAGCGATCGTCTATGGCGCGCTCGAGGGGATCGAGACGAAGGCCAAGACCGACCCGCTCGTCGTCTTCAAGCAGGCGCTCGAAAACGTCGCGCCGGCGGTTGAAGTTCGCTCGCGCCGCGTCGGCGGCGCTACCTATCAGGTGCCTGTGGAAGTGCGCACCGAACGTCGCCAGGCCCTGGCGATTCGCTGGATCATCATTGCGGCCCGCGACCGCAACGACAAGACGATGGTTGACCGATTGAGCGCCGAATTGCTGGACGCCTCCAACAATCGCGGCGCCGCGGTCAAGAAGCGCGAAGACACGCACCGGATGGCGGAAGCCAACCGCGCCTTCGCGCACTACCGCTGGTAAGCGGCTGAAACGGTTTCAAGGAAAAGATTTATGGCGCGTAGCCACGCAATCGAGGACTATCGTAATTTCGGCATCATGGCTCACATTGATGCCGGGAAAACGACGACCACCGAACGCATCCTTTATTACTCCGGCAAGTCGCACAAGATCGGCGAAGTGCACGACGGCGCCGCGACCATGGACTGGATGGAGCAGGAGCAGGAGCGCGGCATCACCATCACGTCCGCCGCGACGACCACCTTCTGGCTCGACAAGCGCCTCAACATCATCGACACCCCCGGCCATGTCGACTTCACCATCGAAGTCGAGCGGTCCCTGCGCGTGCTCGACGGCGCGGTGTGCGTGCTCGACGGCAACCAGGGCGTGGAGCCGCAGACCGAGACGGTCTGGCGCCAAGCGGATCGCTACCGTGTGCCGCGCATCGCGTTCGTCAACAAGCTCGATCGTCCGGGCGCCAATCCCGATGGTCCCGGCGGGTGCGTGCAGCAGATCCGGGAGCGCCTCAAGGCCAACCCGATCGCGATTCA
>JAYUFK010000294.1:0-10514 GCA_043739325.1 Methylocapsa sp. | reverse complement strand
TTGCGCCGCGCCAACAGGCCGGACATATGACCGCAGCAGACCAAATCGTTGGTTACGTCAAAAACAGCTTGCCAACCGGGGCCGTCCACATATGACGGCGGCAACTTAAACTGCACCCGCAAGTCCCGCGACGGCTCGCACGGCGCCGACGTCCACGCCATTCCAGTTGCACAGCACGGGCGCGAACTGCGGCTGCAACGCAGCGCGCTCGGCATCGCTCATCGCAACAAAACGAGCGATCATCGCGCCCATGATCGCCTCCGCCGCGCGGCCGGCGCCGTCGCGACATTTGATCGCGACGCCGAGGCCCTGTTCGGGAAATGCCGCGCAATAGACGCCCTCGGCGCCGGTCTTGACGAACGCGCGGGGGCCAAGCGCTTGCATGACGATTGTATCGAAACGGTGGGAACCCGCGACATACCAGGGATGCGCGGCGGCGGCGGAGCGAATGCGGGCGCATGCGGCGGCGCGCGACGAGGACATGCCGGCGCCCACGCCAAAGCGCGCGAAGCCAAGCGCCAAAGCCTTGAGCGGAATCGCGTAGGTTGGAATGGCGCAGCCGTCGATGGCGCGATGGCGCTCGTCGATCGCCGCGCCGGTCATTTGCGCCAGCGCGTTGGCGACTTCGCGTTGGACGAAATGCTCGGGCCCGACATAGCCCTTGGGATCGACGTCGGCGGCGCAGGCGAGGCAGACGAAGCCGGCGTGCTTGCCTGAGCAATTGTTGTGTAGCGCCGACGGTTTCTTTCCTGCCGCCGCGAGCGCTCGGCCCGCCGCCAAGGTTTCCGGCCAATGCGTTCCGCATTCGAGCGCGTTTGCATCGCGCCCGCATTTGGCGAGCATCGCGCGCGCCATTTCCGCATGCGCCGGCTCGCCCGAATGCGAGGCGCAGGCGAGCGCGATTTCTTCATCGCTCAGTCGGTAACGATCCGCCGCGCCGCTCTCGATCAACGGCAGCGCCTGAAACGCCTTGACCGCCGAGCGCGGAAACACCGGCGCATCGATATCGCCCAGCGAGAAAGCGATTGCGCCATCCGCATCGCAGACCGCGATGGCGCCGCGATGAACGCTCTCGACCCACGCGCCGCGCAGGACTTCGACGAGGATGGGGTCTTGCATGCCGTCAGACATTCAAGCTGACAGCCTTGGTCCTTCTCCATCGAAGCTGGGGAAGGTCGGAGGCCGGATGGGGTGTGGGGCGTCTACGCAAGCCGCCATTGCGCCAACACTGCGCGAACATTGCCGTAGTGTTGGGCACTGCTTTCCATACCCCATCCGTCACTTCGTGACACCTTCCCCAGCTTCGCTGGAGAAGGGTCTCCCAGCCGGCGCCGCATCGATCCACTCCAGCACTTGCGGCACGATCGTGCCCAGCGCCAGATGTTCGCCGCCTTCGATGCGGATGTATTTCTTCGGCTCGTTGGCGAGCGCGAACAACTTTTCGCCCGAGGATATCGGGACGATTCCATCAGCCGAACCGTGCACCATCAGCACCGGCGCGTGAACGTTCTTGATCAGCAGGTCGCTGCGGAACTGATCGAGCATCAACAGGCGCACCGGAAACATCCAGTAGCGCCGCGCGGCGACATCGACCGCCGACAAGTACGGCGAATCGAGCACGAGAGCGCCGGCAGGATGACTGGACGCCAACGCCACCGCGACGCCGGCGCCAAGCGACTCGCCGAGGATCACGATGCGATTCGGCTCGAACCCGAGCGCGCGCGCTTCCCGCCACGCAGATTCCGCGTCCGTGTGCAAGCCTTCTTCGTTGGGCGTCCCGGTGGATCCGGGATAGCCGCGATAAGCAATGGCCAGCACGCCGTTGCCCGTTGCGGTGAGGCGCTGAAAGCGCAGGGCGCGCGCGCTCAATGGATCGGCGTTGCCGTGAAAATACAGGATCAGCGGGCGCCCTGGCGCGGGCGGCGCATACCACGCGAGCAGGGTTTCGCCGTCGGTCGTGCGGATATGGCGCGCAGTAAACGCCGGCAGCCCGACGGAAGCGGGCGCAACATCGGCGCCGCCGGTCAGATACAACAATTTGCGCTGCTCGAAAATCAACGCGCCAAGCGCGGCGAGATAAAGCGCGACCGCGATGCCCGCCAAAACCATCAGCGTCAGGCGCGCCCGCACGCGTTAGTGCGCCAGCGCCTTGACGATGGAGTCGGCGACTTTCTTGGCGTCGCCGAACAGCATCAGCGTGTTGTCGCGGAAGAACAATTCGTTCCCCACGCCAGCGTAGCCCGAGCCCATGCCGCGCTTGATGAACAGCACGGTCTTGGCCTTCTCGACATCGAGAATCGGCATGCCGTAAATCGGCGATTTCGGATCGGTCTTGGCCGCCGGATTGGTTACGTCGTTGGCGCCGATGACGAAGGCGACATCGGCCTGCGCGAATTCGCCGTTGATGTCCTCGAGCTCGAACACTTCGTCGTAGGGCACGTTGGCTTCGGCGAGCAGCACGTTCATGTGTCCGGGCATGCGGCCCGCGACGGGATGAATGGCGTACTTCACCTCGACGCCTTCCTTTTTCAGGATCTCGGCCATTTCGCGCAAAGCGTGCTGCGCTTGCGCCACCGCCATGCCGTAGCCCGGCACGATGATAATCTTGGCGGCGTTTTTCATCATATAGGCGGCGTCTTCGGCCGATCCCTGCTTGACCGGGCGCGTTTCCGCCGCGCCCGCCGGGCCCGCCGTCTCGCCGCCAAAGCCGCCCAGAATGACGGAAATGAACGAGCGATTCATGCCCTTGCACATGATGTACGACAGGATCGCGCCGGACGAGCCGACGAGCGCGCCGGTGATGATGAGCGCCAGATTGCCGAGCGTGAAGCCGATGCCCGCCGCCGCCCAGCCGGAGTAGGAATTGAGCATCGAGATGACCACAGGCATGTCCGCGCCGCCGATCGGCACGATCAGCAGCAGGCCGAGCGCCAGCGCCGCGAGCGCGATGAGCCAGAAGAACAACGCCGATTGCGTCGCCACGAACAGCGCGACGAGCAGCACCAGCGCGATGGCGAGGCCAGCGTTGATGACGTGGCGCTGCGGCAGCAGGATTGGCTTGCCCGACATGCGCCCGTCGAGTTTGAGGAAGGCGATGATCGAGCCGGTAAAGGTCATCGCGCCGATGGCGAGACCGATCGACATTTCAACGAGCGAGCCGCCATGGATGCCGTTCTCGCCGTTGATGCCGAAAGCTTGCGGCGCGTAAAGCGCGCCAGCGGCGACAAGCACGGCGGCGAGACCGACGAGCGAATGGAACATCGCCACAAGCTGCGGCATCGCCGTCATCTGCACGGTGCGCGCGCGCCATATGCCAACGCCGCCGCCGATGCCAAAGCCGAGCAGCACGAGAATCCAGGAAAACAAGCTCGCGGGCGGACGCAAGGCGAGCGTCGTCACAATGGCGATGCCCATGCCGATGATGCCGAAGCGATTGCCCTGCCGCGATGTCGCGGGCGAGGACAGTCCGCGCAGCGCCAGGATGAAGAGTATGCCGGCGATGAGGTAGAAGAAGGCGGCGAGGTTCTGGTTCAAGGCAATCAGCCCTTCTTCTTGTACATGGCGAGCATGCGCTCGGTGACCATGAAGCCGCCGAAGATGTTGACCGACGCGAGGATCAGCGCGAGGAAGCCGACGAAGCGCGCGAAGGTCGAACCGCTGTCGATCGCCGGGACGCCGACGGAGAGCAGCGCGCCGACGACGATCACCGAGGAGATCGCGTTGGTCACCGACATCAGCGGCGTGTGCAGCGCTGGCGTCACCGACCAGACGACGTAATAGCCGACGAACACCGCGAGCGCGAAGATGGCGAGGCGAAACACGAAGGGATCGATCGCGCCGCCCGTCGCCGCCGAGCCCGTGGCGGCAAGCTGGTCGCTGTAGGTCTGCGCCGCCTGCGCCGCCTCAAGCGCCGCGTCGGCGGCGGCTTTGAGTTTGGCGACTGTCTGGTCGAGATTATCCATTGTGTCCTCTTCCACTCGTCATGGCCGGGCTTGTCCCGGCCATCCACGACTACCTCTCGGCGGCTGAGTCTGCTCAAGCCAATTTACGCCGTCAGGAGTTCAACTCTTCATACATGTCGCGCCATTCCGGATTCGCGACATGAATGAGTCGCACTTTCCACGCGCGCGGCCAATGCTTCATATTGCTTTCGCGCTGGATGGCGTCGCGAATGTCCTCGTAGAATTCCGTCAGCACCAAGCGCTTCAATCCGTAGCGCTGCGTGAAGCCTTTGCTGCGGCCCTCGCGATGTTCGAAGATGCGACGGGCGATATTGCTGGTTACGCCCGTATAGAATATGCAGTCCGGACGATTCGTCACGATGTAAACCCGTCCACCCTTCATGATCTAAGGATAGAGCAGGATCGCTGGCGGACAAAGTCGTGGATGGCCGGGACAAGCCCGGCCATGACGGCGCCGGGGTTGAAGGAGCCCGGAGCCTCCTCACGTCTCGCTCTTCTTCGTCATAAAACTCGGATGCACGATCGCGCCGTCATGCGTCAGGCAGGTCGCCTTGACGAGTTCGTCGTCCCATTTAACCGCGAGAGACTTTGACGTCTTGTCGATCAGCGTCTCGACGAACGCGTAGAGATTGCGCGAATACAGCGCCGAAGCGGTCGCGGCGAGACGCGTCACGCTGGAATAGCCGACGATCTTGACGCCCTCCTTGGTTGTTACCAGTTCGCCCGCCTTGGCAAGTTCGCAATTGCCGCCGCGCTCGACGGCAAGATCGACGATGACCGAGCCGGAGCGCATCGATTTCACCATGTCGGCGGAGACGAGGCGCGGCGCGGGGCGGTCGGGGATCAGCGCCGTAGTGACGACGATATCCTGCTTGGCGATATGCGCCGCGACCAGCGCCGCCTGCTTCGCCTTGTAGGCGTCGGACATTTCCTTGGCGTAGCCGCCCGAGGTTTCCGCCTGCTTGAATTCCTCGTCCTCGACCGCGACGAATTTTGCGCCGAGCGATTCGACCTGCTCTTTCGTCGCCGGGCGCACGTCGGTGGCGGTGACGATGGCGCCAAGTCGGCGCGCCGTGGCGATCGCCTGCAGACCGGCGACGCCGACGCCCATGATGAACGCGCGGGCCGCAGGAACCGTCCCCGCTGGCGTCATCATCATCGGGAACGCCCGGCCATATTCGGTGGCGGCGTCGACGACAGCGCGATAGCCGGCGAGATTGGCCTGGCTGGAGAGCACGTCCATCACTTGCGCGCGGGTGATGCGCGGCATCAATTCCATGGCGAAGGCGTCGACGCCAGCTTTCGCCATCGCCTCGATCGCCGGAATATTGCCATAAGGGTCCATGATCGCGACGACGCTGGCGCCGCGCTTGATCTGCTTGAGCTCCGCGCCGCTGGGCCGGCGCACCTTGAGCAGCAGATCGGCGCTGGAGAGCACTTCCGCCGCGGTGGCGCCGCGCCCGCCGGCCGCGGCGTATTCGGCATCGATCACGCCGGCGCCTTGCCCCGCCCCGTGCTGGAAGACGAAGTCCGCGCCGAGCGCGACGAACTTCTTGACGGTTTCGGCGCTCGCGGCGACCCGCGTCTCGAAGGGATCGGTTTCCGCGATAACCCCAATCAACATGGCTCAATCCTTCGGGACAAGCGTGATCGCGCCAGGCGCGGCGGTAGCGAATAACTATTTAGAGAACGATGCAGGCGAGGCCGAGCATGAGGAAAACCGGCAGAACCGCGCGCCAGGTGAGGCCGGAGACCCCGCCAAACGCCGCCGCGGCCGCCGTCAGCACGAAGCCGACGAGCGCGACAACGCCCTGCCCCTTCAGGCCCCATAGCACGAGCTCAAGAATAACGCAGAGCAGGGCAAGTGTCGTGGTCTCGGTCATCGCGACAAAGGCGGAGTAGGTCTCTTCATGCGCCGGCATGTCCATGCCATCGCTCGAAGTCGCCGCGCCGTGATCACCAGCCATGATTATCCCCAACCCTTTGGAAAGCCCGATACACGCGTTTAACGGAATCCCCGGTCAATCGCAATGCGCTAAAAGGCGCCAATTGACAGCGTCAAATCGGCGCTTGACCTGATAAATCCGCGCTTGACCTGAAAGGCGCCGCGGCGCATCAGAGCGCGGCGCATGCCATTCTTCCTGTTGCCATTCCCCGCGATCAATCCGACGCTGATCCAGTTCGGCCCGCTGGCGATCCGCTGGTATGCGCTGGCCTATATCGCCGGGTTGTTGATTGGCTGGGCTGTGATCCGCGCGGCGGTCTCGCGCGACGCCCTGTGGAACGGCGTCTTGCGGCCGACGCGCGACAGCATTGACGATCTGCTCGCCTATTGCGCACTTGGCGTCATCATCGGCGGCCGGCTCGGCAATGTGCTGTTCTACGATCCGAGCCATTATTTCGCTAACCCGCTCGATATCTTCAAGCTGTGGGAGGGCGGCATGGCCTTTCACGGCGGCCTGATCGGCGCGCTGGTCGGCATCTGGCTGTTCGCGCGGCGCTACAAGACGCCGGTCCTGACCGTGATGGACCTTGTCGCGGTGGTTGCGCCGATCGGGATTTTCTTTGGCCGTGTCGCCAATTTCATCAAGCCGGAGCTTTGGGGCCGGCCCACCGATGTCGCGTGGGCGATGATCTTTCCCGGCTCTGACGGCCAGCCGCGGCATCCCAGCCAGCTCTACGAAGCCGGCCTCGAAGGTCTGGCGATCTTTATCGTGTTATCGCTTCTGGCGCGGGGCGGCGCCTTGCGTCAGCCCGGCCTGATCACCGGCGCCTTCGCCGTGCTTTACGCCGCCGCCCGGACGTTCTGCGAATTCTATCGCGATCCTGATCCGCGCCTTGAAGATTTAGGCCATTACTTCCCGGGGCTAACGATGGGGATGGTTTTATCGGCGCCGCTCGTTATCATTGGTCTGGGGTTGATCGGCTGGAGCCTGCGCAAGCAGGCGGGGATCTCGCATGAGCGCGCTGGGCGATGAGATAAAAGCGATGATCGAGGCCAGCGGCCCGATCACACTGGAACGTTATATGGAGCTGGCGCTCGGCCATCCCGCGCATGGCTATTACATGAAGCAGGACCCCTTCGGCGCCGCCGGCGACTTCACCACCGCGCCGGAGATCAGCCAGATGTTCGGTGAATTGATCGGGCTGTGGACGGCGGAAGTCTGGGCCTCGATGGGCGCCCCCAATCCGTTGCGGCTGGTCGAGCTTGGGCCGGGGCGCGGCACGCTGATGAGCGACGCCTTGCGCGCCGCCCGAGTCGCGCCCGATTTTCGCGCCGCGCTCGATGTCTGGATGATCGAAACCAGTCCGACGCTGGCCCATATCCAGCACGACACATTGCTGACATCCGGCGCGCCGATCGCCTGGGTGGGCGATCTTGCCGACGTGCCGGAAGGACCGGCGATCTTCATCGCCAATGAATTTCTCGACGCGTTGCCGGTCCGCCAATATGCGCGTGTGGGGCGCGATTGGCGCGAACGGGTTGTCGCGCTCGACGACGACGGCGAACTGACCTTCGCAATGGCCGCCAAGCCCGAAAACTCCATCCACACACCCGCGGCGGACGGCGAAATGCTGGAGATCAACGCAGCCGCCCACAAGCTCGTCTTCGCGCTTGCGGGCCGGATCGCCAAGCAGGGCGGCGCGGCGCTGTTTGTCGATTACGGCCATACCAACACCGACTTCAGCGACACGTTGCAAGCGCTGCGCGCGCACCGGATGGTCGACCCGCTGACCGACCCCGGCGATTGCGACATCACCGCGCATGTCGATTTCGCCGCGATGGCGCGCAGCGCCCGCGCCGCTGGCGCCGCCGTCTACGGACCGATCGATCAGGGCGACTTTCTCAAGACTATCGGCCTCGATCAGCGCACGCAAGCTTTGCTGGGACGCGCCGCGCCAGCCCAATCGGGCGATATCGAAGCCTCGCGCCGGCGCCTCGCCGGCAAGGGCGCGGGCGAAATGGGCGGTTTGTTCAAGGTGATGATCGTCGCCCATCGCGCACTCCCGGTTCCCCCAGGTTTCCAGACGCCATTGGCGGCGGCGGAATGAACGGCGCGGATTATCTGCAAGCCGAAAGTCTGCGCCAACCCGGGATCGCCCACGCGTTCTTCACGCGGCGCGGCGGCGTTTCCACCGGCGTCTACGCCAGCCTCAACGGCGGCGTCGGCTCGCGCGACGAGCCGGCGCATGTCCGGGAAAACCGCGCCCGCATGGCCGCGGCGCTCGGCGTGGCGGCGGATCGCCTGCTGGCGCCCTATCTCGTGCATTCGCCCGACGTCGCCGTCGTGAGCGCGCCGTGGATCGCCAGCGAGCGGCCGCGCTGCGACGCACTTGTCACGACGACGCCGGGCCTCGCGTTGGGCGTCACCGGCGCCGATTGCGGCATCCTGCTGTTCGCCGATACGCAGGCGAAAGTTATCGGCGCCGCGCATGCCGGCTGGAAAGGAGCTCTGAACGGCGTGCTTGAATCGACGCTTGCCGCGATGCAGCAGCTTGGCGCGCGCGTTGAGAACATCTGCGTCGCGTTGGGCCCGACCATCGCGCAACAATCCTACGAAGTCGGCCCTGAATTCGTCGCGACTTTCGTGAGCCAGGAGGCCGACGCACAGCGCTTCTTCGCGCCGGGCGTCAATGCGGACCGCGCGATGTTCGATCTGCACGGCTTCATCGCCATGCGTCTGGCGCGGGCGGGCGTGACGCAATTCGAGGATCTGGGCGTCGACACCTACGCCGACGAAGAACGCTGCTTCAGCTTCCGCCGCGCGACGCATCGCGGCGAGCCGGATTACGGGCGGCTGGTCGCGGCAATCGCGCTGGTTTGAGAGGAGTCGCTGTCGCTGCGTTGGTCAATTCGGCGCGTTAATCAATTCGGCGCACTAACGGCGCATACTCAATGCTTGTTGTATGCTGAGGTCAATCGCATTTCGTCAGCTCTTGAAAACAGGCGATACTTTCCATGCCCGATGCGACTGGACTTGCAATGCACCCGCTGACGATCCTGCTTCTCATCGTCGCGATCGCGTTCGTCGCCGGTTCGATCAGGATGGCGCAGGAATATCAGCGCGCGGTGATCTTCCGCTTTGGCCGCGTCGTTGGTACGCGCGGCCCCGGATTGTTCTTCAAACTGCCCTTCGCGGAACGCGCTGTGTTCGTCGATCTGCGCACGATCACACGGCAACTCGAAACGCAGGAGACGGTGACGCGCGATGGCGTCGCCGTCAGGGTCAATTCCGTGGTCTGGTATCAGGCGGTCGACCCGGTCAAGACCGTCATCGAGGTCGAGGACTGGAACGAGGCGGTGCGCCAGGCGGCGGAGACCGCGATGCGCGATACCGTCGGACAGCACGAACTCGATCATCTGCTTAAAGATCGCCTGAACGCCAATCTCGATCTCAAGACGCTGCTGACTTCGGCGGTGCAGAAGTGGGGCGTCGCGATTTCCTCCGTCGAATTGAAGGATCTCGATATTCCCGAGAATATGCAGCGCGCTATCGCCAAGGAAGCCGAGGCGATCCGTGAAAAGCGCGCCCGCATCATCAAGGCGGAAGGAGAAATGGAAGCCGCCGGCAAACTGAGCGAAGCGGCGACGATCATCGCGCGCAATCCTGTTGCGCTCGAACTGCGCCGGTTGCAGACGCTGACCGAGATCGGCGCTGAGCATAACAGCGTCATCATCGTCGCAATGCCCAACGAAACCAATCCAACCGCTGCGACTGCGGCGATCGCCAGAGCCGTAGCGGAGACAACGCTCGTGCAAGCTCCGGCCGCAAGTCCGACGACCCCCTGAGACTCCAGTCAGGTGCGCGCCGCGCCGCACTTGATCCGCCTTGAGCCGAGCGCCACGGCGCCGTTCGCTTCAACCCGATCGAGTTCGGCGTTGACCGCTTCAACAACCGCATCCGGAAGCTCCGGGTCGGCGCTGGCGACGCTGCACGCCAGTATTTCGCGTCGCGCCGCTTTCCCGCGCCAGCTTGCGTGAACGCCTCGAGATATTCACGCAGGCCCGCGGCATAGGCTTCCCGCACCCGCGCCGACTGACGCGGCATCTCCGTTGCGAATGCAACCATCGGGCGCGGCGGCGTCGCGGGCTTTTTGCGAGACATAGCGGCGCAAGTAAGCGGCCATGGCGGCGTTACGTTGGCGCTCGTCGATCAGCGCGGCAACCGCGCTGATCGTCGCGATCGCACCGGCAAGCGTCTTGCCGCGCGCCTCGACCTCCAGTTCGTCCTTCGATTCGAAATGATTGTAAAAGCCGCCATGCGTCATGTCGGCGTCGCGCATCAGATCGGCGACGCCGACGCCGGCAAAACCCTTCTCGCGAAACAACCGCGCGGCGCTGGCGATGACCCGCGCCTTGTTATCGTGCGACTGTTTCTTTGTGATGTGCATGACGGGGCGGGAAAACTATTGGGCTTGATTTATGATGACGACAATCATCATTTTATGAACTATACTTGGTTCACGCCATAACCCGAAAATCTCCAGGTTTGATGACGCGGAAGTTGTCTGTGACTGAGTCGCAGAACTCGGCCCAATTTTTGGGAACTT
>JAYUFK010000293.1:0-10522 GCA_043739325.1 Methylocapsa sp. | reverse complement strand
CGGCCTCGTTCCATGGCATCGCGAATCTCCTCGGTGTTGTTGCAAACCCAAGGATTCAGACGCCACGAGGCCGGTCAATGAATTTTCGGTCAGGCTCTTAGGCAGGAACTCGTTTTGCGCCTTCGCCGCGCGCTCCAGCAGCTTGTCCGGCAACAGATCGGTGCGCTGCGCGAAGGCGATGAACAGAATGCGGTCGAGAATCTTCTGCGCGACTTCTATTGCCGTCAGCGGCGCGAGCTTTGGCCCGTCCGCCGAGTCCTTGACGAAAGCGATGACCCGATCGCGCAGGCCCTTGTACTGCCGGTAAAGTTCGTTGGTTATGTCCTTGGTGGCACTATCGGTGTCGCGCAACAATTGCTCGGTGGCGCCGCCGAGAAGGCGATCCGCCGAAAGCACCAGCCACAGACGCGCATGTTCCTCCGGCTCGTCGAGACGCGTCAGGTCGAAGATTTCATACGCCTCGCGACCCCTGCCAAAGCCGTAAAGCCGGATTTCGAGGCAATTCGACACCAGCACCCAGCGGGCGCCGGGCGCGTCCATCGCATAGTCCCACGCCTGCTGCACAGGCGTGCGGGCGCGGCCCGAAATCGGCGCGTCGAGATCAGCGCCGGGACCCTTCAACTCGAAGGGGGCGACAATTTCCTCGACGCCGTTTGGCTCGTCAAAACGGCCGAGCGCAACGTCGACCGCGCCGCGCCGGATTGCGCGCTCGAATGCCAGGCTGTAAGCGGCCTCGGGATCGGCGGTCTTGAATCCGAGGACGGTTTCGAGGACTGCCGAGATGAATATGGGGCGGACTTCGACTTCCTTGAGCTTGCCGAACGCCTTTTTGGCTTTGCGCGCATACTCGACCGCCGCCGCGACCTGCGCCTTGCTCGGCGCGAACGCCGCCTTGCCACGGGCTTCCTCGACGACCTTGTAAGCGAACAAAGGCGTGCGCAGCGTGCGTGGCGCAGTCTTGCGCACTCGCCCTCCGACGGGAGCGGATGGCGGCAATTCAATTCCTGCGGTGGCGAAGAGGTTGGTCACGCCGCCACGGTAGCGAGCGAATCGGGGTGCGTCGAGGTCCAGCGACGCCCGATCAGTCGCTATCCCGCCATCGCGTCCAGCCTCGCATAACTCGCCTCCATCCCGCGCTCCATCCCGGTCGCCAGCATGGCCGCGCGGGTTTGCGCATCGGGCAGGGTCATCCGCATTGTCATCAGCGCGCCCTCGCCATCGGGCTCGAACTTCGTTTCGACGCGGTTGTCTGGCGTCGTGCCGGGCATGTGCGTGCGTTCGATTTGGACGATCCGGCTGAACGGCGTCAGTTCGACGAACGTCCCGGTGAGGTGGAAGCCTTGGCCTTTGCCGTTCGTCCATTCGTAACGGATGTTTCCGCCCGGTCGGGCTTCGCAGATGCAAACTGGCATGGTCCAGACATCCGGGCCAAGGAGCCATCGTTGAATCAGCTTGGATTCGGTGTGGACGCGGTAGACCGCCTCTGGCGAGGCTGCAAAGCGCCGCGTCACGATCACATGCCGATCGCCTTTGCTCGTTAGCGTCATCTTGCTCATGCGCTGTCCTTTCCTGGCTCAAGCTTCGTCGCGCCCAGCACTTCGTCCAGCCGCGCATCGTTTTTCGTAATGGCGTCGCGCAACATGGCGAGCCATTGATCGATCGGCCCGATCGCCGCGGGCGCGATCCGACATGGCCGTTTTGTCCCATCGATTCTGCGGGTAATAAGGCCTGCATGTTCAAGAACTTTAAGATGCCGGGAGACGGCGGGCTGGGTTATCGCGAACGGCTCGGCAAGCTCCATCACCGTCGCCTCGCCGAGGGCGAGACGGGCAAGCAGTGCGCGCCGGGTTGGATCGGCAAGGGCGGAGAAAGCGGTGTCAAGGTTGTGCATGTTATGTACTCGTTATATAACTTAGTTATTATATAATAAAAAGATTGTCAAGAGCCGCGAGCCCCTTTCCAAACGGGGAGAAGCACGACGCGCTTTGAGCCGTCGTTTCAACAATTGCAGGAGCAGATGTCCAATGACGGGGCGGCGGAAATTGGCATCGCAAGCCATTGGAATAATTGAATCGCCTACTGAAAACCGCCCATTTCAGGCGGCGCATCTTGTCATTCCCGCGAATGCGGGAATCCAGGCGTGGCCAAAGGCGCGATGGCTTAGTCTGGGTTCCCGCATTCGCGGGAATGACAGGCGGCTATCGTCCGCCAGCGCGTCATCCCTCTGTCCTTACCCGCTGCGCTCCGCTATAGCCGCTCCATGCAATCCATGTTTCTCGTTTTCGTCGGGGCCGGGCTCGGCGGCGTATTGCGCCAGGCGCTGAATCTCGCCGTTCCAAGAATGCTCGGCGACGCCTTCCCGTGGGCGACTTTCTTCATCAATATCAGCGGCTCCTTCGTCATGGGCCTCGTCGCCGGCTGGCTGGCGTTTCGCGCCCATGAAGGCTTTGGCCGCAACGTCCAGTTGTTCGTCGCCACCGGCGTGCTGGGCGGCTACACGACGTTTTCGACCTTCTCGCTCGACGCCATCAAACTGATCGAACGCGAGCAGCTCGGCCTCGCCACGCTCTACGTCGGCGGCTCGGTCCTGCTCGGCGTCGGCGGCATTTGGGCGGCACTGGCGCTGATGCGGAGCCTGACATGAGCACTCCCGACAAGGTCGCGCATTTCGACGTCAGCGCGGACGAGGCCGGGTTGCGGCTCGACCGCTGGTTCCACCGCCGCTTTCCCAAACTGCCGCAATCCCACCTCAACAAAATCGTCCGCAAGGGCGAGGTGCGGGTCGCTGGCAAGCGGGCGGATATTTCGACGCGGCTCGAGGCCGGCCAGAGCGTGCGCGTGCCGCCGCTCAACCTGACCAAGGAAGCCACGCCTAACGCGCCGCAGTCGCCCAATCCCGAGGACGCCGCGACGCTCCGCCAAATGATCCTGTTCGAGGATCGCGACGTCATGGTCCTCAACAAGCCTTACGGCCTCGCCGTGCAGGGCGGTTCGGGCACCAAGCGCCATATCGACGGCATGCTCAGCGCTTTGGCCAACAAGAATGGCGAGCGGCCCGTGCTGGTGCATCGTCTCGACCGCGACACATCGGGCGTGCTGCTGATCGCCAAGACCCGCAGAATCGCGGCGGATTTGGGCGCGACCTTCCGCTCGCGCGGCGCCAAGAAGATATACTGGGCAGTGGTCGAAGGCGTACCCAAGCCGTCGCAGGGGCGGATTTCGCTGTTTCTCGCCAAGGGGGCGGCGATGGGACAAGAGCGCGAAGCGCGTCCTGAAAAAGGCGCACGCCCCGCCAATCGCGACGCGATCGAGAAGATGCGCGTCGCCAAGCATGGCGAAGTGGATGCGCAGCATTCTCTAACCCTTTACGCTGTCGTCGAAAAGGTCGCGCCGCGTCTGGCCTGGCTGTCGATGCGCCCGATCACCGGCCGCACCCATCAATTGCGCGCCCATTGCGAGGCGATTGGCCATCCGATCATCGGCGATCCCAAATACAACAAGCGCGCCGACAACGACCCGGCCCGGTCCGATCCGTTGCGCGCGGTGCCGCCGGGCCTTGAACCGAAACTGCATCTGCTGGCGCGCCGCCTGATTCTGCCGCATCCGCGCGGCGGCATGATCGATGTCACCGCGCCGCTGCCCGACCATATGCGCAAGACGTTCGAAATGTTCGGCTTCGACGCCAAGATCCATGATCCGATCGAGGACGCTCCCGATGAATAGGAGCCTCTGATGCGCGAGGAACTTGCAGGCGGCTGGACCATCGGCGACCCCCTCGGATCGGTGCAGCGGGACTCGCGCCGGGCGCTGCCCAAGCGGTTCTATGCGACTGCGGGCGTCGAGGCTGGGGACGGCCGCTTTGCCCTGACGCTTGATGCTCGCGTCGCCCGAACGCCCGGAAAGCGGCCACTGGCGTTTCCGACGCAAGCGCTCGCCGAGGCCGTGGCGCGCGAATGGGTGGCGCAGGGCGAATTCATCGACCCCCGGACGATGCCGCTGACCCGCCTCGCCAACTCAGCCATCGACGGCGTTGCGCAGACCATGGAGGCAACCCGCGCCGACATGGCCGGATATGCCGGCACGGACCTGCTGTGTTACCGCGCGGTTTCCCCCGAAGCGCTGGCGGCGTTGCAGGCTGCGGCGCACGATCCGGTGCTTGATTGGGCGCACGAGGCGCTGGGGGCGAGGTTTGTCGTCACGCAAAGCGTCATGCATGTGCGCCAGCCCGACTCGACGCTGGCGGTCGTGCGCGCGGCTCTGGAGGCCGTCGAAGACCCGTTCGCGCTGGCCGCTCTCCACGTCCAGACAACCCTCACAGGCTCAGTCATTCTCGCCCTCGCGGTGTCGCATGGGCGTCTAAATCCAGATGAAGCCTGGCGCGCCGCCCATGTCGACGAGGATTTCCAGATCAGCCAATGGGGCGAGGACGACGAAGCGATGATCCGCCGCGCCGCGCGCTGGCTGGAGATGCAGGCGGCGGCGCAAATGCTGCTTTTGGCGCGCGCCTAGCCGGTGACTTGGCGCAAAGTCGCGCTTGACAAGTCCGCTCCCTGTCGCCGTCTTGGCGGACAAACTTACGCACGCTGGAGCTCCCCGTGAAGCACATCCTCGGCCGCCTCGACGACCGCCGCGCGCAGGCCCGGCTTGGAGGCGGCGAGGCGCGCATCGCGGCGCAGCACGCAAAGGGCAAGCTGACGGCTCGCGAGCGGATCGAATTGTTGATGGATCACGGCTCGTTCGAGGAATTCGATATGTTCGTCCAGCATCGCTGCGACGACTTCGGCATGGAGAAGACCAAGTTTCCCGGCGACGGCGTGGTGACGGGCTGGGGCACGGTCAACGGCCGCACGGTATTCGTTTTCGCCAAGGATTTCACCGTGTTCGGCGGGTCTCTTAGCGAGACCCACGCGCAAAAGATCACCAAGATTCAGGATATGGCGCTAAAAAACCGCGCGCCGATCATTGGGCTGTTCGATGCCGGCGGGGCGCGCATTCAGGAGGGCGTCGCGGCGCTCGGCGGCTATGGCGAAGTGTTCCAGCGCAACGTGCTTGCCTCCGGGGTCATCCCGCAAATTTCGCTGATCATGGGGCCCTGCGCCGGCGGCGACGTCTACTCGCCGGCGATGACCGATTTTATCTTCATGGTTCGCGACACCAGCTACATGTTCGTCACCGGCCCCGATGTGGTCAAAACCGTCACCAACGAAACAGTCACCGCCGAGGAACTTGGCGGGGCGTCGGTGCACGCGACACGCTCGTCGATTGCCGACCGGGCCTACGACAATGACGTCGAGGCGCTCCTGCAAATGCGCCGGCTGATCGACTTCCTGCCGGCCAGCAATACCGACGCAATCCCCCATTTGCCATTCGTCGACGACCCCGACCGGATCGATATGTCGCTCGACACGCTGATCCCCGACAACCCGAACAAGCCCTACGATATGAAGGAGCTGATCCACAAAATCGTCGATGAGGGCGACTTCTTCGAGATTCAGGAAACCCACGCCAAAAACATCGTCACAGGCTTCGCGCGCATCGAGGGTCGCAGCGTCGGCATCGTCGCCAATCAACCGATGGCGCTGGCGGGCGTGCTCGACTCCGACGCCTCGCGCAAGGCCGCGCGGTTCGTGCGGTTTTGCGATTGCTTCAACATTCCGATTGTCACCCTCGTGGACGTACCCGGCTTCCTGCCCGGCGTCGCGCAGGAATATGGCGGTCTGATCAAACACGGGGCGAAGCTGCTGTTCGCCTACGCCGAGGCGACCGTGCCGAAGGTGACGATCATCACCCGAAAGGCGTTCGGCGGGGCCTATGACGTGATGGCGTCAAAGCATCTGCGCGGCGATATCAACCTTGCGTGGCCAACGGCGCAGATCGCGGTGATGGGCGCCAAGGGCGCCGTCGAGATCATCTTCCGCGCCGACGTCAACGATCCCGCCAAGATCGCCGAGCGCACGAAAGAATACGAAGAGCGCTTTCTCTCGCCCTTCGTGGCAGCCGAGCGCGGCTATATCGACGAAATCATCATGCCGCACTCGACGAGGAAACGGGTTTCGCGCGTGCTGGCGATGTTGCGGAACAAGAAGCTCGATAATCCGTGGAAGAAGCATGACAATATTCCATTGTGAGGGCCGTTCTCTATCGACCAGCCCAGCGCGCCAGCCAGGCGCGGGCAGTGTCTCAATCCGAAATTCCGCTCTCGACCGAGAACAGACGTTAGTCAACGGGGTCACGCGACCGGGTTCCACTTTTTGCAGAGCTTATAAGCGACCGATTCCGCAGGTGGGGGGCCGGGCGGCACTACGGCTTAAAGATCGCCCAAGCAGCCTTCATGGCCGCAGCAAACGCAGCGTCCTTAGCCACGGCGTCTGTCTTCTCGGTAAGGTCGAACTGCTGAATAACCCACTTGCCAATGTCCCCGATAGGCGCAGCAGCTATCTTAGGCACCTTGATTGCGGCGAGCTGGGCGGCTGTCGGATTTACACTGCCAGCCAAGTACCAACCCAGTGCAGTGAGCACGTGGAAGCGAAGGTTATTCTTGTAAATCCGCTCGTAGTCTGATGCATTCATGTGGGCGGAAACGGCGAACATGGCCTCGGCGGCGACGTTATAGAGATTCAGCGGATGCGCAGGTTCTGACGGAAATATCTCTGTGTAAAAGGGATCCTTCATAAGGCTTGTCGGCCTCGCGCGGGCAACGTCGGGTTTCTCCAGCAGCATAGCCGTTACAGCTTGCGCCATACGATCGATGCCGATGGTACGAGAAGCAGGCTTATTCAGATTTTTGTAGTAATTACGACGCCTATCATAGAACACGTTCTGAGGGAGAAGCAGAATCTCGATCTGTCGATGAATCTCCTCTGTAGCCCTGAGCGAATGAGGCTTCACCTTGGTTTGGTAGTTGGTCGCCTTAATAACGCTGTTGATGACGTCCTCGTCGGTCGTCTCAATGATGCGAACCATCACCAAGCGGTTGGCGTCAATACCTCCACTTCGCGCCCAACGATTCACCTCATACGAAGTTTGCAAACCATTTACAATCAAAGGGTTTTGTAGCGTCATTCCACCATTGTTAAATCCGGCTTTACTCGCCAGAATGGTGACGCCGTTGTTGAGCCACCAGAAATCAATACCGGGTCGCGGTGTGTTTAAGCTGCCGGCGATGTCCTTGTTAACATCGACTGATCCCTCATAATCGCGAACATTCGCGTCGAAGAATGAAGATCTAAGTGTCTTGCTTTCATCTGCTATAAATCCGCTATCAGCTGTAATAGATGTCAGGATGACGTATGAACTATTGGGACCGAATAGAGGCGTTCCTGTTACTGGTAGAACAGCCGAGATCATCTTTTGGCGACCTGCGAGCTGATAAAGGGCAAGTGCGCCAGCAAATATGAACTGCACCTCCGCCGTCGGCATAATTTCTTTCATAGTGGTTTCTAGAGCCTTGGCTTTTATCTCCGCCGCTTTAGGAATTGCTTCGCCCTTACATGCGGACCAGATGCTTATCTTGTATCTTGGGAACTGGGGGGCGAGTGTATTTTTGACCTTGTGCCAAAGTTGGAAGGCTTCGATCAGCCTCACCTTGAAGGGTGCCCCGGCAGCGGGCGAATTGCGGAGTAACTCGGGCAACGAGGCAGCGACCTTGTCTACTGGACCCTCTTTGAAATTCGCCTCGTTCTTGGATTGTATGAGCACCAGTTCGACTTCGACCGGAAATCTGAAATTTCCGAGATCAGTATCTTCGGCTATCAAGACTCGGTTTACGTAGATGAAAACACTGTCGATGCCTCCGTCTTGACTTCCATCCACGACACGTTCGCCGATGTCTTCAATTGAAGGGTCGTGAGTAGTGAGAATTACGTCCGCGCAGAATAGCTCGAATGCGTCGTCGGCCTTTAGCGCAGGATCGTAAGCGGCTCGCCTTTCATTAAAAACGGCGTCTATGAGTTCCTTCGCGGCCATCTGGGCTCCCAAGAATTATGGTGGTTCTCCGCCACCGCAGAGGCATATCGGCTCCCAAAAGCAGACTATCGCATAGCTGACTTTAGGACTACCGTGTTGTGGAGGCCCAACACGCGTGGCGCGGAAAAAGACGGTCTCGTGGCCGCCACTGCCTAGCTTTGCTTTCCGGCCGTGCCTCAAGGCCCACAGCCGGCGCGATTCGGATCGTACTCGCCGTTTTTATCAAAATCCGCCCCCCCCCCACCCAAACCGGAAATTCAAACCGCGACACTACCCGGTCGCGACGGCGTTTGACATATCGTTCCTTCGGTTGCACGTCATGACTTATGCCAGACCGAACGATCGTCCGCCTTTCCGCCGATCTCATCATGCGCGCCAAGCGCAAGTCGGTCGCTGAGCGCCCGACGGTCGAGAAGACCAGTCGAATTCCGCTGCCGGTTAGCACGGCCAAGGGCGGTCTGATGCAGGGGATCGATCTGCACAACTCGATCGCGTTGCAAGAATTGGACGACATCGACCACATGCGACGCAACGCGTGATTCTCGTCGATCTCAACGGCGCGTTCACTCCCCATCAACCCTAGCCTTTCGCCAATGGTTAACTCTGCGCCGACTTGCCTCCGGGCGATTCATCCCTTGGCAAAGTTTGGCGGCGAAAGTCTTCCCATAAGCCGGGTAAAAATCCGGCAGGGGATGGCGGGACATGACAAAACATTCAGCATTCGCGGTCGACCGCAGTCGAACCATCATCAGCGCGCTTATCCACGGGATGCGGGTGAGCGCGCTGGATATTTGCTGGCTGCGCCGTGAGGTCTTCGCCGATGGCGACGTCTCGCGCGAGGCCGCGGACGAACTCTTCGCGGTTGAGCGTTCAAAGGCGGTCAAGGCCCCCGAATGGACCGCCTTTTTCGTCGAAATGATCACCGAGCACGTGGTCTGGCAGAGCCGCCCCACCGGCATCGTCAACGAGGCGCAGGCCGAGTGGCTGATTGCGCGGGCGGATGAATCGCGCTCTCTCGACGCGCTCGCGGTGCTGGTCAACGTTCTGGCCGAGGCGCACCGAGTGCCGCAATGGTTCGTCAGCGCGGTGCGCGCCCGCTCCCAGGGCGGCTGGCCGGGGGTCAACGAGGCCTTGCGCGCCGCGATGGTCGCCTGAACCGATACAAGACAAAGGGATGAGGAAGCAGCGGTCTGGCGATATGGACGCGCCGCGCCGGCTGAAATAGAACCGGGCTGTGTCGCGCGGGCGTCTTGGAGGCGCTCGCCGCCGAGGGGCCCATGTTCGCCAAAATCCTGATCGCCAATCGCGGCGAAATTGCCTGCCGCATCATCAAGACCGCGCGCCGCATGGGCATCAAGACGGTCGCGGTCTATTCGGAAGCCGATAAGGACGCCATGCATGTCGAAATGGCCGACGAAGCTGTGGCGATCGGGCCGCCAGCCGCGGCGCAATCCTATCTGGCGATCGAAAAAATCGTCGCCGCCTGCAAGGCGACCGGAGCCGAGGCGGTGCATCCGGGCTACGGCTTTCTCTCCGAGCGCGCCGCTTTCAATCAGGCGCTCGCCGCCGCTGGCATAGTGTTCATCGGACCGAACGTGCGGGCGATCGAGGCGATGGGCGATAAGATCGAATCCAAGAAATTCGCCAGCGCCGCAGGCGTCTCCACGGTGCCGGGCCATCTCGGAATCATCGAGACGCCCGAACGCGCCGCCGAGATCGCCGACCAAATCGGCTATCCCGTGATGATCAAGGCGTCGGCCGGCGGCGGCGGCAAGGGCATGCGCATCGCCCACTCGCGCGCCGAAGTCGCCGAAGGCTTCGCCCGCGCCCGCTCCGAAGCTAAATCCTCATTTGGCGACGATCGCGTCTTCGTCGAGAAATTCATCGTCAATCCCCGCCACATCGAAATTCAGGTGCTCGGCGACAAGCATGGCAACGTCATCTATCTGGGCGAACGCGAATGCTCGATCCAGCGCCGCAACCAGAAGGTGATCGAGGAAGCGCCTTCGCCGCTGCTCGATGAAACCACGCGTAAAACAATGGGCGAGCAGGCGGTGGCGCTGGCCAAGGCTGTGAACTACCAATCAGCCGGCACGGTGGAATTCGTGGTCGGCAAGGACCAGAGCTTTTACTTCCTGGAGATGAACACCCGGCTGCAGGTGGAGCACCCGGTGACCGAGGCCATCACCGGGCTGGACCTGGTGGAGCAGATGATCCGCGTGGCCGCTGGCGAGGCCTTGAGCTTCATCCAGGCCGACGTCAAGCGCCAGGGCTGGGCGATGGAATGCCGCATCAATGCCGAAGACCCCTTCCGCGGCTTTTTGCCGTCCACCGGGCGCCTGGTGCGCTTTGCGCCGCCGGCCGCCACGATGGAGGCGTCGATGCCCGTGCAGTATGTGTTCGACGACGCTGGCCGCCTGGTCGAGGGCGGCGGCGTGCGCGTTGACACGGGCGTGGCCGAGGGCGGTGAGATCCCGATGTTCTATGACTCGATGATCGCCAAGCTGATCGTGCATGGCACTGACCGGCTGGACGCGATCAGCAAGATGCGCGAGGC
>JAYUFK010000292.1:0-10529 GCA_043739325.1 Methylocapsa sp. | reverse complement strand
GTGCGGCGGCGCTTTCCGTTCATCGAGAAAATATTCGCCGATGCGGGATACCAGGGACCGAAAATGGCGAAGGCAATTGCCGTCAGCGGAAGCTGGAGGATCGAGATCGTCAAGCGAACCGATCTTCACCGCTTCGTTGTCGTGCCCAAGCGCTGGATCGTCGAACGAACATTCGCGTGGATCAGCCGCAACCGCCGTCTCGCACGCGACTTCGAGCGTTACGCGACAACAGTCGCAGCATTCGTCCGCCTCGCGATGATCCGCCTCATGCTCAAACGACTGACAAAGCCAAGGCCTTGTTCATGAATCCATTCTTCTTGGATCGGCTCTAAGCGTGGTCAGGTGTCAGAGCCCCTCAAACAGCGCAGTCGACAGGTAGCGCTCTGCAAACGAGGGGATGATGATGACCACGTTCTTGCCCTTGAACTCCGGTCGTCGGCCGACATCAATGCCCGCCGCAACGGCGGCGCCCGACGAGATGCCAACTGGAATGCCTTCGATGCGCGCGACAAGACGCGCCGTATCGAACGAGGTTTGATTGCCGACCGTAATGATTTCATCGATCACGCTGCGGTCGAGAATAGCGGGTGCAAATCCCGCTCCGATGCCCTGAATCTTGTGCGGACCCGGCTGGCCGCCCGAAAGCACGGCCGAATCCTCCGGCTCAACGGCGATCATTTTCAGGCTGGGCCGGCGCGGTTTCAAAACCTGGCCAATGCCAGTGATGGTGCCGCCAGTACCGACGCCAGAAATAACCGCGTCGACTTCGCCGTTCAGATCGTTCCAGATTTCCTCGGCGGTTGTGCGGCGATGGATTTCGGGATTGGCGGGGTTTTCGAACTGCTGCGGAATGATGGCGCCGGGCGTCGCCGCGACTATCTCCTGGGCTTTTGCAATTGCGCCCTTCATGCCTTGCGGCGCAGGGGTGAGAACCAGTTCCGCCCCTAACAGAGCAAGCATTTTGCGCCGCTCTACGGACATCGATTCGGGCATGACGAGGATGAGTTTGTATCCGCGGGCGGCGGCGACGAAGGCCAGCGCGATGCCGGTATTGCCAGAAGTTGGCTCCACGAGCACGCCACGCCCCGGCGTCAGCTTCCCCTGCGCCTCAAGCGCATCGACCATCGAAACGCCAATGCGATCCTTGACGCTGGAAATCGGATTGAAGAATTCGAGCTTGGCGAGCAGATGCGCGCCCACGCCTTTTTCACGCGCGATGCGGTCAAGGCGCACAATTGGCGTATTGCCGATCGTTTCCGTGATCGAATCATAGATGCGGCCGCGACCAGGCTTGTTGATAGGGGCGGTCACGGCTTTTGGTTGGCTCTCCGGCATCGATCAGTTCTCCTGAGCGCCTCCTGATAAGGGCGCCGCGTTACCTTCGATGCTACCATTAATCAACGTGGTGTCCATATGAAACGTCGGTTTTCACGATGTCATATCGCGAAATCGGCGCCGGACTTTTCTTCCTCAAGAATATGGGCCTTGAGTGCTTCCGCGCAGAGTTGATCGACAGTGATGGCATCTAGATTCGCGAGGAACGTATCGCCCGCTTTGCCAACACTCGGTTCGATAACTTTCTCAAGAAGTTTCGACCCTGATCCGATCTCATTCGGGTCGGCGGCGCTCATTGCAAGCGCCGTGCGCACTATGTCGCCAGCCGAAATCTTTCTGCGCTCGCGCGCCAGCTCGTAGCCGCCACGCGGCCCGCGCACGCCCTTGAGTATGTTGGCGTGGACGAGCCCTTGCAGTAGCGTTTCAAGATGCCGGGGCGGCAGTTTATGGCGCGCCGCGAGCGACTTCGCCGCGACCGGCGTCGGCCTTGCATGCAACGCGACGTCGACGACGGCTGCGATCGCAAGCATGCAGCGACGAGACAACAAGTTCATCCTAGACCTCCTCCTCAGCGCGTCCGGTCGAACCGAACCCCTTCGATCCGCGCGCGGTCGTCCCTAGATCGTCGCTTTCGAGCAAAGCAACGCGCTCGACTTTAGCAACAACCAACTGCGCAATTCGCGCACCTCGTTTGATATGAAAAGGGCCGGTTCCAAAATTGACTAATAAAACGCCAATCTCTCCGCGGTAATCGGCGTCAATTGTGCCGGGGCTATTAAGTACCGTGACGCCGAACTCAAGCGCTAATCCTGATCGAGGTCGAACTTGTCCCTCGTAGCCCTTCGGTAGTTCCAGCGCCAGCCCGGTGGGAATCAGCGCCCGTGCTCCAGGCGCCAAGACAAGTTCCTCATCAACCGCTAACGCCGCAACAAGATCCATCCCAGCTGCATCATCACTATGAAATTTCGGAAATTGCAAGTCCTTTGCGTGTGATAATTTCCGATAAGTAACTGTAATCATATGTGATTGCCCAACAACCCCGCCAGCTGTTCGATAAGTCGCCGAGCGACGTCGCTTTTGCTCAATTCCGGCCAGGTCTCGAACCGATCGCGTGTGACAATCTGGACCGAATTGTTCACGCCGCCAAAGGTCTTCGACCCTTGCGCGACGCTGTTCGCGACGATGAGGTCGCAGCCTTTGCTGAGCAGTTTCTTTCGAGCGTTCTCTGATAGCTTCTCGGTTTCCGCCGCAAAACCGACGACAAGCCGCGGCCGGTTGTCTTTCCCGCGGGAAACAGTGGCAAGAATATCCGGATTTTCGACGAGGTTTAAGACCGGCGGACCTTGCGCGCTCTTCTTTATCTTGTTTGCGCCCGCGCGATCCACCCGCCAGTCGGCCACCGCCGCCGCCGCGATGAATATGTCGGCAGGCAGAGCCCTCATGACCGCGCCGAGCATTTCTTCAGCAGTACCGACGTTGACGATTTCGATGCCGCCGGGCGCCGAGATGGAAACCGGGCCGCTTACCAGCGTGACACGCGCGCCGGCGTCCCGCGCGGCTTGGGCGATCGCATATCCCTGCAGACCCGATGAGCGATTGCCGATATAGCGAACGGGATCGATCGGTTCGTGTGTCGGGCCGGCGGTAACGACAACATGCTTGCCCGAGAGGGGGCCGGAAGGCTCTTCCCTTGCAATTTTGCCAAAGGGCTTTGGCAAGTCTAGAAGCGTCGACCCCGCCAATGCGGCTTCAATAGCGGCGACGATCGCGAGAGGCTCCGCCATACGACCTTGACCGTATTCCCCGCACGCCATTTCGCCTTCGTCAGGACCGCAGAACAACACGCCATCGGCGCGCATAGTCGCGATATTGCGCTGAGTAGCCGCGTGCGCCCACATCCTGACATTCATTGCCGGCGCGACGAGCGTCTTCTTGTCCGTCGCGAGTAAGAGTGTCGATGCGAGGTCGCTTGCGAGACCTTGCGCGATGCGCGCGAGAAGGTCCGCGGTCGCTGGCGCCACTACGACAAGATCAGCCGCGCGCGACAATTCGATGTGTCCCATCTCCGCCTCGTCGGTCAGCGAAAACAAGTCGTCGTAAACCTTTTCGCCGCTGAGCGCGGCGGCGGAAAGCGGCGCGATGAATTGTTTGGCCGCATTGGTCATGACAACGCGCACACTCGCGCCGCGTTCGCGTAAACGGCGGATAAGATCCAGCGACTTGTAGGCAGATATCCCGCCGCCGATAATGAGCAGCAGGCGTGCCGTTGAAAGTGGGATTGCTGACAAGCTGTTCACCAGCGAAGCGAAACACGCGCGGGCGGTCCAGGAGTTCTAGCGCCCACTCGCATGTTAGTTCATCAGCTAACTTTTCGCGCTCTTTTGCACGCAACGCAAGTAGATTATAATTTTAGGGCGATCCAGGCCAGAAGCACGGCGATGGTCCACCACGCAAAGACCGTTGCGCCGGGCGCGACGGAATTGACTCTTATCGGGGCGCTTCCAAACGGCGTCTTGTTTGCTTGCTCATCAAGTCGTTGAAAAAGACTTGCTAGCGCTTCCAATCTCTGCGGCGCGTCGGCGATGATGCGTCCAAGTTGCGAAATGCCTCGCCCAACATCTTCTATTTTGCCGCGCGGGCCCAGATTGTCGGCAATCCAGGCGCCGACGACAGGTTCTGCTGTCGCCCACATGTTGAGATGCGGGTCGAGTTTGCGGGCAACGCCTTCCACGACGACCATCGTCTTTTGCAGCATCACCAATTCGATCCGCGTCGACATATCGAATAGCGCGGTGATCTCGAACAACAGCGTTAACAGCTTCGCCATCGAAATTTGATCGGCGGTTCGCGAATGGATCGGTTCGCCGATTGCGCGGATGGCTTGGGCGAAATCCTCGACGCGGTAAATGCGCGGAACATATCCTGCCTCGAAGTGCACTTCGGCGACGCGGCGGTAATCGCGCGTAATGAAACCAAAAAGTATCTCGGCGAGAAAGCGGCGCTCTTTCAGACCAAGCCGACCCATGATGCCAAAATCGACCGCGGCGATACGTCCTTGCGGGTCGATCAGCAGATTCCCTTGATGCATGTCGGCGTGAAACAGGCCGTCGCGCAGGGCATGACGCAGGAAGGATTGGATCAGCTTGCGGCCAAGGTCGGGCGGATTGAAGCCTAAAGCTGTGAGACGGTCGGGGTCATGCATCGGCGCGCCGTCGATCCATTCCATGGTCAGGACTTCGCGCGTCGTGCGGTCCCAATCGATTTTCGGGACGCGAAAGTCTTCGTCGGCACCGACGTTCTCGCCAAACTCCGAAGCGGCCGCGGCCTCGAGGCGAAAATCCATTTCGATGCGTACGGACCTCGCCAGCGCCTCGACAATTTCCACGAGCTTGAGGCGCCGCAATTCGGGCGCAAGACGTTCCGCGGTTCGCGCCGCGAAGAACATATCCGAGAGATCGCGGCCAAAGCGCCGCTCGACACCCGGTCGTAACACCTTGACGGCGACCTCGCGTTCGCCATCGCGATCCCTGACAATGGCTCGGTGCACCTGAGCGATTGATGCGGCTGCGACCGGCTCGCCAAACGAAACAAAGAGCGTCTCGATCTTCGCGCCGAACGCAGTTTCGACAATCGTCACGGACTCGGCGCGCGGGTGGGGCGCCATTCTGTCCTGCAGCAACTCAAGTTGCGCCGCCACCTTCGGGCCGACGATGTCGCCGCGCGTCGACAAGAACTGGCCGAGTTTGACGTAGCTCGGTCCGAGCCGCGCGATTGCGCTCGACAGACCAGCCAATCCGCGAACGCCGCGCCGCGCGATCAGATTGGCGCTCGCGAGGGCGAGCCGCGCCAGCGGCGGCAGCAATGTCGGATCGATATCGACAAATGCTCCTTCGCGCGCCAGTACGAAGCCGGCCTTCGTCAGTCGCGCGCAATGGCCGATGTTTGCAAGAAGCGCCAAACCTAAAGCTTCCAGCCTGAATGGATGGCGACGATCCCGCCGGAAAGCCGGGTGAAATCGGCGCGCGCAAAACCAGCGTCGGCGATCATCTGCGCGAACAGGTCAGGCGCGGGAAACTGGCGGATCGATTCGACGAGATAGCGATACGGTCGGCCATCGCCGGTGACGATTTTGCCGATCGCCGGGATCGCCGCGAATGAATAGGCGTTATAAATCTGATCGAGGATCGGCGCGTCGACGCGCGAGAATTCGAGACACAGGAAACGTCCGCCGCGCTTCAGCGTGCGATAGGCTTCCGCCAGCGCCTTATCGATCCTGGGCACGTTGCGAATGCCAAACGCGATCGTGTACGCGTCGAATGTATTGTCCGGCAAAGGCAGCGATTCCGCGTTGCCTTCGACAAACTCGACGCGGTCTCCGTCGCGGCGTTTTTGCGCGCGCTCGCGACCCACACGCAGCATTTCTGTATTGACGTCGAGCGCAGTCACCCGCGTCAGTTTGCCGCCAGCCTCGGCGATGCGAAACGCCACATCGCCGGTGCCGCCCGCGACATCGAGATGGGCGAATGGGCGGTTGCGCGGCGGATGGACCTTGGCGACGAGAATATCCTTCCAGACGCGATGCAGTCCGAACGACATCAGGTCGTTCATCAGATCGTAGCGATCGGCGACTTTGTGGAAGACGTCGTCGACCAGCCCCTGCTTTTCTCCAAGAGGGACGTTGCGATAGCCGAAATGTGTTTCGTCGGGATTGGTCGAGGGCATTAATTGGCTCCGCAGGCGGGCGGACCTTAGCGAGTGTTGGTCGGGGAGGCCAGATCGGCGCGCTTTAAGGCTTAACGCTCGCGACGCGCCGATTGCGGAGACTTACGCCGCAAGTTGCCGAAGAACGTAATGCAATATCCCGCCGTTACGGAAATATTCCAGCTCATCAAGCGTATCGATGCGGCAGACCAGCGGCACGCGGCGCATCTTGCCGCTGGCGTCAGTGATCTCGGCCTCCAGCATCTGGCGCGGCTTCAGGTCGTGCGCGAGGCCACGAATAGTGACAGTCTCATCGCCCTTCAGGCCGAGCGTCTGCCACGAAGTGCCCTCTTCGAATAGCAGCGGCGCGATGCCCATGCCGACGAGATTGGAGCGATGGATGCGCTCGAAGCTCTGGGCGACGACCGCGCGAACGCCGAGCAGCTTGGTGCCCTTGGCCGCCCAGTCGCGCGAGGAGCCCGTGCCGTATTCCTTGCCGGCGAACACAACGAGCGGCACGCCTTCCCTCTGGTAACGCATCGCGGCGTCGTAAATCGGCAAGCGCTCTCCCGAGGGATAGTGGATCGTGTAACCGCCCTCGACGACGTTGCCAGCCGGGTCTTTCACCATCTGGTTCTTGATGCGGATGTTGGCGAACGTGCCGCGCATCATCACTTCGTGATTGCCGCGCCGCGTGCCGTACTGGTTGAAATCGACGGGGCGGACCTGATGCTCGATCAGATATTGCCCGGCGGGGCTGTTCTGGCGGATCGAACCGGCCGGCGAAATATGGTCGGTGGTGATGGAATCGAGGAATTCGCCCAGGATTCGCGCTCCGACGATGTCGGTGACCGGCTTGGGCTGCATCGTGATGCCTTCGAAATACGGCGGGTTTTGAACATAGGTTGAACCCATGTCCCAGGCATAGGTGAGCCCGGCGGGAATTTTGACCTTGCGCCAGTTCGCGTCGCCGTCGAACACGCTGGCGTACTTGGTCTTGAACATTTTCGCGGTGATGGTGTTCTCGACAAGATCAGCGACTTCCTGGCTGGTCGGCCAGATGTCGGCGAGGTAGACCGGCGCGCCCGCCTTATCGTGGCCGATCGGATCTTTCGTGAGATCGATCTGCATCGATCCGGCCAGCGCGTAGGCGACCACGAGTGGCGGCGAAGCGAGATAATTGGCGCGCGTATCGGGATTGACGCGGCCCTCGAAATTGCGATTGCCCGATAGCACTGCGGCGGCGACAAGATTGTTCTTGTTGATTGTCGCGGTGATTTCCTCGGCCAGCGGGCCGGAATTGCCGATGCAGGTCGTGCAGCCGTAGCCAACGATGTTGAAGCCGAGCTTGTCGAGCGCCCGTTGCAGATCCGCCTCGCGCAAATACTCCTCGACCACCTGGCTTCCCGGCGCCAGCGAAGTCTTGACCCATGGCTTGACGCGCAAGCCCTTGGCGACCGCGTTGCGGGCGACAAGGCCCGCCGCGATCATGACGCTCGGATTGGACGTGTTGGTGCAGGATGTGATGGCGGCGATCACGACATCGCCGTGGCCGAGGTCGAAATTCTTACCCTCAACCTTGTAGCGATGCGCCTTGTCGGCGCCTTGCTTGAAGTCGGTTTCCATCGATTGGGCGAAGCCGCTGCTGGCGGCCGCGAGCGGGACGCGATCCTGGGGGCGTTTGGGACCGGCGATCGACGGGGCTACTTCGCCGAGCGACAGCTCCAGCGTGTCGGTGAATACCGGATCCGGGGTCAGGCGCGTGCGATAGATCCCCTGCGCCTTGGCGTAGGCTTCAACCAGCGCCAGCCGCGCCGGTTTGCGGCCGGATGTTTCGAGATAGCGCATCGCCTGCACGTCGATCGGGAACAGGCCGCAGGTCGCGCCGTATTCGGGGGCCATATTGGCGATTGTGGCGCGGTCGGCGACCGACATTGCATTGAGGCCGGGTCCGTAGAACTCCACGAACTTGCCGACGACTCCCTTCTTGCGCAGCATCTGCGTGACGGTCAGCACAAGGTCGGTGGCGGTGACGCCCTCGCGCAATTCGCCCGTCAGCCTGAAGCCGATGACCTCGGGCAGCAGCATGGTCAGCGGCTGGCCGAGCATCGCGGCTTCGGCCTCAATGCCGCCAACGCCCCAGCCGAGCACGGCAAGGCCGTTGACCATCGTCGTGTGGCTGTCGGTGCCAACCAGCGTGTCGGGATAGGCGACTTCGACGCTTTTGCCGTCGCGCTTTTCCTTCCTGGTCCAGACAGTCTGGGCGAGATATTCGAGGTTGACCTGATGGCAGATGCCGGTGCCCGGCGGCACGACGGAGAAGTTCGAAAACGCCTGCTGGCCCCATTTCAGGAAGCGATAGCGCTCCTGATTCTGCTCGTATTCGCGCTTGACGTTCTGGCCCAGCGACTTGCTCGTGCCGAAATGGTCGACGACGACGGAATGGTCGATGACGAGATCGACGGGAACCAGCGGGTTGATCTTGTTCGGATCGCCGCCGAGCGTCTTCATCGCATCGCGCATCGCGGCGAGATCGACGACAGCGGGAACGCCGGTGAAATCCTGCATCAGCACGCGCGCCGGGCGGAAGGCGATCTCCTGCTCTTGCCTGCCGCGGTTCTTCAGCCACGCGGCGACGCCTTCGATATCGGCCTTCTTGACGGTGCGGCCGTCTTCGTTGCGCAGCAGGTTCTCGAGCACGATCTTCATCGAAAACGGCAGATGCGAAATACCCTCCAGGCCATTCTTTTCCGCCGCCTTGAGCGAAAAATACTCGTAGCTTCTAGCGCCGACGTTCAACTTCTTGCGGCATTTGAAGCTATCGAGACTGGGCATTGGCAGGGCCTCCGGTATGCGCTGGAATAAGGGCTGGCGCGCTTATAGATAAATTCACGCCAGCGGGCTACACAAACTAAAGGCGCGATGCCGCACATTTGTAAGGCGCCTACGGAGAAGGATTGATGCGCCTGCGGGCTTCGAGCATTGCGATTGAGCGCGGCGGGCGCGGGCTGTTCGCCAATCTGTCGTTTGACGTCGCGGCGGGGCAGGCGCTGATCGTCACCGGACCGAACGGCTCGGGCAAGTCGAGCCTGCTGCGAGCCGTCGCCGGGCTTCTGCCGTTAGCGGCGGGCGCGATCACGCTGGAGGGCGGCGCGGCGGATGCGAGCCTCGGTGAGCAGGCGCATTACTTTGGCCATCTCGACGCGTTGAAGGGATCGCTGACGGCTTCCGAGAATTTGACGTTCTGGGCATCGAGCCTGGCGGGCGCGTCGTCCGGAGTATTGAGCGTGCCCGCGGCGCTGGAGCGCGTCGGCCTGGCCCATGTCGCCGACTTGCCGGTGCACGCGCTGTCGGCCGGCCAGAAGCGCCGCGTCGCGCTGGCGCGGCAGTTGACCGCGGCAAGGCCGGTATGGCTGCTGGACGAACCGTTGAGCGCGCTCGATGCCGCCGCGCAGGCCCGCCTTGGCGAAATCATGCGCGAACATCTTTCCGGCGGCGGGCTCATTGTCGCGGCGACCCACGCGCCGTTGGGGATCGATGGCGCCCTGTCGCTCAATCTCGACGCCGCCGCCTTGGCGCCCGCATGATCGAGGCGGCGAATGCCTTATTCGCGCGCGAATGGCGCATCTCCGGGCGCATCGGCGGCGGCGCGGCGACGGGCGTGGTGTTCTTTCTCATCCTCGTGGCGATCACGCCTTTCGCCATCGGGCCGGACCTGACGCTCCTGGCGCGCATCGGTCCGGCGATCCTGTGGATCGCCGCGCTGCTGTCGACGTTGCTCGGCCTCGACCGGCTGTTTCAGGGCGATGAGGAGGACGGCTCGCTCGATCTTCTCGTCAACGGCCGTCTGCCGATCGAACTCGTCGTCGTGGTCAAATGCGCGGCGCATTGGGCGGCGAGCGCGCTGCCGCTGGCGCTTGTCAGCCCGCTGTTCGGCCTGATGCTTGGGATGGATTCCAGCGCGCTCGGACTGGTGGCGCTGAGCCTGTTGGCGGGGACGCCGGCGTTGACCTTGCTCGGCGCGATCGGCGCCGCGCTGACGGTCTCGCTCAGGCGGGGCGGGGTGCTGATGGCGGTGCTGATCCTGCCGCTGGCCATCCCGGTGCTGATCTTCGGCGTCGCGGCGGGCTCTGCCGCGAGCGGCGGCCCCGCGCCTTTCTGGCCGCCCTTCCTGGCGCTCTGCGCGCTGTCGCTGGCGGCTCTGGCCGGCGCGCCGTTCGCGGCGGCGGCGGCGCTGCGGCTGGCGCGGGATTAGGCGGCGGCGCGGCGGTTTTGCGTGCGCGATTGAACGATATCAAGTAGCTGCGATGCGTTTTTCCGCCGGGCTGCGGATTTTGCGTGTTGTGGGGTCCGGCGTTACTTGCATAACTTCAGCAGCCCAAGCCGGCGACATCGCAAAAATCCGTCCGCCAGAGCCATTGTTTAAACATAACACAGATTGTGAAAATTCGAAATGGATTTCTGATTTCCATTGAAATCATTGATATAAATTG
>JAYUFK010000291.1:0-27343 GCA_043739325.1 Methylocapsa sp. | reverse complement strand
GTCCTTGCCGCCGCTGTCAGGCTGAATGAAGCCGTAGCCTTTTTCGCCGTTGAACCACTTCACAGTTCCCGTAGCCATGCTATTTCCTTGACTTAAGTCTAGAGTTTGGCTCGCTCGCGCAAGCCGAGAATATCGCGTTTGAGAGAGGTCGTCGGCATGGCCAGGGTAGGCGCAGCAAAGTCGTCGGCAGAAACGTGACGCGCTGCATTAGCCGATAATCGATTCGAAGTCCACGCATCGATTTCAAGTTTATTATTCAATCGGCCGTATTTAATTAGCGCGTGGAGGCAATTACTGTTCACATCAATACTACCGCTTGACGCTCGCGGCCGATCGATCCTGTGCTTCAACCCGGTGCGCGGCGTATCAGTCCAATCCGGCGACAAGGCTTTCTTCCAGCATCAGCCGGGCCCGGGCGCGCAGTTTCTCGGTTTCGCTTTTCAACTGACCGCAGGCCGCCAATATGTCGCGGCCGCGCGGCGTGCGCACCGGGCTGGCGTAACCGGCGTTGAAGACGATGTCGGAGAACTTCTCGATGCGATCCCAGTCGGAACATTCGTAAATTGTGCCCGGCCACGGATTGAACGGAATCAGGTTGATCTTTGCGGGCAGACCTTTGAGCAGCCGCACCAGCGCGCGCGCTTCCGCCGGACTGTCGTTGACGCCTTTCAACATCACATATTCGAACGTGATGCGCCGTGCGTTCGAGGCGCCGGGATAGGCGCGGCAGGCCGCGAGCAAATCGGCGATCGGATATTTCTTGTTGAGCGGCACCAGCGTGTTGCGCAGTTCGTCGTTCGTGGCGTGCAAGGACACCGCCAGCATCGTGCCGCATTCCTCGCCAAGCGCCTTGAGCTCGGGGACGACGCCGGAAGTCGAAACCGTAATGCGCCGCTTCGACATCGAAAGCCCGTCGCCGTCGGTCAAGACGCCGATTGCGTCGCGCACATTGTCGAAGTTGTACAGCGGCTCGCCCATGCCCATGAACACGACATTCGAAACCGCGCGCACGCCTTCGCCCGAAGGCACGAGGCCATCGGTCGGCGCGACGCCGCCGGGGAAATCGCCAAGCCGGTCGCGCGCGATCATGACCTGCGCGACGATCTCCGCGGCGCTGAGATTGCGCACCAGCTTCTGCGTGCCGGTGTGGCAGAACGTGCAATTGAGCGTGCAGCCGACCTGCGAGGAAACGCACAGCGTGCCGCGATCGCGCTCGGGGATGTAGACGCACTCGATCTCCGCGCCCTTATCGTGCGGGCCTGTTGGGTTCATCTTGATGAGCCATTTGCGCGTGCCGTCGCTGGAGACCTGCTCGGTCGTGATCGACGGGCGCTCGAGCGTGAACCTCTCCGCCAGCAGATCGCGCATCGGCTTGGCGATATTGAGCATCGCCGAGAAGTCGCGCACGCCGCGGTGATAGATCCAGTGCCACAATTGCGCGCCGCGCATTTTGATCTCGCCCGGCGGGAGACCGGCGTCGCGCAACGCTTCGGCCAGCCCGGCGCGGGTGGCGCCGGCGAGGGTGGGTTTCGTTGTGAATGAGGCGGCGAGAGGCTGGGAAAGTACGATGTTCATGCGGCGTTCTAGCACGAATGCGGGGCGCGAAAAAGGCCTGCGCGCGGGACGCCGATTTCCACTTGTCGGATCGGCCAATCAAGTGCAACATTGCAGGGTAACTGGCGACGTCCTGCCGCGGGAAGAATAGCCCGTCGTCAATACTTCGGGGGGAAACAATGAAAGCGTGCATTTCATCGTTGATCGCGATTGCCGTGTTGGGCTCGACTTCAATCTCGCAAGTATCGGCGGATGACGCGGCGTTGCTCAAGCGCGGCGCCTATCTCGTCAACGGTCCTGTGGCGTGCGCCAATTGCCACACGCCGCGCGCCAAGGATTTTTCCCTGGTGCCCGGCATGGAATTCTCCGGCGGATTCAAGATCGTCGATCCGGGTTTTGAGGTCACCACATCGAACATCACGCCGGACATGGAGACCGGAATTGGCTCCTATACCGATGCGCAGATCATCAAGGCGATCCGTGAGGGAGTGACGAAGGACGGCAGAATTATTTTCCCGCCCATGCCTGTCCCGACCTACAACAGCATGTCCGATGACGATGTGAAAGCCATCGTCGCTTTCCTGCATTCGGTGAAGCCCATTCACCACGAGGTCGAGGGATCGAAGTGGAACATGCCGCTGCAAGCGATGCCGCCGGCAAAGGGTCTGCCCGCGCCGCCGACCAGCGACAAGGTGGCCTATGGCGGCTATATAGTGAACTCGCTCGCGCATTGTTTTGAATGCCACACGACGCCCGATGCGCATGGCGCGCCAGACATGGCCCACGGCCTTGGAGCAGGCGGCTTCCTCATCACCCTGGCGCCGGGCGTGACGGTGAAGACTCCCAACATCACCTCCGACCCAGACACGGGCATCGGCAAATGGAGCGATGCCGACATCAAGAAGGCGATGACCGAAGCGATGTCTCCGACCGGCGGGCATCTTTCGCCGCCAATGCCGTACACGTTCTTCAACAACATGACCGCGGACGATCTCGACGCGGTCGTGGCCTATGTCCACACCATCGCGCCGATCAAGAATCAAGTCGAGCGGACGGACTTCCAGAAGAAGGTGTTCCCATAGCGCTGTTGTCGCGCGCGCCGCGTCTTTCGCCGCAATAAAAAAAAGTTGACAATTGTCGGTCACGCGATTGTGATCGGAGGAAGTCGAGAGTAATGTCAGCGCCGTTATGACGCATCAATGACGGATGCATTGGGGGTCGTTCGGTTTCTACAGTCTGGGGCTGCCGCATTTAGCCGTTAGACATTGGGAATGCGAAGTCCAGATCGCGGTCAAATCGATAAGCCCTCCGCCGCCGTTGATGACAACGGGAGGAGGTTCCTATGGCTTTTGTCGACTGGTCGATGCGCGGCCCGGAAATCGCCAATTGCAATTGCGACTTTAGCTGTCCCTGTCAGTTCAACGCCCTGCCGACGTATGGCGATTGTCGCGCCATGACGGCGATGCGGATTGACAAGGGCCATTTTGGCGACGTTGACTTGAGCGGCGTCACATGGTGCGGACTGTTTGCCTGGCCCAAGGCGATCCATGAAGGCAATGGCGAGGCGTTTGTGGTCATCAGCGATCACGCGACGCCGGCGCAGCGGAACGCGCTCCTGACAATTCTATCGGGGCAGGAAACCGATCCAGGCGCGACGATCTTCAATGTCTTCGCGCCGACATTCGCCAAGATGCATGATCCTGTGTTCGCGCCGATCGAGTTCGACCTTGACCTCGACAAGCGGAAGGGTCGGGTGCGCATCGCGGGCGTGATCGACACAGACGTCGAACCGATTCGAAATCCAGTCACCGGCCAGGAGCACCGCGTCCGAGTCGTTTTGCCGAACGGATTCGAATATCGCGAAGCGGAGTTTGCCAGCGGCAATACGCAAGCGAAAGGCCCGATCAAGCTGACGCTCGCCAAAGGACACGCGCACGTCTCGATGCTAAACCTTTCCACGCATGGCGCCGCCTGAACAAGGGGCCTCCATGGCCGATCTAACGATCGACCGACTCATGTCGCGCGACCGCTGGATTGTCGGCGGCGCGATTGCGCTCATCGGGGCTCTCGCCTGGATCTGGCTCTGGCGCGAATGGGCGGCGATGAGCGCTGTTGACGCCTCCATGGTCGGCATGGAAATGCCGGGCATGGACATGGGAGCGGTGATGTTCTCGCCCACCCACGCCGGCGCTTATCTGGGCAGCGCGTTCCTCATGTGGCTGCTGATGATGATCGCCATGATGCTGCCCTCGGCCGCGCCGATGGTTTTGATCTATGGCCAACTGGCGCGCGGCGCTCGTGCGAAAGGCGCGTCGATGGCGCCGACGGCGATCTTCGCCAGCGCCTATCTCGCGATTTGGGCCGGCTTTTCCGCTCTGGCGGCGCTGGCGCAATGGCTGCTCTTGCTTTCCGGCGCGATTTCGCAAATGAGCCTCGCCTTCGGCAATCAGCGCATTGGCGGCGCGCTGCTGATCGCCGCCGGCCTTTATCAGGCAACGCCGCTCAAGCGCGCCTGCCTTGAAAGCTGCCGCTCGCCGATGTCGTTTCTCATGCGGCTATGGCGGCCCGGGTGGGCGGGCGCGCTGCGCCTCGGCCTCGCGCACGGGATCTATTGCCTTGGTTGCTGCGCGCTGTTGATGGCGCTGTTGTTTGTTTTCGGCGTGATGAACCTCATCTGGGTGGCGGCGCTCGCGCTTTTCGTGCTGGCGGAAAAAGTGCTGCCGATTGGACCGCGCGTCGCGATCGCCGCGGGCATCGTGGCGGTGATTGTCGGGCTGGCGATGACTTTGCGGCCAATTGCGCCGATGTGACTGTCACCGCGGCCCGCCGGTACTGCGGGTTGACCTCTCACAAAGGAAAGGCGCGGTTCCCCAAAAATGCAAAAGACACGGGTCGCCGGCATATCTGTCGGCGACGAATCGGAATTGTCCCGGAGATGCCGGAACGGTCGAACTTTGCGCCCCGATGCTCTCATCGAGTCCAGTTGGCGGAGGTACTCACATGAACAGCAAACATTTCATCGTCGGCGTCATCGCCGCGGCATTCTACTTCGCAACCGCAATGCTGACGCCAAGCGTCGGCTACGCCCAGATGGACAAGATAAAAACCTCCATTGCGGCCCTGGAAGCCAAGACCGCAAAACTGGGTGCGCCGAAGATCGAGGGGACCGACACCGTCGCTGGAAAGGATGTTCCCGCGCTGTATTTCGGCAAGACCAAGATGAATAGTTTCTTCGATCTGATCGATGAGGTTGTGAAGGAAAACGGCGGAACAGCGACCCTCTTCGTGAAGGCCGCGGACGAGTAAGTGCGCGTTGCGACGAATGTGAAGAAGGATGACGGTTCACGCGCGATCGGAACAATCCTCGATCCCAACGGTCCGGCGATCGCAATGATCAAGAAGGGCGAGGCGTATTACGGAGACGCGACGATCCTGGGCAAGCCTTATGTCACGGGTTATGAGCCGATCAGGGACGCGTCGAACGCCGTCATCGGCATCTACTATGTCGGCTACATGAAATAATAGCTTGGCCACTAAGCGGGAATCCTTGAGCGGTCAGCGAACGGGACGCTGGCCGCTCTGTCGGCCATTCCGCCACGCGGCGCCCTCGTGCTAGTCTGTCTGCAGAAGAACAGACGCATTGAGGGCGTTCCGCCATGTACATCCGCCACGACGACCGTGCCGCATCGTCAATCCCTATCTCCGAGAACCTCATCGGCGGCGTTAGTCGCCCGGCGGGCGATGCAAGGACGCTCGATGTCCTCTGCCCCTCCGATGGTCTGCCATTTGCTCGCATCGCGCGCTCGGGCGCGGTCGACGTCGACGCCGCCGTCGGCGCGGCGCGCGCCGCGTTCGATGGCGCGTGGGGCCGCTTCACGGCGATCGAGCGCGGGCGCCTGCTGATGAAGCTCGGCCAGGCGATCGCCGACAATTCCGCCGAACTCGCGGCGCTGGAATCTCGCGATACCGGCAAGCCGCTGAAGCAGGGCGCCGCCGATATGGTCGCCGCCGCGCGCTATTTCGAATTTTATGGCTCGGCCGCCGACAAACTGCACGGCCAGACGCTGCCGTTTCTCAGCGGCTATACGGTGGCGATCGTGCGCGATCCGCATGGCGTCACCGGCCACATCATACCGTGGAATTATCCCGCGCAGATTTTTGGCCGCTCGATTGGCGCTTCGCTCGCCTGCGGCAATTCCTGCGTCGTCAAGCCGGCGGAGGACGCCTGTCTCAGCGTGATCCGCATGGCCGAGCTGGCGCGCGAAATTGGCTTTCCCGATGGCGCGCTGAACGTCGTGACGGGATTGGGCGCGGAAGCCGGCGCGGCCTTGTCCGCGCATCCGGGCGTCGATTTCATCTCGTTCACCGGCAGTCCAGCGACCGGCGCGGCGATCCAGAGCGCGGCGGCGCGCAACAACATCGGCGTGACGATGGAGCTTGGCGGCAAGTCGCCGCAATTGCTGTTCGCCGACGCGGATATCGACGCGGCGCTGCCTGTTATCATCAACGCCATCATCCAGAACGGCGGCCAGACCTGCTCGGCGGGATCGCGCGTGTTGATCGAACGCCCAGCCTATGCGGAATTCTCAGCCGCTATCGCCGCCCGCTTCGCCAAGGTGCGCGCCGGGGCGCACGACAAGGACCTCGACATGGGCGCGATGATCAATGCCCGCCAGCGCGCCCGCGTCGAGAAATTCCTCGCCGACGCGGAGGGGTCCGGCCTGCGCCCGCTTGCACGGGGCAGTATTGATGAAACCGCGCCGCAAGGCGGCTTCTATGTTACGCCCACCCTGTTTGGCGACGTGCCCCGCGCCAATGCGCTGGCCAACGATGAAGTGTTCGGTCCAGTGTTGGCGCTGCTGCCGTTTGAGGACGAGGCCGACGCGATCGCGCTCGCCAATGCAACGCCCTACGGCCTTGTCGCCGGCGTGTGGACGCGCGATGCGAAGCGCTCGATGCGCGTCGCTCGCGCGATGCGTTGCGGCCAAGTCTATGTCAACGGCTACGGCGCCGGCGGCGGCGTCGAACTGCCGTTCGGCGGCGTTAAACGTTCGGGGCACGGGCGAGAAAAGGGCTTCGAGGCGCTCTACGAATTCTGCGCCGCGAAGACGATCGTGATCAATCATGGGTAGGCGCGGAGCACGGCCCCGCGCCATGCGTTTCTGTCAGCAGCGATAAACGCGCGGTCGCCCATTGCTGTGATAGCGGATGTTTCCGTAGCGGTCGCGAGCGTAGCAAGTTCCGGCGCCCAGCGGACCCTCTGGCCCGGCGACTATCGCCCCTGCCGCTCCGCCAACGACGGCGCCGATCGGGCCTCCGACCAATGCGCCGCCAACCGCGCCGGCGGCTGTGCCTTCGGTTTGCTGGCGCGTCGCGCAACCGCTGACGGCAAGACAGGCCAATATGATTAGGCTAGCATTTCTCATGGCTCGCTCCGATCCGCTTCTCAGGCCAAAAGCCTAGCGCTTCAAATACGACCACACAACGCAAAAGGTTCCCTTGCGATGCGTCAATCTCGGCTCAACCTGAGAACTGTGCGTTAATCATCCGCCAAAAACATCGTTCGTCTGCGCGCTCACCCGCACGAATGTCGTGCGCTTGGGCACTTCCTTGAGTTGCGTCGCGCCGATGTAGGTCATCATCGAGCGCACGCCGCCCATGATTTCCCCCATCGTGTTGTCGACCTTGCCGCGGTACGGCGTCTCCACGACCTTGCCCTCGGCGGCGCGGTAGGCGGCGACGCCGCCGGCATATTTCTTCATCGCCGCTTCCGACGACATGCCATAGAAAACCATGCCGACAGGAACCTGCTCGCCGTCGCGCTCGACGTAGCGGATTTCGCCGTCGCATTCATCGTGGCCCGCCAGCATGCCGCCTAACATGACGAAATCCGCGCCGGCGCCGTACGCCTTGGCGACATCGCCCGGCACGGTGCAGCCGCCGTCGGCGCAGACCTGGCCCTTGAGGCCATGCGCCGCGTCAGCGCATTCGATGATGGCGGAGAGCTGGGGATAGCCGACGCCGGTGACTTTTCGCGTCGTGCAGACCGAGCCGGGCCCGATGCCGATCTTGACGATATCGGCGCCCGCGAGAATGAGCGCTTCCGTCATGTCGCCGGTGACGACATTGCCAGCCATGATGACGGAATGCGGGTTCTCGTCGCGGGCGCGCTTCACCGTATCGAGAAACTTCTCCGCATAGCCGTTGGCGACGTCGAGGCAGAGCAGGCGCACCGGCGTCTTCTTGCGTACGTCGGCGAGCTTGGCCAGATCAGCGTCGGTGGTGCCGATCGAATAGAACGCATGCGCGCCGTCCGGCCCGGCGAAGAACTCGGCGAGCTTGGCTTCGGGATAATGCTTGTGCAGGGCGGTCAGCGCGCCGTGGCGGCCAAGCGCCTGCGCCATCGCCATCGTGCCGGTGACGTCCATGTTGGCGGCGATGAGCGGAAACCCGGTCCATTCCGTGCCGGTGTGGAGGAAGCGGAACGTGCGATGCACATCGACGCTGTTGCGCGAATTCAGCGTCGAGCGCTTTGGGCGGATCAGCACATCCTTGAAGTCGAGCTTGATTTCGTTTTCGATACGCATTGAAGGGTCCGGAGGGGGAGGGGCGGCGGCTGGCCGTGTTTCAGTGTTTGCCTTAGCATATAGGAACGCGCCGGCAAGATCGGGAGGGAAAATGCGTCTTCAGGGGAAAACTGCAATCGTTACCGGCGCGGGGCAGGGGTTTGGGCTCGCCATAGCGCAGACTTTCGCGCGCGAAGGCGCCCGCGTGGCGTGCCTCGATCACAACGCCGAAACCGCGCGCTCGGCAGCCGCCGCGATCGGCGCGGGCGCGATTGCGCTCACCTGCGATGTTTCGAAGCGCGATTCTGTCGAAGCCGCCTGCGCCGAAGCGATCAAGGCGTTCGGGCGCGTCGATATCGTCGTCAACAACGCCGGAACCTCGCATCGTAATCGCCCGATGCTGGAAGTCGATGAAGCCGAATTCGACCGCGTGTTCGCCGTCAACGTCAAGTCGATCTTCCTGATGGCGCATGCGCTCATTCCGCATATGCGCGCTAACGGCGGCGGCGTCGTCATCAACATCGGCTCGACCGCCGGCCTGCGCCCGCGCCCCGGCCTCACCTGGTACAATGCGACCAAGGGCGCCGTGCATCTGATGTCGAAATCCATGGCGGTGGAGTTGGCGCCCGACAAGATCAGGGTCTGCGCATTGGCGCCGGTGGCGGGCGAGACGCCGCTGCTGCCGATGTTCCTTGGCGAGGACACGCCCGAGCGCCGCGCGGCCTTCAAGGCGACCGTGCCGCTGGGGCGGCTCAGCGAGCCGCAGGATATCGCCAATGCCGCGCTGTTCCTGGCGTCGGATGAGGCGGCGTTTTTGACCGGGGTGGTGATGGAAGTGGATGGGGGGCGGTGTATTTGAGGTGAAACGACAGGTGAGGGGTGGTAGCGCGCTACCGTTCGTGATAAGCTACCAGCCATGCCCCAAACCAGGAAGACGCCGCCAGCAAGCTTAAGCAAGTTTCAGCGCTATCGCCGCACGCAGCGCGCGCGTGGGATGAAGCTGCTGCGCGTCTGGGTCCCTGATCCGCATGCGCCCGGCTTCGCGCAGGAGGCGGAGCGTCAGGGCAAATTGCTAAGCGGACGGCCGGAAGAGCAGGAAGCGCTGGATTTCATAGAGGCGGCTTTCGCCTGGCCTGATTCTTGAAACGGGGCGATATCGTTACGATCTCGGCATCTGGCGACTATGGCAAGCCGAGACCGGCTGTTGTCATTCAGTCGGATTGGTTGAAATCGACGGACAGCGTGCTCGTTGCGCTGATGACAAGCACGCTTGTCGATGCGCCGCTGTATCGATTGAGCATTAACCCTTCGGATGCGAACGGTTTAAAGATGGCCTCGCAGATTATGGTCGACAAAATCCTCGCCATTCCCCGCGCAAACTGCGGTCGCGTGGTCGGCTCGCTTGATACGAGCGCCTTGATCGCGCTGAACGCGATGTTGCTGGCGGTCATCGGCGCTGGCGATTGATTGCGGAAAGGCAGAGTCGCCTCGACGCATCACCCCCGCACCCTCGCCCCCTCCGCATCATACAACGCCCCGAACGCAATCCGGCACGCCCGCCGCTCTTGCGCCATGACAAGCTCATACCGCCCCGCCAGCGCCCATTCCTGGCTCACCCCTTCGGCGCGCCTGACGTAGCCCATGCCGATCGGCTTTCCCAACGTGTAGCCGTAGCCGCCGCTGGTGAGATAGCCGACTTGCTCGCCGTCGCGCAGGATCGTTTCGCGGCCGATCAGCACGACATCTTCATCGTCGCAGACGAAGCTGACGAGGCGCTTTTTCAATGGTTTTTCACGCGCTGCGAGCAAGGCTTCGCGGCCGAGAAAATCGCGGTTCCCCTTGAGCGACACAGCAAAGCCGAGGCCGGCCTCGAATGGATTGTCATTGGGCGTGATGTCGGCGCCCCAGGCGCGATAGGCCTTCTCCAGCCGTAGCGAATCGATCGCGCGGTAGCCTGCGAGAGTCACGCCGAGATCGCGACCCGCCAGCATCAGCGCGTCGAAAATGCGCGGCGCGTCGGCATTGTCGAGATGCAATTCCCAGCCGAGTTCGCCGACGTAGGTGATGCGCAGCGCCAGCGCGGCGCGGCCGGCGACGACGATCTCGCGCGCATGGGCGAAGGGGAACCCAGCGTTGCTGAAATCGTCTTTCGAAACGCGCGCCATCAGTTCGCGCGCGCGCGGCCCCATCACCGCAAGCGTCGCGCGCTCCTCGGTGAGATCGACGAGTTTTGCGTCGATCCCCCTGGCGATATGGTCCTCGATCCACGCGTAATCATGCGAGCGAAAACCGGTGCCGGTGACGAGCGTGTAGCGGTCTTCGGCGAGGCGCGCGATGGTGAGATCGCATTCGATGCCGCCGCGGGAATTCAGCATCTGCGTGTACGTCAGCCGTCCCGGCGGTTTTCGCGGATCGCCGGCGCAGATGGCGCTTAGCGCCTTCTCCGCATCGACGCCGATCAGCTCGAATTTCGCGAACGAACTCTGGTCGAAAACCGCGACCCGTTCGCGCGTCGCGCGATGCTCCTCGCCAACGGCGTCAAACCAATTCTGCCGCCCCATCGAGTAGACGTCGCGCGGCTCTGCGCCTTTCGGCGCGAACCAGTTGGCGCGCTCCCAGCCGAGCTTTGACCCGAACACCGCGTTGTGCTGCTTTAGCCGCTCGTACAGAGGCGAGACGAGGCGCGGGCGACCGCTCTCGTATTCCTCGTGCGGAAACGCGATCGTGTAATGCTTCGCCGTCGCCTCGACGACGCGCTCGCGCAGCCAATCGCGGTTGGCGTGCACAGCGGAGAAGCGGCGGATATCGACCGCCCACAGGTCCATTGGCGCTTCGCCGCTGGCGACCCATTGCGCGAGCACCCAGCCCGCGCCGCCGCCCGATGCGATGCCGAAGGCGTTGAACCCGGCGCCGACATAGAAATTGGCGCATTCGGGCGCCTTGCCGAGGACGAAATTGCCGTCGGAGGTGAAGCTCTCCGGCGCGTGCATCATCTTGCGCACGCCTACCGTTTCGAGCGCTGGAACGCGCGCGATGGCGGCGTGCATATGCGGCTCGAAATGATCGTAGTCGTCGTCGAAAAGCTTGAAGGCGAAATCGTCGGGGACTTCGCCTGTGGTCCACGCCTGCGGGTTCGGTTCGTAACCGCCCATGACTAGGCCGCCGACCTCCTCCTTGAAATAAGTGCGCAGGTCAGGGTCGCGCAACGTCGGCGCATTGCGGGCCAGGCCGGGGATCGGTTCGGTGATGATGTACTGGTGCTTCATCGGCTGCAGGGGAACGCTGACGCCCGCCAAAGCGCCGATCTGACGCGCCCACTGGCCCCCGCAATTGACGACCCTCTCGCACGCGACCGAACCTTGATCGGTCTCGACCGAGACAATGCGCCCATTGTCGAATGCAAACCCTTTGACCCGCACGCTCTCGAAAATGCGCGCGCCATGCATGCGCGCGCCCTTGGCGAGCGATTGCGTGATGTCGGATGGGCTGGCCTGCCCGTCGGTCGGCAGATACGAGGCTCCCAGAAGATCGGAAATGTTCATCAGCGGCCACAGCGCCTTGACCTCGGAGGGCGTGATCAATTGCATGTCCATGCCAAAACTGCGCGCTGTCGTCGCGAGGCGGCGGTATTCGATCATGCGCTGTTCGTTCGTCGCCAGCCGGATGCAGCCGGTCATTTTCCAACCTGTCGCCAGTCCGGTTTCGGCTTCGAGCTTCGAATAGAGGTCGACGGAATAGCGCAAGACCTGCGTGATCGAGGCGGACGAGCGCAACTGCCCCACAAGCCCCGCCGCATGCCATGTTGAGCCGGCCGTGAGCTGGTTCTGCTCCAGCAGAATGACGTCGGCCTTGTGATCGCGCGCCAGATGGTAGGCGGTGGAGCAGCCGATGATGCCGCCGCCGATGACGACGATCTGGGCTTGCGTGGGCAAAGTGTTTGTCATGTTCGGGAATAGGTCCTTAAATAGCCGTCGTGCGCGGCTTCGAACTTCTTCATGCATTCGTCGGCATAGGCGCCGTAATCGGCGCCGGGAGCTTTGAGATGCAGTTGTGAAACCATCGCCCAAAGCGCCTCGCGCAACGCCGAGGCGACCTTCATCGCAGCAAAACTCCTCAAAAGGTCGTCGCCGGGCGCGCGGTTGAAATAAAGCTCCAGCAGGCGACGCTCCTCGCGCTCGTCCATCGCGGCGTTTTGCGCGACATTGGCGAGATCGAACATCGGCGTCCCGAAGCCGGCGTATTCCCAGTCGATCAGCCAGAGCCGGCTCGAGTCCGCGATGAAATTGGCGGGCAGAAGATCGTGATGGCCGAAGACGATTGGCAGCGGCGTCTGGGCCGCTTCAAGTTCATCGGCGATGATGGCAAGGCGCGGCAGGTCGGCGACGATCGGATGCTTGTCCTCGCGCATGATATGGGCGTAGTCGCGCAGAACGTGAAACACCCAGAACAAACTGGCCTCGCCGCGCGCGTGCTTGGGCATATCGCGATGACAGGTCTTGATGAGCGCGACGACCCGCACGAGATCAGCCCGGACGTCGTCGGCCTGGTACGTGCGTCCTTCGATGAACCGGCAGACGAGCACGCCATCGCCAGCGTAGCAGACTTCCGGCGAGAGGCCCGCCGCATGCGCCCAACGGCTCGCCGCCGCCTCGCGTTGGCGCGAAACATGGTGAAAGGGAAAGTCGGCGCCCAGCCGCGCGACAAACGCCTCGCCTTTGTCGATGACCTTGAAATTCGAATTGCTGAGCCCGCCATGCAGCGGCGCGATTGCGATTTCGCCCCGCCAGCACGGCAGGGAGCGAATCAGGGTTTCGGAATTCGGCGACATGACGGGACTTTTGCGTGAGGTTGGGATAAAGCGTGCCGTTTTGGCGGTGATTGTCAACGCCGCGACCTTTCTGCCCGGAAGCGGTGCAAGGGGTCCTTACCGAGGAGAGCCGGCGCCTTTGACCGACCTTATCGCCCTTGTCGTCAGTCCTTCCGCCTGGATCGCTCTGGTGACGCTGATCGCCATGGAAGTCGTGCTCGGCGTCGACAATCTGATTTTTCTCGCCATTCTCACCAACCGCGTCGAGGAATCGCGCCGGGCCCTCGCGCGGCGCATTGGCGTCGGACTGGCGCTGATCTTGCGGCTGGCGCTGCTCGGCACGATCGCCTCCATCGTGAGATTCACGACGCCGATCTTCACGATTAATGACCATGGCTTTTCGTGGCGCGATCTCATCCTGCTCGCCGGCGGATTTTTCCTCGTCTGGAAGGCGACGCGCGAGATCCACGAAAATGTCGACTCCGACGATGACGAGGACGAGGGACATGCGCGCCCAACCCTGCGCATCGGCGCGGCGATCGTGCAGATCATCGCGCTCGATATCGTGTTCTCGGTCGACAGCATCATCACGGCGGTCGGCATGACCGATCACGTTCCCATCATGTTTGTCGCGGTTGTCGTCGCGGTCGTTATGATGCTTGTCGCCGCGGACATGCTATCAGGCTTTGTCGCTAACAACCCGACGATCGTCATGCTGGCGCTGAGCTTCCTCTTGATGATCGGAATGACCCTGATCGCCGACGGTTTTGGCTTCCACGTGCCCAAGGGTTACATTTATGCCGCCATGCTGTTTTCAGCGGCGGTCGAAGCGCTCAACACGTTGGCGCGCAAGCGGCGAAATCGGCGCAAGCTGTAGGATTGCGTGGCGACGAACCGAAGTAGCGGAGAAGGCGCGCGGAAATGACCGAAATCATTGCGATAGGCGAGGCCATGGTCGAGCTCAACCAGACGGCGAAGGGCGGGCCGTTCATGCCCGGCTTTGGCGGCGACACTTCGAATGCGATGATTGCGGCGGCGCGCTGCGGAGCTAAATCGGGCTATTTTACTGCTGTCGGCGCGGATGCCTTCGGCCAGGACCTGATGGACCTTTGGGCGCGCGAAGGCGTCGATTGTAGCCGCGTCATGGTCAGCGACGCCGCCTATACCGGCATCTACTTTGTCACGCACGCTCCCAAGGGGCATGAATTTTCCTATCGCCGCGCAGGGTCGGCGGCGAGCCGCCTTACCGAGGCCGATATTCCCCCAGATTTCGTCGCTTCGGCGAAAATCCTGCATGTCTCCGGCATCAGCCAGGCGATCTCGTCTTCGACTGCCGACGCGGTTTTTGCCGCCATCCAGATCGCGCGAGAGAACAAGACGCTGGTCTCCTACGACACCAATCTGCGGCTGAAGCTTTGGCCGTTGCAGCGCGCCCGCGCGATCATCCACGAAGCGATGCTGTATGCCGACATCGCCTTGCCCGGCCTCGATGACGCGCAGCAATTGACCGGCCTCAGCGCGCCCGACGCGATCGTCGATTTCTACCTGCGTTTTGGCGCGAAGGTTGTCGCGCTGACGCTTGGCAAGGAGGGCGCGCTGATCGCGACGACGCAAAAGCGCGAGCGCATCGCGCCGATCCGCGTCGAGGCCGTGGATGCGACCGGCGCTGGCGACGCTTTCGATGGAGCCTTTCTGGCCGAATACCTGGCGACCGGCAATCCGTTCAAGGCGGGGCGCTTCGCCAATGTCGCCGCTGGCTTGTCGACCCGCGGTTATGGCGCTATCGCGCCGCTGCCGACGCGGGCGCAGATTGCGGCGGCGCAACTGCCCTTGCGCGTTGTATAAATTTTGACCGGCAGGAGCGCCGCAGATGAATTTCGTGCCTTCGATCAGCGTACTCCTCGCCTTCACCGCTGCCGGCCTGCTGCTTGCCGCAACGCCGGGGCCGGACATGGCGCTGTTCCTGTCGAAGACGCTCGGCGCGGGCCGCGCCCACGGTTTTGCGGCGCTGGCAGGCGCGATGGCGGGCTTACTCGTCCATACGGGCGCCGCCGCGCTCGGCCTTTCGGCGCTGCTGGCCGCGTCGGCCATCGCCTATTCGATCGTCAAGGTATTGGGCGCGCTTTATCTGCTGTGGCTGGCCTATGGCGCGTTGCGACACGGCGCGGCGCTGCATCTTGAAGGGCAGGGCGGCGACGCCAGCCTTGGACGCAGTTTCATGACCGGTCTTTTCATCAATTTGACCAACCCCAAGATCATCCTTTCCTTCGTGACCTTCCTGCCGCAGTTCATCGACGCGGCAGATCCCCACGCCAGCGGCAAGTTCCTGTTTCTGGGGCTAATGTTCATCGTCATCGGGTCGGCCTTCTGCTCCGGCCTCATCCTCATCGCCTCAAGGTTTGTCGCGGCGACCAAATCCAACCCGCGCGCGATGCGCTGGTTCGGCTATGGATTCGCCGGGTTGATGGGCGCCTTTGCGGCGCGGCTTGTCTGGTCGCAGGCGCGTTAGCGCAAGCCGGTTTAACCAAGCAGCCTGGCGCTCGTTTCAACGCAATTGTCCCCGTCGCGTTAACGCATTTTATACGACGCTCAAATCGTTGTTTGGCGCATCAACGATTCACTAAGGCGGGCAGGCAAATATCGTGCTCGTCCCGGACCGCGATCGTGCGATCGGCTCGCAGATCATGGCGGACGGGAAGCGAATTGCGCGGCTCCTTTTGTCAGTGCAAACGCGGCGGAATCAGGGCAGCACACGGGGGCCGCGTTTGACCGACAGGACGTTTGGACAGCGGGGAACCCAGCCGCGGATCGAGCCATCCCGCCATGCGTCGAAGCCTGTTCCGACGGCGACTTCCGCCGAGGCCGCAAATCAGACTCTTGAGGAAGTCGACGATGGCGCGCGGCTGCTCGGGTCGCTCCCGATGCTGACGATCGGCCTGATCTTTGGCCTGGCGGCGATCTTTCTGGCAGAGCAGCATTACGCCTACGATGTCGGCGCCGGCGGCGCCATCAGCCAGGAGTCTCTGCTGGCGTTTGGCGCGGTCAGCTACGACCTCGCGTTCGGCTCGCGGGAGGTGTGGCGGATATTTCTCGCCCCGCTGTTGCACGCCGACAACTCCCACCTCATCGGCAATTGCGTCGCGTTTGCGCTCGTGGGATTCCGCCTGGAGACGCTGATCGGTCGCGGCTGGTTCGCGGCGATTTTCGTCGCAAGCGCGCTTGGCGGCGTCGCCGGATCGCTGATCGGCAACGAGCATTCTGGTACGACGGTCGGCGCTTCGGGGGCCATCACGGGCATTATCGCGGCGCTCCTCGCAATGAGCTTTCACCACCGGGCGGACGCTGCCGACCAGTGGAAAATGCGCCGCCGCGCCTTATTTTTCGGCGTTCCCGCCCTGTTGCCGCTATTTCTCGGCGTGAAAGACCATGTCGATTATCACGCCCATCTTGGCGGCGCGATCGTCGGCGGGTCTATCGGCTTGCTCATTGCCGTGCAGTGGACGGGCGAGAGCTTTCGTCCGCTTCACGCGGCGCTTGCCGGGCGCATCGCGGCGGCGGGCCTTGCGGCTTCCTGCATCGCAGCCTTGTTTGTTGGCGGCCAATACGCACAGCGCGCCGCCGACGTGAAAAACACGATTCCCGGCTCGATGCTGGAGGGCGACCCGATGGATGCCGCCGATTGGGCGTTCGATCTCGTCCGGCAGTATCCCGACGACCCGCGAGGCCAGATCTTTGTCGCGCTGAGCGACCTCAAGCTGAAGCATTGGCCGCAGGCCGAAGCCGCGTTGCGGCAAGCGATGAAGGTCGAATGGCCGCAACGGCGCGACGCGGAACGCCCGATGCACGAATTCGCGCAAGCGATACTGGCCGCTGTCTTGAGCGCCGAAGGACGTCGCCGCGAAGCGCTCGCCTTAGCGCGCGAATTCTGCGAACCGGGCGCGCTGCCCGCCAATCGCGCCATCGTCGCTCGCGCCAAGTTGTGCGCGGCGGCGGGTTAGCGGTGCCGCCTGAGCCATTGCGCCATCCGTCGGTTTCGGTTGCGCGAACGATCCGGCGCCGCTAAGCCAACCCGGACACTTCTCCCCTAGCCGACGGGCGGCATCCTTGGACAAAGCGGCGAAGCGCGGCGACTATGCCAGCGCTAGGGATCTTTTGGTCGATGCGGCGATCGCGGCTGGCGAAGTCGCGATGCGCTATTTCCGCAGCGGCGAGCTCACCGTCGCGCGCGTTGATTCCAAGCATGGCGGGTCGCCAGTGACCGAAGCCGATCTCGCCGCCGACGCGTTCTTGCTGGCGCGCCTTGGTCCGGCATTTCCCGATGCGGCTTTCCTCACGGAGGAGCGCGAAGACGGCCCGGAGCGTTTGGGTCATTCGCGGCTTCTGGTCATCGATCCGATCGACGGCACTCGGGCGTTTGTGTCGGGCGATCCGCGCTGGGCGGTTTCCGTCGCGCTCGTCGAAGCCGGGCGCCCTATCGCGGGGGTTGTGCATGCGCCGGTGCTGGGGCTGACGTTTGCCGCCGCGCGCGGCGCCGGCGCGCTTCTCAATGGCGCGGCGATCGTGGCGTCATCGCGATCTGTCTTGGCGGGCGGGCGCGCCGCGGGACCCAAACCTATGGTTGAGGCGATCGGCATCGAGGCGGGCGCGCCGTTCATTCTCGAGCCAAAAGTGCCGTCGCTGGCGTACCGGATGTGCCTTGTCGCCAGCGGCGCGGTGGACGTCGCTCTCGCCTCGGAAAAGTCGCATGACTGGGACATCGCGGCGGCCGATCTGATTCTCGAGGAAGCCGGCGCACGTCTGGTTGCACTCGACGGCGCAGGCTTGATTTACAATCGGCGGGAAACCCGTCACGGCGTCCTGCTTGCAGCGCCGACCTCGCTGCTTGGCGCCCTTGTTGCAATGAGCAACCGCGCCTTGGCGCCGCGACGCGACGCGATGCGCATAAGCCATTGAAGATAGGAACTCGTTATGACGCAAGCCGCCAGGGACATCGAAGCAGGCGAATCCGCGCAGTTGCTGCATCTCGTATTCGGCGGCGAGTTGAAAGCCCTCGACTCGCTTGAGTTTCGCGATCCCGCGAAGATCGACCTCGTCGGCATCTTCCCGGATTATGTCAGCGCGGAACGTGCGTGGCGCGGCAAGGCGCAGACGACAGTGGACAGCGCGCTGACGCGATATTTCATCGTGCACTTGCATCGCTATCTCGATCCGGCGGGCCTGAAGCGCAAGCCGGGCTGATCGCTTTCATGCTCAAACGCCTCGGACAAATAAAATTCGTGCAGGAAGCGCTGGGGTTCCTGCTCGCGGCATACATCCGATTTGTCCGCGTCAGCAACCGGTTCACGTTCGAGCCCGCCGATATCGACGCGGTGATCGCGGGGCAAACGCCGGTGATCGTCGCGATGTGGCACGGCCAGCATTTCATGATCTCGTTCGCCTGGCCCAGGTCGATCGCGCGGATGGCGGCGCTGATTTCTCGCCATGGCGATGGCGGCGTCAACGCGGCAGCGCTGCGGCGGCTCGGCGTTCTGCCGGTGCGCGGCTCGGGCGGGCGCGCCGACAAGATGCACAAGCGAGGCGGCGCGCCGGCTCTGCGCGAAATGGTGCGGCTGCTAGGCGCCGGCTATTCCGTGGCGGTGACGGCGGATGTGCCAAAGATCGCGCGCGTCGCCGGATTGGGCATCGTCACGCTGGCGCGCATTTCCGGGCGCCCGATTGTGCCGACGGCGGTGACGACAAGTCGGCGCTTTGATTTCAAGACATGGGACCGCGCCAGCCTCGGAAAACCGTTCGGGCGCGGCGCAATCGTGATCGGCGATCTCATCCATGTCGCGCCCGACGCTGCCGACGCCGAACTCGAGACGGCGCGCCTCGCCGTCGAGAAGGGCCTCGACGAAGTGCACGCGCGCGCCTATGCGCTGGTTGGCGCGCGCGATCCCGGCGCTGACTTGAGGCGCGCATGAGCCTGCCGCTGTCGCTGCATGCCTATCGCCTCGCGACAACAATGCTCGCGCCGCTGAGCCGGCCTCTGCTGAACTGGCGCCTGGCGCGCGGCAAGGAAGATGCGGCGCGGCTCGATGAACGACGCGGCATACCCGGCGCCCCGCGCCCTACTGGGTCGCTGCTCTGGTTGCATGGCGCCAGCGTCGGCGAGGCTCTGTCGCTGCTGCCTTTGGTGGATCGGCTGACGCAGGGCGGGCGCAAGGTGCTGATCACCACAGGCACGGTGACATCGGCGGCGCTGCTAGCGACGCGCCTCCCCGCCGGCGCGCTGCATCAATTCGTACCGCTCGATGCGCGCCGCTTCATGCGCCGGTTCGTCGCGCATTGGCGCCCCGATGCGCTGCTGCTCGCCGAGTCGGAACTGTGGCCCAATCTCATACTCGCGGCGAGCGACGCGCACGTGCCGATCATCCTCGTCAATGCGCGCATGAGCGAACGCTCGTTTGCCCGGTGGCGCCGCGCGCCGGATTTCGTCGGCGCCTTGCTGGCGCGCGTCGATCTAGCGCTCGCACAAAGCCAAGGCGACGGCGATCGGCTGGCGCAACTTGGCGTGCCGCGCGTCGCGCTGCCGGGCAATCTGAAATACGACGCTCCGCCGCCGCCCGTCGACCGCCAGGAATTGGCCGAGCTAGCCGGCTTGACTTCCGGCCGGCAGATCTGGATCGCCGCTTCGACGCATGAAGGCGAAGAGATGATTGCCGGTGAAGCGCATCTGATCGTGGCGCGCACTTTTCCGGATGTATTGACGCTGATCGCGCCGCGCCATCCCGCGCGCGGCGCGGCTATCGCTGCCCAGTTGCAAGGCCTGGGTCTGAGTTGCGCGTTGCGCTCGCGCGGTGAGCTGCCGAGCGCGAAGACATCGGTTTTCATTTGCGATACGATCGGCGAGTTGGGATTGTTCTACCGCCTCGCCGGTGTGGTGTTTGTCGGCAAATCATTCCTCGGCGAAGGCGGGCAAAACCCGATCGAACCGGCAAAACTCGCATGCGCAATTCTGCACGGTCCGCATGTCGCCAATTTCGCCGATGTCTATGCGTTGCTCGACGCGTCGGGCGGCGCGGCTGTGGTGCATGATGCGCGGGAGCTCGCGCAGGTCCTGGGCGCGCTGTTTGGCGATGCGGCGCGGCTCCGTGCGATGACGCGCGCCGCGGCAAAGGCTGTGGAGGGTCAGACCGGCGCCATCGAGCGGATGCTCAGTGCGATCGAGCCGTATCTGGCGTCGTCGGCGCCATGAAGGCGCCGGTCTTCTGGGCGCTGCCGAAGCCCAACTTTGCGGCCCTCACGCTATCGCCCATCGGCGCGATCTATGGCGCCATCGCCGCGCGGCGAATGGCTCGGGCGGGCGCACGCGTCGCGGTCCCGGTGATCTGCGTTGGCAATTTCGTCGTTGGCGGCGGCGGCAAGACGCCAGCGGCGATGGCGATTGCGCGCCTGCTGATCGGCATGGGCGAACACGTCGCCTTTATCTCGCGCGGCTATGGCGGAGCGTTCGGCGGCGACGCTGTAGAGGTCGACCCGCAAGCGCATAAATCCGCGCAAGTTGGCGACGAGCCGCTGTTGCTCGCGACAGTCGCGCCGTGCTTCGTTGCTCGCGACCGTCGCGTCGCCGCTGTCGCGGCAATCAAGAACGGCGCGAGCGCTATCGTGATGGATGACGGCTTGCAGAACCCGACGCTGTACAAGGATTTTACGCTCGCAATGATCGACGGCGGGGCAGGGCTGGGCAATGGCTTGTGTCTGCCGGCTGGCCCGCTGCGCGCGCCACTGGCGGCGCAGCTACCGCACGTCGCCGCTGTCGTGACGGTGGGAAGGACCGCAATCGCGGCTGCGTTCGGCGACAAGCCGGTCCTCACTGCGCGCCTTGAGCCGGATGCCGATGTTGCCGGAAAACTGGCTGGGCGGAATGTGCTCGCCTTTGCCGGCATCGCGCGGCCGGAAAAATTCTATGCGACGTTACGCGAGATCGGCGCGCACGTCGTCGCGGTTCGAAACTTTGACGATCACCATGCCTTCGCTGCTGCAGAGATCGCACATTTACAGGCGCTGGCCGCGGCCCAAAATCTAATACTGACGACGACGCAAAAGGACGCGGCGCGGCTTTCTCCCGAACTCCGGGGCGCCGTGACCGTCTTGCCAGTAACGCTGATTTTTGACGATCCGCCGCGCGTGGAGAGCTTGCTGCGCCAAGCCTTAGCGCGTCGGCGCGGCGACAAAACCGGTTGACCCGGCTTACGAGTTTGCAAGTCTATGGTGAAGCAGGCGGTTCGCGCAAAGGAGCTTGGCGATGAGACGAATTCTTGCAGGCATCGGCATGAGCGTGGCGCTCGCGGGGTGCAATTCCGTCGCTCCCGCGCCGCAGGCCGCTGCGCCAGCACCTGCTTCCATCACAGTCACACCGCCCGGATTTAGGCTGCCGGAAGGCGGCGGCTGCGCTGGCGAAATTGCGCGTTATCGCGCCATTCAGGACAACGATCTCGCCCTGGGTCACGTCGCGCAATCGGTCTACAACGAGATTCGCGCCGAGATCGCCGCGGCGGACAAACCCTGCGCCTCGGGCAATGACGCGCAGGCGCGCGGGATGATCCTGTCCTCGCGCAAGCGCCACGGCTATCCCTCCGAGCTTTGATCCACGCCGAGCGCGCGCCGCAGGTAGTCGACGAGAAACGCCGGGCTGCGTTTGACGTCGATATCGTCTCGACTCGCCACGATATGCATGCGCGCCAGTTCGGGTTGTGCGTCCGCGCGCAAAAATGCGTCGATACGCGCCTTCGCCATTGGCGCTATCAGGGTGGTTCGCGTGAGCTTCATGCAGGCGATGCGCGGCGGCGCATAGACGACGGTCCAGCCCGCCGCCATTGTGACCTCGCTTGGCGCGAGGCCGGTCTCCTCTTCCAGTTCGCGCTTACCGCTGGCAGTCAGATCGACCTTGCCGCCGAAAACGTCCTTCGGGTCCGGCGTGCCGGCGGCAAAATAGATCGATCCGGAATTGGCGGTATGGGCGCCCATTTCGCCAAGCAGGAACGCGCCGTCGGAACACTGTAGCGCCGCCATAGAAAAACAGTTGCAGACGCTCGCATCGGGAAAGCCGAAGTCCCGCCACGCGAGGAAGGCGCTGTAGCTGACTTCGAAATAGCCGCCGCGCAAAACTGTCGCGCCGTCATCGCGCGTGACGAATTCGTGGCGACCGAGCAGCAGGACGCGACCGTCAAACAGGGCGGGTTTCGCCGCCTTGCGTTCGCGCCAGTGCTGCGCGATGTCGCTGGCGCGTTCTGAAGCAAACGCCCATGGCCTTAGCTCAAAGACGAAATCGAGTTCGGCGACTTCCAGGATAGGCGACGGAGCAGTGGTCAAAGGTCGATCGTGCCTTGCGCGACAAACACCGCCGCGCCGCCAATCGTGGCGGAGACAAGCGCGGCGCGCTCCACCACCAGACCGAGAGAAATAACGCTCGGACGGCCCATCTCAAGGCCCTGCTCAATGACAAACATCGTGTCGCCATCCGCAGGCGGCTCGAATTTCATGATGACGCCGGCGAAAGCGGCCGCCGCGCCGCCCGTCGCCGGGTCTTCGACTATGCCCCAGCCTGACGCAAACATGCGGGCGTGGAACGAGGCGGCCTCGCTCACGACTTCCTTTGTGTAGAGAAACACCGCCGGCTCGCCATTCTCGCCCCAGAGTGTTCGGATTGGCGTGGCCCGCGCCATCGCCTCGAGATTGCGGATGGGAACGAAACAGAATGGGGCGCCTGCCGAAAACACGGTGGGTCGATGATCGCCAAAACCTATATCCGCCGGCTTTAGTCCAAGCCCTTCGGCGAGGGACTTGATCGAAGGCGCTTTGCCAGCGGGCGCGGGCAGGCGCGGCAGGGTGAAGTAGGCCGCCATCGCCTGTCCCTTGCGATGGCGTGCGACGCAGATAATTTCGCCAACTTCTTCTTCCACGACGATCCGCAGGTCCTCGCGCTTCAACAGATCCGGCGCGCGCAAGTGCGCCAGCAGCACCGCTGTTCCGACAGTTGGATGTCCCGCGAACGGCAATTCGCGCCCCGGCGTGAAGATGCGCAGCGAAGCCGTGTTGATCGCATTTCTCGGCGCGCGCACGAACACGGTTTCCGCCAGATTGAACTCGCGGGCGATGGCCTGCATGCGTGCGTCGCTAAGCCCCTCGGCATCGAGCACGACCGCGAGCGGGTTGCCGGCGAGAGCCGTGTCGGTAAAGACATCGAGCGTGTAATATTGGCGGCGCATCAGACGGCTTTCCCTAGATTGTTTCGGCGGTGAACGAGCGAGATGGATGGACGAACTCGTTCTGCGCGGCGACGAGCTGGAGTTCCCTCGCGCCGGCCTTGAGCGTCGCGGTGATGACACCATAGACGGCTGACGCCGCCTTGCCGAGCGCCTCGGGCGCCGAATGCGAGCGCAGCCAATGCGCAAGGAACAGCGCCGTGATAAGGTCGCCCGCGCCATTGACCGCTATTGGCGCCTTTAGCGTGCGCAGGCGCCAGAAGTCCGCGCCCTCAACGACCATCAAATCGATGCAATCGGCGGGTGTGTCGTCGAGATTGAGCGATGTTGCGAGGATGACGCGCGGGCCCAGACGGTTCAGGGACCTCATTGCTCGCTTGGCCGCTTCGATCGTCCGTGAAGGCGCGCCGGACAACAGATCGAGTTCAAAATGGTTCGGCGTCAGCATTGTCGCGGCAGGCAGCGCCTGGTCGCGCAGGAATTCAGCGACGCCGGCCGCGACATAAACGCCGCGCCCAGTATCGCCGAGCACTGGATCGCAACACCATTCCGCCGCCGGATTGCGCGCGCGCACGCTGGAAAATGCGCGAAGCACGGCTGAACCGATTTCGGGCGAGCCGACATAGCCGGAGAGCATGGCGTTGCATTGGCCAAGCGCTCCGAGCCGCGCGAGCCCGGCGACGCAATCGTCGATCAACGCGGCGTCGAAAACCCGGCCGCGCCAGTCGGGATAGCCGGTGTGGCTGGAGAATTGCACGGTATGAATCGGCCAGACCTCGCAGCCCATCCGCTGCAACGGAAACACCGCAGCGCTGTTGCCGACGTGGCCATAGACCACATGGGACTGGATTGAGAGAATCGACAGCGGCATTCCGGGAAGGGACCCTGTTTTCACCGCCGCGTCAAAGGCGCGGGGCGTCTGGATAGATTCGGGTAACCAAAGGATTCGATCCATATTCGCCAGCCCCCGGAGTTTATTGTTTATTGAGGCCGCCGGCGCAAATTGAAGTTTCGCGGCGCTCCGCGCCATCAGGGCCCGACGATGCTCGTCGAACGCATCGGCAATTATCTGCTTGCGGCCGCTGTGCTCCTTGCCATCGCCGCCGACTGTGCCCGCTACGTCCACGCACTGATCGCGGCGGTCCTCTGGTATTGCTCAGGAGCCTGTCTCGCGGCCGCAGTCCTTTGGAAGCTTTGCGTCGATCTGCTCGTTCGTCTTCGCATCGTTGCGAAACCCGCTCCCGACAATAGATCGGAGGTCGAATATCCGCCGCCGCGAATGGCGTCGCCGCCAATCGCCGAACCCTACGCGCCTGGGCCGATTGCGCCACCAATGCAGCACGAACCGCCAGCCAATTTTCCGAAGCGCCCGCGCCGTCGCCGTGGGCCGGTTCCCGACTTTCCGCCCAAATCCGAGCCGCCGATTTTCGATTTCGCGATCAAAGGCGGCGTTATTCCGTCAAAGACCGACGATCCGGCGAATGCCGCGAGCTGGATTGTCAACCTGGACGACAAGCATTAGCCGCCCATGTGTCCGGCGGCTTGAGGTTTGCGCGCTAGGCTGAAACACTGCTCCAGGCAACAACCTCGGAGTCCTCATGGCCGACGCCATCGCTTATCTCTCGCGCGCCATCGAACAGGGACGCGGGCAGGCAGCCGCCGATCTCGTGTTGAAGGGTGGGCGCATCTTCGATCTGGTCAGCGGCGCGTTGATCAAGAGCGACGTTGCAATTTCCAACGATCGCATCGTCGGCACGATGGGCGAATATCGCGGCACACGCGAGATTGACGTCTCTGGCCAGGTGATCGTCCCGGGCTTCATCGACACGCATCTGCACGTCGAGTCCTCGCTGATCACGCCGCTGGAGTTCGACCGCTGCGTTCTGGCGCATGGCGTCACGACGGCGATCTGCGATCCGCACGAGATCGCCAATGTTCTTGGCGTCACGGGTCTCAAGTATTTCCTCGACGCCTCGATGGCGACCGCGATGGATCTTCGCGTGCAATTGTCGAGCTGTGTCCCCGCGACGCATCTGGAAACGTCGGGCGCGCGCCTCGAAGTCGCCGATCTCTTGCCGCTGGCGCATCATCCCAAGGTTCTCGGCCTCGCTGAGTTCATGAATTTCCCCGGCGTGCTGGCGCGCGATCCAGCTTGTCTGGCCAAACTGGCAGCATTCCAGAGCCGGCGCATCGACGGCCACGCGCCGCTGGTGCGGGGCTTCGATCTTAACGGCTATCTCGCCGCCGGTATCCGCACCGACCACGAGACGACCAGTGTGCCGGAGGCGCTGGAGAAGCTTTCGAAGGGCATGCAGATTCTGGTGCGCGAAGGCTCGGTATCGAAGGACTTGCACGCGCTCGCGCCGATCATCACCGAGCGCAATTCGCCGTTCATCGCGTTCTGCACCGACGATCGCAATCCGCTCGACATCGCCGAGGAAGGGCATCTCGACTTCATCATTCGCACGGCGATCGGGCTTGGCGCGCCGCCAATCGCCGCCTATCGCGCCGCGAGCATTTCCGCGGCGCGAATCTTCGGCCTGATGGATCGCGGCCTCGTTGCGCCAGGCTGGCGCGCCGATCTGGTCGTACTCGACGATTTGCAAGCTTGCGCTGTGTCGCGCGTGTTCACCGGCGGGCGCGAAGTCGGCGAGGCGCTGTTTGCGACGCGCGGCGAACTGGCGCCCGTGGGCCGGCGCAGCGTCAAGGCGCAGCGCGTTTCCGCCCTGAGTTTTGCCGCCCGTGGAATGGGGCCGACGACACAGGCGATCGGCGTTGTTCCCGGCAAGATCATCACCCAGCGCGTGCCCGCGACGTTGCCCTATATCAACGGCGAACGGCGGATCGATATCGATCAGGATTTCGTCAAAGTGGCCGTCGTCGCCCGCCACGGGATCAACGACAACATCGCCACCGCGTTCGTCCATGGTTTTGGCATGCAGCGCGGCGCAATCGCTTCGTCAGTGGGCCACGACAGCCACAATATCACTGTCGTCGGCGCCAATGAGAGCGACATGGCGGTCGCGGTCAACCGGATGATCGAGATCGAGGGCGGTTTTGTGGTGGCGCAGGGCGGGCGCGTTCTGGCCGAACTGCCGCTGCCTGTCGCTGGCCTAATGAGCCTGTTGAGTTTCGAGGACGTGCATAAAGCGCTCGTGACATTGCGCGCGGCGGCCAAGGGCCTTGGCGTCGTGCTCGCCGAGCCGTTCCTGCAAGTGGCGTTCTTGCCGCTGCCGGTTATCCCGCACCTTAAGATTACCGACAAGGGTCTTGTCGACGTTGATTTGTTTGAATTTGTGCGCGATTAGCTCCGCGGCGTTGTGAGCGTCGCATAGGCGAATACGCCCGCAATAGCGAGCCAGCCGAGGATCATCGGCGATCCGCCGATTGGAGCTGCGAATGGGAACAATCGGTCGCCGAGAAACGCGCGTGCCGCGAGGTCGGCGCTAAACAGCGACACGCCAAGGCCCAGGACAATGCCTACTAAGCCGAGCGCCCGGGCCGGACCGGCGGCTCTCGCGCCAGCGCTGACGCCAAGCAGCGCGGCGGCGTGCATGATGAGGAAGAGCGCCGCTGTGCGCGCCAGCTCATTGCCGCCAGCGTGCGCGCCGGCCGCGGCGAGCGCCACGCCGAAAGCGCCAAGCAGGCTGGCGAAGGCGCCGAGGGCGAGCGCGAGAGGCATCGGGAGACTTTCAAATTGGATGTAGGCCGGGCTTCATACATTCTTCCGGGCGACAAAGGGAATGCCGATTGCAACGCGAGATTTACCAATTGTCGAATAGGGTCTGGATGCCGGTGTTAGCGATCGGATGGCGTTGGGCGGCTCGGAAAGTGCGCTACTCCATGAAAATCAGGGCGTTTGGTGGAACCGAATGGATAGCCTGGACAAGCCCGGTCGTAGCGCATTGATGCTGACTCGGCCCCAAGTCAGATGCCTAATATTTTGGCGCCTTAGACGAATTGATGGGGAGGCAAGGGCTCAAAATGTTGGGCTTTTCGAGATTGTCCGGCTGTTCAACCTTGCCATTAAACGCTGGCGCCCCCATATCTGACTTTGTTGCAGTGCAGCATAAATGGCTCGGAACGTTGGCGGGCGAATTGAGTTTAGCCTCAACGCGGAGAGACAGCGATGAATCAAAGTACGAAACAATCAATCAATATGGCGAACT
>JAYUFK010000290.1:0-27345 GCA_043739325.1 Methylocapsa sp. | reverse complement strand
CCTCGTCGGTTGGTGCGAATTCTCCGCTCGATTGTTGAGCCCTTTGTGCTGTCGATGCTCGAAGTTCATGCCCATGTCCTTGCGCGCGGCCCCGTAAGATCCGAGCTTGTCGGTGATCAGCACGCGCAGAGCGCGCGCCTGTTTGCGGTTTTACGGGGTTTTACGGGTTTTACGGGGACGCCATATCAATTGCATAATTTCGATAAGACAAAAAGGGAATTGATATGGCGTCCACGTAAAAATGCCTTCAGCAGACGATACATTCATTCCTCGTCGTCGCGCATAAGGCTGTCCAAATCTTCCGGTTTCAACCGCTTCCCTTCACTTTCAATATCACGATCGTATTTGCGATCATTTGGTTCGACGCGCTTTTGAGATTGTCGCCCGTAATCCTGCATGAAGCGATTTACCTTCGCGGCGCGTAGCGCCCGTTTCTGATCTGCGTTCAACTTTCTTTTTCCGGCCTCATTCTCGGCCATTTCGCCGCCTCCAAAACTACAAGCTAAAATATACGAAAAACTGTCCGGCGCGAGAGCGGATCAGCCCCCTACCCCACCCATCACCGCAACACCCCCGCGCTCGCCACCCCAATCACCACTGTCGGCGGCATCGACATACGCGTCGCGTCGGCGAGCGTGATGGCGAGGGCGAGCAGGTCGGCGGGGCGGTTGGAGACGAAGCTCGGTGCGGTCGCCGCAACGCCTTCACGCCGCCGCCCTCACCACGATCGTCATCGACCGCCCCAACGCCGCAAACGCACGCTCGATCGCATCGAGGCGCGAGCTATGGCGCAGGTCGAGCAAGCGGTCGATCTGCGGCAACGCGACCCCCAAGCGCTTCGCCAGCGCGGCTTTGCCGAGTCCTTCCGCCCGCATGGCCTGATACAGCGCGATCTTCGCCGATGAGAGCGCGGACAGGGACACAATGTCCGGGCCGGACGCGCGCGGGGCTGAAATGTCCTCGCGATCCGCCATGGCGCCCATCAGCGCCGTCTCGATAGCGTCCACGGCGCGCGCGAGCGCCTCGGGGCGATCCTCGCCGAAGGTGACCGCCTCCGGCAGGTCGGGAACGGTCACGAGGATCGTGCCATTGTTGTCGGGAGTTAGTGTTACTGCGTAGCGCATGGGCTACTCCTTGATATCGAGTTGTTTGAGAATGGCGAGCCAAAGCCCCTTGCCGATCTCTTTCGATCCGCCGTGTTGCGGTAAGACGGATCGCCGGCCGTTCAATTTGACGATCAGGCGCCCGCATTTGCCCGGTGCGAATGTCGCGCCTTTTTGGGCGAGAAAACGCTTGGCCGGACGGCTGTTCTTTAACGCAACATATCTGTTGCGTCGGGCGAGGTCAACAAAAGTGATGCGATGGCGCGTATGGCGCCTAATTCAATTGCAGAGACCCACGTCGCCGCCACAACCGGAGACCGCCATGCCTCTCCCCTCCCCCGTCCTCATCACCCATGACGGCCCCGTCGCCATCATCACGATCAACCGCCCCGAGCGCCGCAACGCCGTCGACGCGGGAACCGCGCAGGCGCTTTATGACGCGTTCCTCGCGTTCGACGCGGACGCTTCCGCCTCGGTCGCCGTGCTCACAGGCGCTGGCGAACACTTCTGTTCGGGCGCCGATCTCAAGGCCATCGCGGCGGGCGCGCCCAATGTGACGCGCGAGGGCGGCGTGGGGACGCTGGCGCCGACGGGGCCGAGCCGGTTACGCCCCAGCAAGCCGGTCATCGCGGCGATCGAGGGGTATGCCGTTGCGGGCGGGCTTGAGTTGGCGCTATGGGCGGATATGCGCGTCGCCTCGCAAACGGCGGTGTTTGGCGTGTTCTGCCGCCGGTTCGGCGTGCCGCTGATCGATCTGGGGAGCATTCGCCTGCCCCGCCTGATCGGCCATTCGCGGGCCATGGATATGATCCTGACCGGTCGCGCGGTCGAGGCTGACGAGGCGCTGGCGATCGGCCTCGCCAACCGCCTCGCGCCCAAGGGCGGCGCACTGGCCGAGGCGGTCAAACTCGCGCACGCAATCGCCGCGTTCCCGCAAGCCTGTCTGCGCGCCGACCGGGCGAGCGCGCTGGCGCAATGGTATCTCAGTGAGGAAGCGGCGATGCTGGCGGAGCTGCGCGGCGGCCTGGCGGTGATCGCGTCTAGCGAAATACATGACAATTATGTTCAATTTGCCGGTGGCGCGGGCCGCCACGGAACCTGACGAGCGAGGTCCGCCGACAAATCCCCCACCCGCGCCGCCGATTAAAAACGTGCGCGCTTTGGCGCCCAGGGTACTGACAAATCGACGACTCTGATCAGTGTGCGGGAGAGCTTGGCGCCCTCAACCCGCCATCGTCAGCATTGGCGTCTCGTTGACCAAATCGGCGAATTCGCGCGCCGTCAGGGGACGGCCGAAGTAGTAGCCCTGCGCCGCGCCGCAGCGCATCAGGCGCAGCAGGATCGCCTGATCGGCGGTCTCGACGCCTTCGACGACGATCGATTTGTCGAGCGATTCGGCCAGCATCTGGATGGCGCGGATGACCGCCACCGCCTCGCGGTCGCCCGGCAGTTTGCGCACGAACGACTGGTCGATCTTGATCTTGTCGATCGGCAAGCGGCCGATATAGCCGAGCGACGAATAGCCGGTGCCGAAATCGTCGAGCGCGATGCCGACCCCCAGCGCCCGCACGCCCTCCAGCATCTTGTGGATGTGGGCCGAACCCGAGACGAAGATGCCTTCGGTGATTTCGATGTCGAGCCGGTCCGCCGCCAGGTTGGACAGCGCCAACGCCTCGCGGATGTCCTCGACAACATCAGCCAGTTCGAACTGCGCCGGCGAAACGTTGGCGGCGATGCGCAGATGCGCCGGCCACAAGGCGGCGGCGTGGCAAGCGGTGCGCAGAACCCAGCGGCCAAGCTCGATGATGAGGCCGGTTTCCTCGGCGATGCCGATAAACGTGTCAGGCGCGATCATGCCGCGCTGCGGATGATTCCAGCGCACCAGCGCCTCCGCGCCGATGATGGCGCCATTGTCGAGCGCCACCTGCGGTTGATAGTAAACCTCGAGCTCCTCGCCATATACCGCCTGGCGCAGCGCAAGCTCGAGTTCGCGCTTGTCCTTCAATCGCTTGTCGTGCGCGGGATCGAAAATCGAGAAGGAGTTGCCGGTAATCGGCTTGGCCTGCGAATTGGCGATTTCGGCGTGGCTGAGCATGAGCGCCGGCTCGCCGGGGGAAAGCTCGGACGTCGTCGCGCCAATGCTGGCGCCGACGATCGCCTGATGGCGATACAGCACATAGGGTTTGCACAGCCGGTCGAAGATTTCGGCGCATAGCGATTCGATGGCTTCTTTCGACAGCGCCTGCGGCTTGACGATCGCAAAGCTGACGCCGCCAAGCCGCGCCAGCGCGCTATGACCTGCCGCGCGCAGCCTCGCCGCGGCGGCGCACAGGACTTCGTCGCCATAAGTATGGCCCAGCGTTTCATTGATCGTCTTGAAACGCTTCAGATCGATCACCAGCAGCGTGACGCCGCAGTCGGCTTCCAGGAGACCCTCTATATGATCGATCAACGTCGAGCGCGCCCATGCGCCCGTCAGAGGATCGTGCGCGGCGAGATAGCTAAGCCGCGCCTCCGCCTTATGGCGCTCGGTCACGTCGCGGAAGGTGAGGCAGCCGACGCGTTGCAGCGGTTCGCCGTCCGCCGCGCCGGCAACGAGGGATAGCGTAAACGTGTACTCGATCGCCCGCACCGCGTCGTCGGCGACGATGCTGGCGCGGCCCGCAATGGCGGGGAGCTGTTCCGCCCCCTCGACCTGGGCGAAGACCTGCTCGATCGTCGCGTCGATATCGGCGGGCAAGACCCCCGTGGCGCTCCTGCCGATCAGGTCATTGCCCAACACTTCCATGGCGAGATGGCTGGCCGCGACGATGGTGCGCTCGGAATTCATCACGAGAATGCCGTCGAAATTATCGGCGACGACGTGATCGAGCACAGCGCGCATTGAATCGCGCTCTTTGGCGGCGAGCATCTGACCCCGGCGGCGCTCACCGATTTCAAGCGCAAATCCCCAGGCCAGACAGATGGCGAGGCTGCAGTGCAGCGCGACGGTGTCGAGCATCAGCCCGCTGCGGGCCTGCAAGAGTAGGGCGGCTCCCTCCAGCCCCAAACTCGTAGCGATGACCCCGGCCACCCAGCTCGGGCGCGACAATCTCGCCCGCAGCAGTGCAGCGATGAAGCCAAACAACAGGATCGTCAGAACAATTGGCAGGGGGCCCGCATTGACGAGCGCCCTGCCCTGCAAAAGCGATTCCGTCGCCAGGACGTGCAGCAGACCGCCCGGAACTACGCCGAAGCGCGGCGCTACAAACAGATCGCGCAATTCCGCCGCGCTTGCGCCAACGACGATGTCTTTGCCGGCGATCCGCTTGGGATCGACCGAGCCGTAAAGCAGGTCGGCGAGAGAGATCCGGTCGATGGCCGTCATGTCGATGCCGAAGTCGATCGCGAAGGTTTCGGGCGAGTTGCGCCCTGCCTTTGGCGCAAGCGCGGCGGCGACCGACGGGTAAATCGCCTCGCCCAACGCAATGTGGTCCTCGTAGTCGCGCACAACGCCATTAACGCCAATCGGCACGTCGACAGCGACGAGATTGACGTTCTTTGCGAATTCCGTGATCGGAATGTTGAAGCCGCCAGCGGGCGAAGTCAGTTGCTTGAACACCGCCAGCGACGCGAAACCGCCCGCCCGCTCCAACGCGCCGGCAAGCAGAGCGTCGTCCTGCGGATTCGAGTGCACGCTGAAATCGATATCGAATACGACTTCGCCAGCTCCCAGCGCCATCAGTTTATCGAGTGCTTCGGCGTGGATGCGGCGCGGCCACGGCCATACCCCCACACGTTGCAAGCTCGCGCCGTCAATTTCGACGAAGACGACCTTGCCGGTCGGCGGCCGCGATAGTTCACGAAAGCGCAGGTCGGCCAGCGCATTGTCGAGCGGACGGAACGGACCCAACGCGGCGGCAACGACGACCGCGAACACCAACAAGGCGAACGTCGCCGCCGAGGAAATCCGCCGCCTCAATGAAATTGGCATCGCGGGCTAGCCTTACCTGAAAACTACTAAACGACGCCCAGAGCGGCGCAAATGGCGCTCTGGTCAGATTCCGTGTGGATTTCCGGCACCGTGCCACCAGCCCCGATGGTGCCCTTCTCCGCCTGGCGAGCCTGGAGGTGCGCTGGGCGGAGGGGTCGGCGTTGGGGCCGGGGCCGGGGCCGGGGTCGGGGTCGGGGTCGGAGTTCGCGTTGGGGTCGGCGTTGGCGTTGGATTTGGCGTCGGAGAAGGCGGAGACGAGTGCGACTGCAACGGCGAGGGCGAGGCTGCCGCAGTGTTGTCGCCGGAGGATTGAAGCGCGACGGCAGCCGCTTCCGGGCCGCTCTCCGTGGCGCCTGGCTGACCCAGAACGATCTGCCCTTTCTTGTTCTTGATAGGGTGCAGACGACCTACCCCCGCTACGTTGAGCGGTTGATTGAAGCCGGCGCTCGCATGTTGGTTCACAAGCACGTCCACGGTGTTGTGACTATGAAGATCCTCGACGCCGACGCGACCACGAGTCACTTGGACGCGCGTATTGGCTTGGTCGGATGTCACTTCGAACTTCGTTCCCTTGACGACAGCGGCGATGAACGGCGTCTGCACTGCGAAGTGTTTGACGTTCTTTACGTTCGCCTCGATCGACACCGAGCCGAAACTCTCGTTGACGGTCGTGAATGGCTTGCCGGCGCGGTCGAAGATGCGGATTTGCGTGTTAGGGCCGATGTCGACGGTTTCAGCGTTTCGCGTGAATTGCGCCGCGCCGTCGGGCCCGCTCCATATGACGCGGCTGTCCGAGATAACGTCGTCGCGATGCAACTGCGTCCATTGGCCGTTCTGTCGCGTATGGACCGCTCCGCGAAGCTTTGTCGCGATCCACTCGTCGGCATCGGCGACCGTGGGCGCGGCGGCCAACGCGAGTCCAAAAAATGTAGCGGTAAGACGAATGCGCATCGCGTCCCCAAGCCCACAAACAATTGTCACGCCTTACTTAACGGCATGCGTAGGTTTCGACGCTAAAGGTTTGTGGTTGCGCGGGGCTTAACAGTCAGAAAGAGATTGAAAGGCGGTAAACGCTGAATGAAAGATATACCGCGCTGTGGTTCTATTGAGGTTAACAAACGGCCTGTCAGCAACCTCAGGAATTGTCGCCGAGAATGGCGGCGACCACGGCTTGGGTTACCTGCCGCGTCGTCGCCGCCCCGCCAAGATCCGGCGTATGCAGGGCGGGATCGCCCGTCGCGCGCTCGACGGCGCGCATCAATCGGGCGGCCGCTGTGGGCTCGCCGAGATGCTCGAGCAGCATCGCGCCGGTCCAGAAGGCGCCGATGGGATTGGCGATGCCCTTGCCCGCAATATCGAACGCCGAACCGTGGATCGGCTCGAACATCGAGGGGAACTTACGCTCTGGATTGAGGTTGGCCGTCGGCGCGATGCCGAGCGAACCGGCAAGCGCCGCCGCAAGATCGGAAAGTATGTCGGCGTGAAGGTTGGTCGCGACAATCGTGTCGAGCGTGGCGGGCCTCAGGATCATCCGCATCGTCATGGCGTCCACAAGCATCTTGTCGGTCTTCACGTCGGGAAATTCGCGCGCGACCTCGGCCGCTATCTCGTCCCACATCACCATCGCGTGGCGCTGCGCGTTCGATTTCGTCACTACGGTCAGCAGCCTGCGCGGGCGCGAACGCGCCAGAGCGAAGGCGAAGCGCATGATCCGGGCGACACCCGTGCGGGTCATAACGGAAACGTCTGTCGCCACTTCTTCAGGCAGGCCGCGATGCACCCGCCCGCCAACACCGGCATATTCGCCCTCCGAGTTTTCGCGCACGATCACCCAATCGAGTTCGGGTCCCGCGACATTGCGCAGCGGGCTGACAATGCCGGGCAGGATTCGCGTCGGACGCACGTTGGCATATTGATCGAAAGGCTGGCAGATCGCGAGACGCAGACCCCACAGCGAGATGTGGTCGGGCACATCGGGCGCGCCGACAGCGCCAAAATAGATCGCATCGGCGCCCTTGATTTGCTCGAGCCCATCTGCGGGCATCATGATCCCGTGCTTGCGATAATAGTCCGAACCCCAGTCAAATCTCTCGAACTGGAACGCGAAGCCGCCGGCGCGATCGGCAAGCGTTTGCAGGACTTCGACGCCCGCCGAAATCACTTCCTCTCCGATCCCGTCGCCGGGGATGACGGCTATGCGGTAGGTCTTCATGACAGCGTTCCAGGCTTGGGTTCATAGGGGTTGCGGCTAAGTCATGAAGGCGGTTGCGCGGGGTCGTTTCCGAGCGACAATCCGCGAAACATTTTGAATAAAATCAAGGCGATGGGTGTAGTTTTTCCGCGCACCCGAATACCCGCGCGCCGCGGTTGGTTCAGGTTGTATTATACATAAATATTATGTTTTATCGAGGTCGTCCGAATGCCTCGCGCCTTGCTATCAGGGTTCCGTCTTTGCGAGCGTGATGTCGACTGGACGAACTGTTCATGCGGATTTTGTATCGAAAGCGACCGGCGAATGAGTCGATAAGAGTCGGGCGGGAATCTCACCAACCGAAAAGGGCCGGCGCGGAGCCGGCCCTTCCCCGTCATATGCAACTTGACGATCAGCCGCCGATGCAAGTGTCGACGGTCTTTGGCGTACAAACGTCAAGACCGGTATAGGTCGGGTCGGCGGGAGGCGCTTTGCCGTCCTTGATGTCTTTGAGGAAATACATCGCCTTGTAGCCCATCTCGAACGGCCGCTGCCCAACCTGGCCAGCCGAGAGGCCCTTCTTCATCGCGTCGATTTGCATCGGGAGCGTATCGGCGACGACAAGCGCCAGCGCGCCAGAAGCGATCTTGTCCTTGTACTTGCTGGCGACTTTTTCGTTCGCGTCCGGCACGAATTGCGGGAAGCCGCCGGTTGGAGTGAACGCGTCGAGGTTGGGATATTTGCCGAGGATGTCCTCCATCTGTTGCACGGCGAGAGTGAAGTCGTCGTTCGTATAGAGCGGGCAGCCGTCGACCTCTTTCCAACCGTTCTGGCCGGTAAGGCGCGCTCCGGGCGATTCCGCGCTCTTGGCGCCCGACAGCGTATCGCGAATGCCCTGCATGCGCTCGTTGTGGTTGGCCGCCGCCGCGCCGCCCGACTGAATACAGATCGTGCCACCCTTGGGTTTGATCTGCTGGACCATCTTGGCGAGGTTGACGCCGATTTCATAATTATGCGTGCCCACATAGGCGATGCGCAGCGCCTTGTCCTGCGGCAGCAGATCGGAATCCCAAGTTAACACGGGGATCTTCGCCGCCGCCGCGCCCTTCAGGGCGTTGGCCATCGCCGGCGCGTTAGCTGGGGAAACCGCGATCCCATCGACTTTCTTGGTTATGAGGTCGGCGACGATCTGGGCCTCTTCATCGCCGCCGCCATGCTCGCCTGGTCCGATATACAGGCACTTCACCGCTCCCTTCAGTTCCGCCTCGGCCTTCTTGCAGCCGGCCAGCGCCTGATCGAAGAACGGATTGTTCATGTTCTTGGGCACAAGCGCGAACGTGTAGGGATCCGCAGCCGAAGCAGTAGATACAGCCGCCAAAAGTGCGCCGCCGGCGACAGCGCTCGCTAACATAACTTTCAACATACTTACCTCCTTCAATGCGCGAAGCCGATTGGTCGGCTAATCGCGTCTAGCTCCCCGGACTTTTCCGAGGTAGACGGCGGCGATCAGGAACAGTCCGACGAATGTTCCCTGCCAATTGGAATCGACGCCCTCCATCAAGAGCGCGTTGCGAATTGTATAAATCAGCGCGGCGCCGACAAAAGCGCCGAACGCGGAACCTTCGCCGCCCATCAGGTTGGCGCCGCCGATAACCGCGGCCGAGATGGCGAGCAATTCGTAGCCTTGGCCCAGCGCGTTGATCGCCGAACCCGACCATCCAACGTTCAGAATGCCCGCGAGCGCCGCCGCGAGACCCGATACGACGTAGGCCTGGACCTTGACCCGCCGCACCGGCACACCGGTCATGAGCGACGCCTGCTCGTTCCCGCCAATCGCGAGGATATGGCGGCCCCAGGCGCTCATTTTCAGCATAAGCGCGAAAATGGCCGTCAGCGCGAACAGGATCATCAAGGGGTACGAAAGCGCCAACGTATGCTCGCCAAATTGCCAGATCGGCAATTCACCGTTGCCGAATTTCTTGAACGCCGGGCCGCCTGGACCAAAATTATAGATCATGCGATTGCCGGAAAGGACGACCGCAACCGACCGCGCGATCGACAGCATCCCGAGCGTGACAACAAACGGCGAGAGCTCAACGTAAGCGATGAGATAGCCGTTGATCAGCCCAACCACAAAGCCCGCCGCCAGACCGGCGAAGATCGCCAACCACCAGGGATAGCCAGCCTCGAGCGTCAGACCGCACACGACCGCAACCAGGCCCATGATCGAGCCGACGGAGAGATCGATGCCGCCCGTGGCGATCACCGCCGTCATTCCCAACGCCATGATGCCGATGAAGGAAAAATTGCGGGTGATATTGTAGAAATTTTCCGGCGTGGCGAAGGACGCCGGCTGCAAGTAGCTCATCACAAGGCAGATCAGCACCAACGCAACAAATACCCAGAAGGCTTGCGCGCCCATGAGCCGCTGAAGCCCGGTCTGCTGGCGTACGTCGAGAACCGATTCAATCGACACATTTGCCTGCGGAGGCGGCGGATTGATTGCGTTCACTGACATATAAAATTTTCCTAGGCGGTTTGTATTGCCCCGGTGATCAGACCCGTCACTTCCTCGGGGCTGGTCGCCCTGATCGGCTTGTCCGCGACCTTGCGGCCGCGCCGCATCACCGTCACCCGATCGGCCACGGCAAAGACGTCGGGCATGCGGTGGCTGATCAGGATGATCGCCATGCCGGAATCGCGCAGACGGCGAATGAGATCGAGCACCTCGGCGACCTGACGCACCGATATCGCGGCGGTGGGCTCGTCCATCAGCACCATGCGCGCCATCGACAACCGCGTTCGAGCGATCGCGACGGCCTGCCGTTGTCCACCCGACATTTGCCGCACAAGATCCCGGGACCGCGTTTCCGATTTAAGTTCGGTGAACAGTTCGCCGGCGCGGCGCGCCATGGCGGCGTGATCAAGCCAGCTGAACGGGCCGGCCCGCTTCCTCAACTCACGGCCAAGAAACACATTTGCGGCGGCGGAAAGATTATTGCAGAGCGCAAGATCCTGATAGACGACCTCGACGCCTTTTTCGCGGGCCTCGACCGGTTTCGAAAAGTGAACAGCTTCGCCGCCAATGCGGATTTCGCCGTGTGTCGGTGGAAAGTTTCCCGCGATCACTTTGACGAGCGTCGACTTGCCGGCGCCGTTGTCGCCCATCAGGCCGAGCACTTCGCCCTGCTCGAGCGACAAATCGACATCATTGAGAGCGTGGATCGCGCCGAAATGCTTGGAAACGCTCTTCAGCTCAAGAAACGGCAACGCCTCGCCTCCTCCCATGACCCGCCCGCGAATGCGGCCGCGCTAAGACGCTTTTGTAAGATATTTGCGTCTGACATGTCACTTTCCATCAGATTGCAACAACGGGCAAGCATAAACTTTGCGCTTTGCTTGGGGCTTGGCCGCATCGCGCAACAAGCGGATTTAGCCAGTTCCCAGTCCGCCCTTGAACGACGTCGCGACGAGCTTTTCAATCGTTCGCGCGGCGGCTCGCACATGCCTGTCGTCGGTTGGCAAGAGCACCAGCTCGGTGACGCAAGCCCGCTGCGGCATCGTCGCGCAAAACAGCGCGACATTCGCGACATCTTCCGGGCGCAGCATCAACGCCCTTTCGGCCGGACTGGGTGGCGAGGGACGCGTATCGAGGATCGGCGTTTCGACTTCGCCAGGCGAAATGCAAATACTGCGAACGCCATTGATGCCCTCCTCCGCATTGAGGCTCGCGCTCATCGCCAGTACGGCGGTCTTTGCCGCGGAATAGCTCGGCCCGCTGACCGTCTGCAGCGAGACGCCTGCCTGCGAGGCGATATGAACGATACAGCCGTCCCGACGTCGGCGCATCGCCGGCAAGACCGCGAGCGTGCAATAGAACATCGCTTTGAGATCGACATCGATAACTTGCGACATCGCCGCTGGCGTAAGGTTTGCCCAATGACGCTGGCGGACATTGCCGCCGGCGCTGTTGACCAGAATGAGCGGATCGCCAAGCGCCGAAGTTACTTTTTCCAACGCTGCGTCCACCGCAGCTGCGTCAGCGACATCGGCCGCAACAACGAGCGCCGTCCCACCGCCAGCGCGAATGATTTTGGCGGTCTCCTCCAACGCGGCAGCGCGCCGGCCGGTCAACGCGACCATCGCGCCCGCCCCCGCAAACGCAACCGCACAGGCGCGCCCGATGCCGCTGCCAGCTCCGGTGATCCAGGCGACGCCGCCATTCAACGAGGCCATGGCTGGAGCCCGCGGATCGTCATGGCTCCGGCACCAGCCATCTGGCGTCAGTACTGGCGATGCGGTCGATGACGATGCATCCGGCGATGCGCCGGCGGGACACCGACAATAACCGTGATCGGCTTGGAGAAAACCGGTGGGACGTGCGGCACATGCTTTGAGTCGGCAAGCAGCAATTGAAGTGTGTGTTTGCCCGGCGTCAGCGTGACGGTCGCCTCGGTCTGGCCTGCGCCGAAATGCAGGTGATTTTCGTCGTTCGGGATCGGCTGATCGAGTGGCGGCAACGGCGTGTCAATCAAGAGATGATGATGCCCCGAATTAGCCTTCTCGACGCCCGCCGGCGCGACGCCCATGCCGACAAGGCCAAATCGCACCGTTACCGTGCGCGGAACGTAGGAACCGTCCGCGGGCAAGACGATATAGACTTTGGCCCCGGGAGGAGAGTTGTGACGCCCTGACGCGTCTGCGGCAGCCGGCGCGGCCGCTGGCGCCGGCGCCGCGTCCGCAACGGTCACATGGATGCGCTCGGACATGACGGGAGGCGAATGCGGGATATGGTTCTTGTCGCCCAGAAGGAGTTGGAGCGTATGCGGGCCTTGAGAAAGCGTCAGATCAACCTCCGTCTGACCCGCGCCAAAATGCAGATGGTTTTCATCGTTGGGAATCGGCTGATCGAGGGGCGGCAGGTCCGCATCGACCAACAGGTGATGATGACCGGAATTTGCCTTGTCCGAGCCCGCCGGCGCCACTCCCATGCCATGCAGGCCGAAGTGCACTGTCGTCTTCGGCCCAATCGTGGCGCCGTCTTTGAGATCGACGAAATACACCGATGCGCCGGGCGGCGAAGGGGTTGAACCGACTGTCGCGGCCGCTTGCCCAAACGCGGTCTCGGCGCCGGCCAAGCCCATGAGCAATCCTACGATTGCCGCTGCGAATGCCCTCATAACGATCTCCCTCGCTTCCACCCTGTCACGAAGTCAACATTCAATGTCGCCAAGCATAACGGCCACCAACGAAACATTATCGATGCTGCGAGTAAAACAACCGGAATTGCGTGCTCCGCTTCGGCAACGCAACTTGCTATCCTTGAAGTAAATGATAACTTTCCCGCGTGGAATGTAAAGCCGGATAACGACAAACTTGCTTACCATGATGTATTCGCGTTGATTCATTCGCCTACCGCTCAGCGTATCATTTGAGAAGTGTGGTCTCGGTCACGCGAACGCGCCGAATGATCTCCTCGACGGCTCGGCGAGTGCGCCTTTCGACAGGATCCGGGAAACTCAAAGAAACGCGATCAGGAGTGGAAATGAGCACCCGAGAGTTGACGTGAGCCGAGGCCTGAGACTTCTGCCGCTTTTGTTTTGCCTTTGCGTGATTGCGCCAGCGACATACGCGCAATCAACCCCGGCGCATGTCCCGGGCGAGGTATTTCGGGACTGTGCCGACTGCGATGAAATAGTCGTCGTACCCTCGGGCGAGTTTGACATGGGGTCGAACGAAAGTCCGTCAGAGTCGCCGCCGCATCGCGTCGCCATCGCCCAGCCGTTCGCCATCGGACGCCGCGAGGTGACGTTCGCCCAGTGGGATCTCTGCGTTAAGGCGGGCTCTTGCAAATACACCCCAAGCGACCACGGATGGGGGCGCGGCGAACGGCCGGTGATCGACGTCGCGTGGGATGACGTGAAGGACTACATCGGCTGGCTTTCGCAAAAGGCAGGCCATGCTTACCGCCTTCCGAGCGAAGCGGAATGGGAATTCGCTGCACGGGCCGGCGCCGCATCCGCTTATTGGTGGGGTAAGGATGTCGGGTCTGGTCATGCAAAATGCGCGGATTGTGGAGGCGATCCAGCCCCCCAGACGGTTCCCACAGGGTCATTTCGACCCAATCCCTTCGGGTTGTTCGATACTGCGGGCAATGCCGCGGAATGGGTGCAGGATTGCTGGAACCCTTCCTACCGCGGAGCGCCTCACGACGGTTCGGCCTGGACCAGCGGGGATTGCTCGTTGCATGTCTTGCGCGGAGGCTCCTTCGCCAACAAGGCGAGCGCGGTGCGTTCGGCGTCCAGGTTCCGATATGACGTTGATGTGCGGTACTATGCCAACGGATTCCGGATCGCGCGCGATCTAAAGTAGTCTCGGCTCCCCCGCATGGCTTTTCGGACCGTAATGAACTAATGTTTATGGTGCGTATGAGATATGGGTGCGGTCAGCTAGCGGCGCTTCGGAAAATTTAGAAAAAGACGATGAGTACGCTTCTTCGTTACGCGGTACGGATTTTCTGCATTCTGTCGCTCGGCGCGCTCGCCGCCGGCAACGCAAGCGCCGACACGCGCGTCGCGCTCATTATAGGCAACGCCAAGTACGAGCATGCCGACACGCTCGCCAACACCGTCAACGATGCTAACACGATAGCCACCCTGCTGACGAACGCGGGTTTTAATGTCGTCGACGAGCGCAAGAACGTCGGCGTCGTGGAATTCAAGCGGGCGGTCCGTGAATTTTTGAACGCCGCCGCGAATGCCGACATCGCGGTCGTCTACTACTCGGGCCACGGCATTGAGATCGGCGGCGTCAACTACCTGATTCCGGTCGACGCCAAGCTGGCGAACGACTTCGATGTGGACGACGAAGCCATTCCCCTCGATCGTCTGATGCTGGCGACGCAAGGCGCCAAGAAGCTTAGCCTCATCATTCTCGACGCCTGCAGGGACAATCCGTTCCTGCGCGCGCCTGCTCGCGCCTCGGTTGTGAAACGGTCTGTCGCCAACCGGCTTGTCGGCGTTGAGCCGACAAGCGCCGACACGCTCATCGCCTACGCCGCAAAGGCGGGTTCGGTTTCCTACGATGGAAGCGGCGCGAATAGTCCTTTCACGACCGCGCTCGTGAAGTACATTGCGCAGCCGGGACTTGATATTCGCATCGCCCTTGGAAAAGTCCGCGACGACGTTTTGGCAAGCACGGGCAATCGGCAGGAGCCGTTCGTGTATGGCTCGCTCGGCGGCACCGATATTTCGCTGGTCCCCGCACCGCCCGCGCCGAGAGTCGCGGCGACGCCGGCCGCCGATTCGAATGCCTCTGTCGCAGCGGATTACGAAATGGCTGAGCGGGTCGGCTCGCGTCAAGGCTGGCAGGCGTTTCTCGCCGCCCACGAGTCCGGCTACTATGCGAGCCTGGCGCGCGCCCAAATCACCAAGCTGTCCGTTGGCGTTGTTTCGGGGCCGGCCGATGCTTCCGCGGCGAACAAAAAGCTTGGCGCAACTGCAGGTATTGCGAGCAAGGAGGGCCCGCCGCAACCGCCGGACAGCGCTCCGGAGCAGAAGCATGGTCGCGAAGCGGCGCTCCAGACCGTCGGCGCGAACGAGCCCGCGACGATGTCAGCCGAGCAGATTTGCAAGGCCGAAGCGACGAGGCTCGCACAGCTGCGTCTCAATCCAACCAGCGATAAAATCATTGGCTTTTCCCACGATTTGACGTGCGAAGAATTGCGCCCGCAGGTCAAACGGCTGATGGAAAGCTTCGGCCTCGAACCGTTGAAAACCGCGACAACAGAGACGATTGACGGCCTCGGCGAGAAGTCCATCGATATCGCCAAGGCCTGCAAACGCGACGCCGCCGAACTTGCCCGCATCCGCGCCAATCTTGATCGCGAGTCCGCAATTCGTTTCGCCCGCGAATTGAAATGCGAGGACCTGAGGGCGCAGGCCGCCCGTTTGCTCGACAGCGTCGGGAATTGATCGAGCGTTCCGCCCGGCGCGCGGCGGATCGGGTGGTTTTGGCCTTCCCGGGCGGAAATTCTTTCAAACCGATTGGCGCGAACAAGCTGGCGCGCCACACAAATATCATACAATATCATTGCATCCACCACCGCGAGGCAACGCCCAATGAAGGGGAAACGCATCATCTTTACCGGGGGATCGGGCAAGGCGGGCAAACACGCCGTGCCGCACCTCCTCGCCAAGGGCTATTCGATTCTCAACGTCGATTTGAAACCGCTGGATCAACCTGGCGTTAATACACTCATCGCCGACATGACCGACAGCGGCCAGGTCTTCAATGCGCTGACGACGCATTTCGGCTTCGACGGCTTTAACGACGGCGCGCCGCCGAAGGCGCCTGACGCCGTCGTGCATTTTGCCGCCATCCCGCGCGTGTTGATCGAGCCGGACAACAAGACGTTTACGGCCAATGTCCTCAGTACTTACAACGTGATCGAGGCGGCGACCAAGCTCGGCGTCAAGAAGATCATCATTGCTTCGAGCGAGACGACGTATGGCGTCTGCTTCGCCGAGGGTGACAAGGATTTCCATTCTTTCCCGTTGGAAGAAGATTACGACATCGATCCGATGGACTCTTACGGCTTGTCGAAAGTCGTCAACGAAAAGACCGCCAGGGCGTTCGCGATGCGCTACGGCGCTGACATTTATGCGCTGCGCATCGGCAACGTGATCGAGCCGCGCGAGTACGATCGTTTTCCCGGTTTCATCGCGGAGCCGCTATCGCGCAAGCGCAACGCCTGGAGCTACATTGACGCGCGCGATCTGGGTGAAATCGTCCATCTCTGCCTGCAAAAAGACGGACTTGGATTTCAGGTGTTCAACGCAGTCAACGACACGATCACGCTCAATAAGCCAACCGAAGAATTCCTGCGCCGCCACTACCCCAACATCAAGGTCACACGCAAAATGGGCGAGTTCGAAGCGCCAATCTCGAACAAGAAGACGCGCGAGGTCTTGGGTTTCAAGGAGGCCCATAACTGGCGCAAATATGTGAAGACGGGCTGAGGCGCCCTGTCTCAGGTTCCCCTTGGCTTTGCTCGCGTCGTGGGCAAGGCCGCGGCAGGATCCTCGGGCCAGAAATGGCGGGGATAGCGGCCGCGAAGATCGGCGCGCACCGCAGCCCAAGAGCCACGCCAAAAGCCGGGAAGGTCGCGCGTGATCTGAATGGGTCGGTGCGCCGGCGAAAGAAGATGTAGCGTCAGCGGCGCGCGCCCTCCCGCCAGGTTAGGATGCGTTTGCAGGCCGAACAATTCCTGCACCCGCAACGCGATCGCCGGACCGCCCTCCGCCTCATAGTCCACTAGGACGCCTGATCCTGTAGGCGCGACAAAATGCGTCGGTGCCTCCTCGTCAAGCCGGCGACGCAGGGCGTATGGCAAGAGCGCGTGCAGCGCCTCGGAGAACTCTTGCGCGTCAATCGCAGCGAGGCTGGTCTTACCAACCAGGTAGGGCCCCAGCCAGTCGGGCGAAGCGGCCAGAGAAGCATCGGACAGATCCGGCCAATCTGCAGGGCGCGAACGGCGCAGGAACATTACGCGATCACGCCACTGCATCAGCTCCTTCGTCCACGGCAGTTGCTCAGCGCCGAGCGCCAGTATCCCTCTGGCTAGTATTTGCGCACTCGCTTCGTCGTTGGCCGCGGGAAGCGTTTGTTCGCTAAGAACGAAAGCGCCAATCTTTCTGCGCCGGCGTCCTCGCAGCGAGCGCGACGCATTGTCAAAAACCGTCTCATCAATACTCTTGATCTGTTCGCTTGCAATTTCCTCGATCTCTTCGAGCGTCAGCGCCGCGGCAGCGATAATCCGGGCGCTCGACGCGCGGCCCGCGATCTCGCCAATCGCCAGCCAATCTTCCCCCGCAAGCGGATCGTGGGGCTCCAGCGACGCAGCGCGGCCATTGACCATCAGGAATGCGCCGCGCGCGCCGCGAGCCTTGGCGATGCGATCGGGAAACGCACGGGACAGCAAGGCGCCGACGCCGAGCGTCTTGTCGCTCGTCCCGGCGCCGGCTCGCCGCGCCAGACCCTCCGCAAGGCGGCGCGCGTCATTGGCGCGAGGCGACCGATCCGAAGCAAAGCGTTCGAGCCGTGTCGCAACATCGACGCCATCGCCGCCGAGCCCGCGTTCGCCAAGCAACACAGCGAGCCGCGCGGCCGCAATGCCCTGCCCCGCTCGCGCAGCGGCGACGACCATACGCGCGAGGCGCGGCGGCAACGCGAGCTTCGCCAACGCTTTGCCTTCGTCGGTGATGCGTCCGTCTTGGCCGAGCGCGCCGATCGAATTCAGCAACGTGCGCGCCTCGGCAAGAGCCGGGGCTGGAGGCGGGTCGAGGAACGCCAGTTTGGCCGGATCCTGCACGCCCCACGAAGCGCAATCGAGCAGGAAGCCCGAAAGATCCGCCGACAATATTTCTGGCGCAGCGTAAGCCGCAAGCCCGCCATTGGCGGCTTCCTCCCAAAGCCGGTAGCAGACGCCAGGCTCCGTGCGCCCGGCGCGCCCCCGGCGCTGATCGGCGCTCGAACGCGCCGCGCGTTGCGTCTCGAGGCGCGTCAGGCCGATGTCAGGCTCGTAGCGCGGCACCCGCGCGAGGCCGCTGTCAATGACGACGCGCACGCCATCGATAGTCAACGAAGTCTCGGCAATCGATGTCGCCAGCACGACCTTCCGGCGGCCCGGCGGCGCCGGAAGCACAGCGCGATCCTGCGCGGCGCGGTCCATCGCGCCAAACAGCGGCGCAATAACGACATTCGGATTTGTGATGCGATCGTGCAAGATTTGCGCGACGCGGGTGATCTCGCCTTGTCCGGGAAGGAAGACCAGAACCGATCCGGTTTCTTCGCCAAGAGCGCGAAGCACATTGCGCGCGATGTCGTCCTCGAGACGCTGACGCGGGTCGCGCCCGACATAACGCGTCTTCACCGGATAAGCGCGTCCCTGACTTTCGATCAGCGGCGCGTCGCCAAGCAGCGCCGAAACGCGCGCCCCTTCCAGCGTCGCGGACATAACGAGCAAACGCAAATCGTCGCGCAATCCGGCCTGCGCATCGAGCGCCAGCGCCAAGCCCAGATCGGCGTCAAGCGAGCGCTCGTGAAATTCATCAAATAACACGGCGCTAACGCCATCCAGCGCCGGATCATCGAGGATCATTCGCGTGAACACGCCTTCGGTGATAATCTCGACGCGCGTTCGAGTGGAAACGAGGGATTGCATGCGCACGCGCAGACCAATGGTTTCGCCAACCTCCTCGCCCAAGGTCGAGGCCATCCGGGCAGCGGCGGCGCGTGCGGCAAGACGCCGCGGCTCCAGAACGAGTATCCGGCCTCGCCTGGCAAACTGTTGATCGAGCAACGCGAGGGGAACACGGGTCGTCTTGCCAGCGCCCGGCGGGGCCACGAGGACCGCGCGCGTATTCTCTTTCAGGGCGGAGCAAATTTCGGCCAAAACAGCGTTAATCGGCAGGAGATCGAGTTCGGGCGCCATTGACGTTGCATTGCAGGAAGATCGCAAAGCCGCAAGCCTGCAGACGCGCGGCCCTTCCTGTTGGCGAGCGAAGCGCGTATAGAGCCGCCCCGAGACCGGCCAAGCAATTTTACAGACCAGCGTTTTCGGCGAGAGTTCTTTGATGACCCATTCGGAATTGCCGGCTTTCCCGACGCCTGCAACGGCAGAAGCTGAATCCGCCGCGGCGCCACACGGGACCGGCAATATTTGGCTGTTGACGCTCGGTTCGATCGGCGTCGTGTTTGGCGACATCGGCACCAGCCCGCTGTATGCGCTGCAGGCCTCGCTGGCGCGTTTCAAGGACACCGGCCTTGATGCACATGCGGTCACCGGTATTGTGTCCCTGATAATCTGGGCGCTATTTACGACCGTGACGGCGAAATACGTCGTGTTTCTGATGCGTGCCGACAACAAGGGCGAAGGCGGCATACTTTCGCTGATGGCGCTGGCCCAGGGCGCACTAGGCAAGCGAACGACGCTGGTGTTCTTTCTTGGCGTGATCGGCTCGGCGCTGTTCTCTGGCGATGCGATCATTACGCCGGCGATTTCAGTGCTCTCGGCGCTTGAGGGGCTGAAACAAGTCTCCCCCGGCCTCGACTATGTCGTTCTCCCCGCGACGATCATCATTCTCGTGCTGCTGTTTCTGGCGCAAAGCCACGGAACCGCCACGGTGGCGAATTTTTTCGGCCCGATCATGGTGGTGTTTTTTGCGGTGATCGCTCTGCTCGGAGCCTCGCATATTCCGGACGCGCCGCAGATACTCTGGGCGTTCAACCCGCTCCGCGGCATCGGTTTCCTCTACGAACACGGCGCCATCGGATTTGTTGTGCTCGGCAGCGTGTTCCTCGCTGTCACGGGCGCGGAGGCGCTCTACGCGGATATGGGACATTTTGGCCGCACGCCCATCCAATTGGCATGGCTGCTGTTTGTCCTGCCGGCGCTCATTCTGAACTATCTCGGCCAAGGCGCTCACATCATCGCCGACCTCGGCGCGGTCGACAATCCCTACTACACGCTAGCGCCGACCTGGTTGCTGGTGCCGCTTATCATCTTGTCGACTATGGCGACGGTCATCGCCAGTCAGGCCGTCATTACCGGCGCCTTTTCGCTGGCGCGTCAGGCTATCCAGCTCGGCCTGCTGCCGCGCCTCGAAATCGTTCACACGTCAGCGATGCAGGAAGGCCAGATTTTCATTCCCCGCGTCAACCGCATCCTACTGTTCGGGGTCCTCGCGCTGGTCTTGTTGTTCCGCTCGTCGGACGCGCTCGCCAATGCCTATGGCATCGCGGTCGCCGGCACGATGGTGGCGACGACCGCGCTGGCGTTCTTCGTTGTCTGGAAGCTTTGGCGTTGGCCAATTTGGGGAGCGCTGGCCCTGGTCTGCTTGTTCCTCTCGATCGACGTCAGCTTCTTCATCGCCAACCTGGCCAAGGTGCTGGACGGCGGGTGGGTTCCGCTGACGCTTGGGGCGACGATGTTCGTGCTGATGTGGACCTGGGTTCGAGGCAGCGCGATCCTCGCGACAAAGACCCATCGCGATTCGATCCCGATGCGCGATCTCATCCGGATGCTGGAAAAATCCAAGCCGGTGCGAGTGCCGGGCACGGCGATCTTCCTCACCAGCGACCCGGCTTCGGCGCCGTCGTCTTTCATGCACAATCTCAAGCATAATAAAGTGCTGCATGAGCGTGTCGTGATGATGTGCGTGCGCACCGAGAACACGCCGCGCGTTCACGCCAAGAACCGCTTCGAAGTCGACACGCTATCGCCAGACTTCATCCAGATAACCTTGCATTTCGGGTATATGGAATCGCCGCGCATACCGCAGGCGCTGGCGCTGATGCGCAAGGCGGGCCTCAAGTTCGACATTATGACAACGTCGTTCTTCGTCGGACGCCGCACGCTCAAGGCGGCCGAGAGCTCCGGCATGCCGCAATGGCAAGATCACCTGTTCATCGCGATGACAAAACAGTCATCGAGCGCGCCAGACTTCTTCCACATACCCTCCGATCGCGTCGTCGAACTTGGCGCGCAGATGAAGGTCTAGGCGTCGAGGGCGCTATCCCCCAATATTGAACGACGCCAGCGCCGCCATGTTGACGATATCGGAATCCTTGGCGCCGAGCGACACGATCTGCACTGGCTTTTCCAGTCCGACGATGAGCGGCCCAATCACAGTCGCGCCGCCAAGCTCTTGCAGCATGCGCGTCGAAATAGACGCCGAGTGAAAGGCTGGCATGATCAGCACATTCGCCGTGTCTGTGAGGCGGCAAAACGGATAGGCGCTCATCAGTTCCTTGTTGAGCGCGACATCCGCCGCCATCTCGCCGTCGTACTCGAAATCAACGCGCTGCGAATCAAGGATACGCACGGCCTCCTGCACGTGCCGCGTTCGCTCGCCCGGCGGGTGGCCGAAGCTTGAAAACGCCAGCAGCGCGACCCTCGGCTCATAGCCGAGGCGCCTCGAAACACCCGCCGCCTCGATAGCGATCTGCGCGAGATCCTCGGCGCTGGGCATCTCCATGATCGCCGTGTCAGCGACCACGATCGGTCGCCCGCGCGCAAGCACGAGGGAGACGCCGATGACACGATGGCCAGGCTTATGGTCAATCACCCGGCGCACCTCTTCGAGGGCGATAGAGAAGTTGCGGGTTACGCCGGTAACCATCGCATCGGCGTCGCCCTGCGCAACCATCGCCGCGGCGAAGTAGTTGCGATCCTGATTGATCATGCGCTGGCAGTCGCGGAACAACACGCCTTTTCGCTGCAGCCGCTCATACAGGAACTGCGCGTACACCGAATTGCGCGAGGAAAGCCGCGCGTTATGAATCTCGATGCCCTTTTCGGAGATGTCGAGACCGGCGCGCTCGGCGACTTGCTTGACGCGTTCTTCTCTCCCGACAAGCGTCGCCGTTCCTAGGCCCTGATTGACGAAGGAATACGCCGCGCGGATGACCTGCTCCTCCTCGCCTTCGGCAAAGACCACGCGCTTGGGATAGCGCCGCACGCGCTCGATGATGCGCTGCAACGCGCCAGCGATCGGATCGCGGCGCGCCGAAAGCTGCGCCTTGTAGGCGTTCATATCGACGATGGGTCTGCGTGCGACACCCGAATCCATCGCCGCCTTGGCAACAGCGCAGGGAATGACGTGGATAAGACGGGGGTCGAACGGAACCGGAATGATGTAATCGCGCCCAAATCGCGGCCGCGCGCCTTGATACGCGGCGGCGACTTCATCGGGCACGTCTTCGCGCGCAAGGTCGGCAAGGGCATGGGTCGCGGCGATCTTCATTTCCATGTTGATCGTCTTGGCGCGCACATCGAGCGCGCCGCGGAAGATATAGGGAAACCCCAGAACGTTATTGACCTGATTGGGATAGTCGGAGCGCCCCGTCGCAATAATGACGTCATCGCGCACTTTTTGCGCCTCTTCCGGCGTGATTTCGGGATCAGGATTGGCCATCGCGAAAATAATCGGATTGGCCGCCATGCTCTTGACCATTTCAGGCGTCAGCGCGCCCTTGGCGGAAAGGCCAAAGAAGATATCCGCGCCAACCATCGCTTCTTCGAGCGTCCGCAACTCGGTGTCGACGGCGTGGGCGGATTTCCACTGGTTCATGCCTTCCTTGCGCCCGCGCCAAACCACGCCCTTAGTGTCGCAGAGCAGAACATTGCTCGGCTCGAAACCGATCGCCTTGATGAGGTCGAGACAGGCGATGCCGGCAGCGCCAGCGCCATTGCAGACAAGGCGCGTCGTCTTGATGTCGCGGTCGGTCAACTTGATTGCGTTGATCATGCCAGCGGCGGCGATAATCGCGGTGCCGTGCTGATCGTCGTGAAACACCGGGATGTCCATCAATTCGCGCAAGCGCTCCTCGATGATGAAGCACTCGGGCGCCTTGATATCCTCGAGATTGATGCCACCGAACGACGGGCCGAGATAGCGCACGCTATTGATGAACTGATCAGGATCTTCGGTGTCGACTTCGAGATCGATCGAGTCGATATCGGCGAAGCGCTTGAACAGCACCGCCTTGCCTTCCATCACCGGCTTGGCGGCGAGCGCGCCCAGATTGCCGAGGCCGAGAATTGCTGTGCCATTGGTGATGACGGCGACCATGTTGCCACGCACCGTATAGTCGTAGGCCGTCGAAGGGTCGGCGTGGATCGCCTTGACCGGCGCCGCGACGCCGGGAGAATACGCCAGCGACAGATCGCGCTGCGTCGCCATCGGCTTGGTCGGCATGATCTCCAGCTTGCCGGGGCGGCCACGCGAGTGAAATTGCAGCGCTTCCTGATCGGTGATTGACGGACGTTTCGACCGGACTTCCGGGTCTTTGGCCATACGTTAATCCTCCGGTGTGGCGCCGTCCGTTGCGCCAGAGTTGGTGGTTCGATGAATTTTGAGCGACAAAGACAGCGAAGCGGCGCAACTAGACTGCGCCCCATACTTCCCGCGCGACTTCAACTGTGCGCGCGAGTTTCGTCCATTGATCCGCATCGGTCAAATCGTTGCCATGCGCGGTCGATGAAAAGCCACACTGATGACTGAGGCCGCATTGATCCAGCGCAACGTAGCGCGCGGCCTCGTCGATGCGGCGCTTGATCGCGTCTTTCGATTCCGCTTCGGCGTGCTTCGAACTCATCAGGCCGAGCACGATCATCTTGTTCTTCGGCGTGAAACGCAGCGGCGCGAAATCGCCTGAGCGTTCGTCATCGAATTCGAGGAAGAAACCGTCGATCGCCATTTCGTTGAGCAGGATTTCCGCGACGGGCTCGTAGCCGCCTTGCGCGACCCAGGCGCTCTTGAAATTGCCGCGGCACAAGTGAACCGAGATTGTCATAGTCTTGGGACGATCGCGGATGGAATCGTTGACGAGGCGGCAATACAGCCGCGTCAGGGAATCGGGATCGTCGCCGCGCGCCTTGGTCGATTCGCGGATCGCTGGATCGCAGAGATAAGCGAGGTTGGTGTCGTCGAGTTGCAGGTAGCGGCAGCCGCGCGCCGCGAGGTCGGCGATTTCGGCGCGATAGGCGGCGGTGAGATCGTCGAAGAATTGTTCGAGGTCGGGATAGACCGTCGCGTTGATCGCTTTGCGGCCGCCGCGAAAGTGCAGCATCGACGGCGCGGGAATGCAAACCTTCGGCGTCGCTCTCGTCTGCGATTTGAGGAAATCGAAATCGGCGCCCTGGATCGGCGCGACGTGGCGGATCGGCGCTTCGACATGCATCGTCGGCGGCTTGAAGCCGACTTCGCTGCCGTCGTCCTTGCGAAACTTGGCGACGAATTCGTCATAGGCGACCGAGACGCCCGCGAGCTTTTCAAGAAAATCGACATGAAAGTAGGTGCGGCGGAATTCGCCGTCGGTTATGCCGCGCAGGCCGGCGTCTTCCTGGCGCCGCACCACTTCGCGGATGCATTCGTCCTCGACCGCCCGCAGGCCGGTGGCCGTCAACTTGCCGGCGAAGAACGCTTCGCGCGCGATGCGAAGCCGCTCAGGGCGGAGGAAGCTGCCGACGTGATCGGCGCGAAACGGCGGTCTGTCGTGCATCCCCATCCCCTCCGCGGCCCGTGTTCGGACCGGTCGGGGTCAGGGCTATCAGCGGCGGGGGGCGCGGGCAACCCGACCGTTCGGCCAGCAATTGGCGCACCAAAGATGAGCCGGCACTTTGGTCGGCCCTTGAACAATATCAGGCGCGTGGGTGAGAAATTGCGCACATTTTTTATCCTGGCGGCTGCGGGCTGGGGCGCTCGGTCCATTTTTCTTGCTATTATATAAAGATATGTTTATATGATTATGCTATTTCGTTGCGCTCTTTTAGCCAGGTCCAACTCTTCGATGCTGAACGCCCTCTTCGATCAAAATGCGCCAGACGCCACCGACGCGGGCTGCGCCATCGCGCAGGCGGCGCGCCAGCGCATTCTGATCCTCGACGGCGCGATGGGGACGCAGATCCAGGGCCTCAACTTCGGCGAAGAGCAGTTCAGGGGCGAACGTTTCGGCGGCTGCGAACGGCACTTGCACGGCAATAACGACCTACTGACGCTGACCCAGCCGCAGGCGATCGAGGATATTCACTTCGCCTACGCCATCGCCGGCGCCGATATCCTTGAGACCAACACCTTCTCCTCCACTTCGATCGCCCAGGCCGACTACGGCATGGAGGATGTCGTCTATGAACTGAACCGCGACGGCGCCCGGCTCGCCCGCCGCGCCGCGCTGCGGGCGCAAAAGATCGACGGGCGCCGCCGCTTCGTTGCGGGCGCGCTGGGCCCCACCAACCGCACCGCGTCGATGTCGCCCGACGTCAACAATCCCGGCTATCGCGCCGTCTCGTTCGACGATCTGCGCAAGGCCTACGGCGAGCAGCTCGCCGGCCTGATCGACGGCGGCGCCGACGTCATTCTGATCGAGACGATCTTTGACACGCTGAACGCCAAGGCGGCGATTTTTGCGTGCGAGGATATATTCGCGGCGCGCAAAATTCGCCTGCCGGTGATGATCTCGGGTACGATCACCGACCGCTCCGGTCGCACATTATCGGGCCAGACGCCCACGGCATTCTGGCATTCCGTCCGCCATGCCCAGCCGCTGACGATCGGGCTTAACTGCGCGCTCGGCGCCGAAGCGATGCGCGAGCATCTGCTGGAAATTTCCGACGTCGCGGACACGTTTGTCTGCGCCTATCCCAACGCCGGCCTGCCCAATGCCTTCGGGCAATATGACGAAACGCCAGAATTCATTGCGGAGCAGATCGCCGGCTTCGCGCGCGACGGTCTCGTCAACATTGTCGGCGGTTGCTGCGGCTCAACGCCAGAGCACATCCGCGCCATCGCCGCCGCTGTCAAAGACATCGCGCCGCGCGCAATCCCAACAATCCAGCCGCTGATGCGCCTCTCCGGCCTTGAGCCGTTCACGCTGACGCGCGACATTCCGTTCGTTAATGTCGGTGAGCGCACCAACGTCACCGGCTCGGCAAAATTCCGCAAATTGATCAAGGCGGGAGATTATCCCGGCGCGCTCGTCGTTGCGCGCGAGCAGGTCATCAACGGCGCGCAGATCATCGACGTCAACATGGACGAAGGCCTGATCGACTCGGAACGCGCGATGACCGAGTTCCTCAATCTCATCGCCGCCGAGCCCGACATCGCCCGCGTTCCCGTGATGATCGATTCATCGAAGTTTTCGGTGATCGAAGCGGGCCTGAAATGCATGCAGGGTAAGTCGCTGGTCAACTCTATTTCGATGAAGGAAGGCGAGGAAGCCTTCCTGAAAGCCGCGCGGACCGTGCGCGCTTACGGCGCCGCCGTCGTCGTCATGGCGTTCGACGAACAGGGCCAAGCCGATACCTACGAGCGCAAGACAACGATCTGCGCGCGCGCCTACAAATTGTTGACCGAGCAGGCGGGATTCCCGCCCGAGGATATCGTCTTCGACCCGAACATTTTCGCCATCGCCACCGGCATCGAGGAACACAACGGCTACGGCGTCGCCTTCATCGAGGCGACGCGCCAGATTCGCGCCAACCTGCCGCACGCGCATGTGTCGGGCGGCGTCTCCAACCTATCGTTCTCGTTTCGCGGCAACGAGCCGGTGCGCGAGGCGATGCACGCGGTGTTCCTCTACCACGCCATTCAGGCGGGCATGGACATGGGCATCGTCAACGCCGGCCAGCTCTCAGTCTACGACGCGATCAACGCCGAATTGCGCGAGGCCTGCGAGGATGTCGTGCTCAATCGCCGCGACGACGCCACCGAGCGACTTCTGACGCTGGCGGAACGCTATCGCGGCGGCGCCGCGACGGAGGCCAAGGCGCAGGATTTAAGCTGGCGCGAACTGCCGGTGGAAAAGCGCATCGCGCACGCGCTGGTGCAGGGCGTCACCGAATATATCGACGTCGACACGGAAGAAGCGCGCCAGAAAGCCGAACGCCCGCTGCATGTCATCGAGGGGCCGCTGATGGACGGCATGAACATCGTTGGCGACCTGTTCGGCGCCGGCAAAATGTTTCTGCCGCAAGTCGTCAAATCGGCGCGCGTGATGAAACAGGCCGTGGCGCTGCTGCTGCCCTATATGGAAGCGGAAAAAATCGCCAACGGCGGCGTCGGTCGCCAAAGCGCCGGCAAGATCCTGATGGCCACCGTCAAGGGCGATGTGCATGACATCGGCAAGAACATCGTCACGGTGGTGTTGCAGTGCAACAACTTCGAGGTCGTCAACATGGGCGTGATGGTCCCGTGCCACGACATCCTCGCCAAGGCCAAGCTCGAAGGCGCCGACATCGTGGGCCTGTCCGGGCTCATCACGCCGAGCCTGGAGGAGATGCAGCACGTGGCCGCCGAGATGCAGCGTGACGATCACTTCCGTCTCAAGAGAATTCCGCTGCTGATCGGCGGCGCCACCACCAGCCGCGTCCACACGGCGGTGAAGATCGCGCCGCATTACGAAGGGCCTGTTGTCTATGTGCCCGACGCCTCGCGCAGTGTGGGCGTGTGCAGCGAGCTGCTGTCCGACGAGCGCGCCGCGAGCTACATCGCGGAGTTGCAGCGCGACTACGACCG
>JAYUFK010000289.1:0-3820 GCA_043739325.1 Methylocapsa sp. | reverse complement strand
CCGGCGGCGCCCAAAGAAGGCTGTCTGGAGCCATTGAAAGAACGCCCGGGACGATGATCTTCCATTTGCGGAACGCCTCGACGAAGGCGACCCGATAGCGCATCGGATCGTTCGGTACCAAATCGGTGTCAGCGGTGATGACCGCTCGCAGATACTCGCCGAAGGTCAGGTCGACGGGCGGTATGTAATCGAGCGCGCGCACGCATATCCGCAGGACGTGGTCGGCGGCCTTCGACGCCTCGCTCGCCATCCGGGCGACGAGGTCGGAGGGCAGATCGCCGTAGGGATCGCGCCCCCCGGGCATCAAGCGCGCAATTCTGAAAAGATCGGCCGTGCGCCGCTCGTAGATCGTGACGAAGGCATCGAACACGGCCGCGACGAGAAAGCCGCCTCGGGCGTGGGGCTCCGTCGTGGTCGCCAATTGCGGAGGATCGGCGGGCTCGACACTGGCCGAAGGGCGCGCGGCTCCAACGGGCGCGGAGTCGGTTTTGGCCGCCGAGACTTGCAGCAACTCGAGCGCATAGCGCAACGCGCCGTTGCGTCCAGTCGCCCTTCCGAATTGTTGCGCCAGACCCGTCAGCAACCCGGGCGCGCGCAGCGAGCCGCGACTCATCGCGAGTTGATGGTGCAAGACGTCGCTCGGCGCGAAATGCTGCAAAAGGGCGACGAGGTCGGCGAAGCCTTCGTGAAACGCGAGCGCGTCCACGTTGGACGACTCGATCGAGCGTTGCTGTAAGCCGTGTACGATGGCGTGCGTCGTCTCGTGCCCGACGATGTCTTGCGAGAGGCAGGTGAACACCCAGTTGGCGTCGACGGTACGAGCCTCGGAACCCGGTTGAAAATAGCCGAACAGCAGGGCCCGCTTTTCCGGGCTGTAGTAAGCGTTGGCCTCTCGAAGTGCATGAGGGTATATGCGCAGCCGGCGGGTAAAGGCGATCTCGACCTGGTCGAGCCCGGCGGCGAGGGCCTCCGGGGAATGGTCGCCCGCCCACAGCACAGGCCGGCCGAGCGCGCGCTCGAACGAGCGGATCGTACGCATGGCGACGGCGAACACCATCTGTTGATGAAATTGCGGACGCCCTTCGGACGGCGACAAACCGTTTTGCGCCAGCAAAACAGGATCATTGAGATCCAGCGGTTGATAAAAGACGCCGGAGGCCGGATCGTGATCGATCACTTCGAGGTAGTCGTTCACAGGACCGATCTCGAGGGGGTCTTCCCATCGCGTTTCCCACGGCAATTCGATGACGGCGTCGTTTATGACGGCCGTGGACAACTCGACTGACGCTTGCGGGTCGAACGCATAGGCCCGCAGTCTGCGGACGGCCGGCAGCGGATAGTCAGACGTCCTTTGAATTTCCGGCATAGAAATGAAATTCCCGAAAGGCTTGAGATGCCTGTGATCCACTAACTCCGTGCGTCGCGGCTGATCGTCAGCCGAAATCTTCGAAACCGACGGCCCTCAAGGCGTTCGGGCCCGACTTACGGACAAAAACTGCGCGCCGACGACCGGCTAGACCCAAACGCGCCGCCGCGACTTAGATCGCGCGCGCGACTTGCCCACTGCGCCATTTTCAGAAACGCATGCCGTGAGACGCCACGATCATTCCGGTCAATACAGGAGGCCGTTCACCATCGACCGCCGGAACTGAACGAGAGTCCTCCCTGCTTTGACCGAATTTCCGTAGCTCAAACTGAAATATTCGCGTGTTCGCGATGTTCGCTGTTCACGGGGCGCCACGGGTAAGATAATTACGCCACGAAACTGATATTGAGACCGGACAATTAAGCGCTAAAATGGGAGCTTTTAAACACTCTTTTATCCCCTTTAACGAAAACGTGATCTCGAAGGGGTCGAAGGTTCGAGATTGCCCCCGGCTACGCATTTGTGAGCCGCGGCCTCAAGAGAAGACCCTCCGCGTTTGGCGACCGGCACGCCGCTAATTTGCGACGATTTTGGGATTTCCCGGATCGGCAATCATCCGTTACCGTCTCTAAGTCGTCGTGATCTCTCCAGTATCGCGAGCGGCTTTCGCGGGCCGGTTCCAAATATCAGGAGCGTTGGTCTCGTCAGCCCATCTGAGTTCTCTTACCATGCATTGACAATATAATCCGGTGTGTGTTTACTCAAAATAGCGTGGATGAAATGCGGTTCTGGCAATATTTCTAGTAAGTCGGTCGATCATTTAGAAAATCGCCCCGATGTTGAGCATGACCCGGCGTCTTGCTTGACTGAAGGCGCTCGAAAACTCGCGAAGGAGGTTGTCATGCGTGTGCTCGCTGGGCCAAGCGCGAAGGGATTGAACGTCCGGGCGATCGCGGGAACCTATGTCGTTCTGATCGCCTTCGATTGCGACGCGGCCTATTGCAAAAACTTGCTCGGCTTCGCCATCCAGCGAACCGATCACGCCAACGGCGAAGTGATATGGCTGCGCGGGCTCAAAAAATTCGACCTGCCCAATTCCGACGCCGGCGACAGCGTCAACACGCAAGAGCACCCGATCCAGAAATTCCATTGGGGCGACTACACGGCCAAGGAGGGTCAGACCTATACCTACGCCGTCCACGCCATGCGCGGAACACCGGTTCAGTTGGTGTCGGACGACGCTGTAGAGGTGGCGGTGACCTGCGAGAAGGCGAGTGTTCTGGGCAAAAACGGTCACGCGGTTCACTACAACCGTAGCGCCGCCTCCAGCCAGGCGTTCGCCAATCGTTTCCCCAGTTTGCCGGCCGGCGACGTCGTCGATCCGGCCGCCCGCGCGTGGCTTTCGCGCGGCCTCGCCGAGTCCTTGATCGCCTTTATCGACGACACGCAAAAGGATCAGGGCCTGCACCTGTTTTTGTACGAGTTTTCCAAACGCGAGTTCGCGCAGGCGCTGCACGCGGCGCAGGTGCGTGGCGTGAAATTGGAAATTCTTCACGACGCCATCCTGGGCAAGGACGGCAAAGGTCCGATCAACGAAAGCCGCCCCCTTCTGCAGGAGTTCGGTCTCGACGCCGTCGCCAAAGACCGAACCGGCGCCGGCTTGGCCATTTCACATAATAAATTCATGGTGCGGACGGATATCGACGGCAAGGCGATCGCCCTGTGGACCGGATCGACCAATTTCACAGATGCGGGTATCTATGGGCAATCCAATGTCGCCCACGCCATTTCTGCGGGGGAACCTGCGGCCACCTACCTCAAATGGCACCAAGAAATCTGGGCCGACCCGTGCAAGAGCGCCGCTCTTTCCCGCATCGAAACAAAGACGCTGACCGCGGTCCCGGCGTCTCCGTATGGTCCCGGAGCATTCCCCGTGTTGAGCCCGCGCGCAACTGTCGAAGCGGTCAATGAATGCGCCGCATTGGTGACCGGCGCGCAGAAAATGGTGTGCTTCACCGCGCCCTTCGCCCTACATGCCAATATCGAAAACGCCTTGATCGGTTCGGTAGCGGAAGTTTTCGGTCTGCTGAACAAACACGGCGTCGTCACCAAGGCGCTCTACGCCGCGCCCCACGCCTTGCTGGCCGCCGCCGGCGCCTTGGACGAAAAATCCGTTCTCGAGGCGTGGCAAAGCCGGCTGTTGGGGCCGCTGAAGGGCGAGTCGCTCCACCATAGCGGTGTGTTCATCCATACGAAAATCATCTTGATCGATCCCTTGTCCGACCACCCTGTCGTCATTTCCGGATCGGCGAATTTCAGCAACAATTCGTCCTGCAATAATGACGAAAATCAGCTGTTTATATTTGACGAACCTGAAGTGGCGGACGTGTATTTGGGTGAATTTATGCGCATGTTCGATCATTATTATTTTCGCGATCAGATGAAAGTCGTCGA
>JAYUFK010000288.1:0-10560 GCA_043739325.1 Methylocapsa sp. | reverse complement strand
GCAGGAAGTCGAGGCCGCGCGCCGAGGCGATGCCGACCGAGCCGTAATAGGTCCAGGAGGTGCAATAGACCGCCAGGCTGAGCGAATACACCAGCGCCCGCCCGCGCCCAGCAAGCAGCCGCCGCCCGCCCGCGTCGCCCCACCAGGCGACCAGAAACAGGCCGGAGACATAGAGGATCGCGGTGACGAAAACCGTAGTGCCGTTCAACATGGCTGCGGGCGGGGCTCCCGTGGCGATTGTCAGTGAGTTGCATCTTAGGGGCGTTGAGGCGCCGGGTCACGTTGCGCGATGCAAGTCCCAACCGAACAAGCCTCCGCTCGGGAAGCTTGCGAACGCGAGGTTTATACGACGATCACCGGACACCGCCGCGATATGCGCGCGGATCGCAATCGTCGGGACAAAAATTCTGTCGTCACCCGCCTCCGACCCTCGTAACAAACGTATTTGCTCGCTTCAGAAACGAATCGGACAGGGCGCGTTCGGAAACACCAAAGAACCCGCCGATAAGAAACGCGGCGCCCCCAGAGAATTTCAACATCTTCAGGGCACCTATTTCGATATTCAGGGCGCCGGTCCAGAATAATAATGCACTCAGCGCGGTGAGCCCGAGAACAAAAAACAGCCGGAACGGAGCTGTAAGAAGATCGTCCTCAGGAGTGGTCAGATTGTTGAAGGGAATAGTGATGTTGCGCAATGAGAACGATAGCCAAACCCCGACCGACGCGCCGGAAAACAGAAGAAAAAACGCCTTGTGCCCAACAACAAATTCAGAGTCAAATATAACAGTTATTAACCTGTAATCTTTTCCAAGATAAACCGCAGTATTTCCCGCCCACAAATAACATAGAAGAAAGACGGCACTGCCGGGCCCGCACCATCGCGCAAGACTCGCGAGATGCGAATTTTTGATGCGCGGCGCGCTCAGCCCCGCAAAATCGGCCTGGATCCAATCGATCGCCTTCGCCGCGAATCCGGCTTGATTTCCTTGGAGGCCCATTTGCGCGAACGACGCGAGATTGCTCAAGTACTCGTGCTTTACCCGGCGCGCGGGACTTGGAGTCGCTGACGCAGCGTCAGCATTCAGCACTGGCGGATTGGGTTCTGGGTTCGGCGCGGTTTGGTTCACTGCCGGCGGGTTGGGTTGCGCAGTTGGCCCGGCTTGGTTCGCTGCGGGCGGATTGAGTTGCGCATTCGGCGCGGCCGGGTTCCACAAGCCGCCGCCTGCGCCCACTTTCGCTTTGGCGCGTCGTGCGACTTCGTTGGCTAGTTTGCGCCGGGCGTCTTCGTCCCATCGGTCGCAGACCAAGCGAACAATGCTACTCGTTGAACACACTTTTACAAACAAGTCTTGTCGCTCGGCGGAGGCGGCTTCGGGCGGACTCAGGTTAGCGCAGATTTCCACATCGGTGACGAGCTTGTCCTTGTCAACGACTTGCCGCACAATGAAGGGTGCGGTCGACAATTGTTCGCGACGAGCGAAACACTTCCCCTGTTCAACATGGAAATCCCAAGCGCCAAGCAGGACCAAGCGTCTTCCACCGGCGACCCGATCCGCAATGTCCCGCATCGCGACGACCGACTTCGCCAGTGTCTCACCAAGCGCCCTCTTGAGCGCCGAATCCGGGGGCGTCGAGTCTTCCTCGTGCCATGCAGCTACTTTGTTGAGACCGCCGCGGATCGGTGTGGTGCCAATTGCCCTGCCCTCAAGAGCGCTAATAAATTCGGATTCCTCTGGGGTAAGTGCAGCGCCTTGTGGTGATTGAACCGCCTCGAAGTCATCGGGGAATCGTGGCTCTGGCCTGGGTTGAATGTGCAGCGGCATCGGTTCCTCCCGATTTACTGATTGGGGCAATCATTCCTATCGCAGACAAATCTTGGCCCGCCGCCAGCGCCAGTCGTTATCTTTACATAAATGCTAGGGAGCGATCCGTCCGATACCTCTCGATGCGCGTATATGTCAGTCGCAATTTTCGCACTACCGGCCACTTCACTTGGATTCGCTCGTCCAATGCCGAGTTTTGCGATTTCGCTGTGCAACCGCCTCGCGGTCAACGTTCGCCGGCTCTCCTCGACTTTTTCAATTTCCGAGAATAATTCGGCCAGCACTGAATGCTCCAATTAAGCCTCCTTCAAGTTGACATTCTGGAATGACCAAATACTTGCGCATCTTCCATTCTTTGGCAACGAGATTCCGGTTCTGCACTGTGCTGCATTACCCCTAGACGACCTGCCCGGTGATCACCCGCTCGACCTCCTCGACGCTGGTGCGCCTCGGATCGATGTCGTCGGCGACGATCTGGCCGCGGCGCATGACGACGATGCGGTCGACGACCTGGAAGACGTGATGGATGTTGTGGGCGATGAAGATGCACGAGTGCCCGGAGTCGCGCGCGTTGCGCACGAAACTCAGCACGCCCTGCGTCTCGGCGACGCCGAGATTGTTGGTGGGTTCGTCAAGGATGATGAGGTCGCTATCGAAATGCATCGCCCGCGCGATCGCCACCGCCTGACGCTCGCCGCCCGACAGCGAGCCGATCGGCGTATCGGGCGGAATGTTCTTGCTGATGCCGACTTTCCTCAGGAGATCGCGCGCCACCGCGTTCATCGCCGGCTGATCCATGCGGTTGAGAAAATTTGGCGAAGCCAGCAACTCGCGGCCGAGGAAAAGATTGCGCGCGATCGACAGCTGCGTGACCAGCGCGGAGTCCTGATAGATCGTCTCGATGCCATGCGCGATGGCGTCGCTGGTGTCGCGGATCACGACTTTTTTACCACGGATGTAGATATCGCCCGAAGTGATCGGCACGGCGCCCGAGAGCACCTTGATCAACGTCGACTTGCCCGCGCCGTTGTCGCCAAGCAGGCCGACAATTTCGCGCTCATTGACGACGAGGCTCGCGTCGACGAGCGCTTGCACGCGCCCGTAGAACTTGCTGACATGCTCCATGCGGATGAGTGGTTCGCTCATCTTAGGTGCCCGCCTGATGGCGGCGTTCGAGCCAGGAATGCAGCGCCATCATGCCGAGAATAATCGCGCCGATGAAAATATTGTAGGCAAGGCCGGGAACGCCGATCAGCACGATGCCGTTGCGCATGACGCGCAGGATGAAGATGCCCAGCACGGTGCCAGCGATCGTGCCGCGCCCGCCTGTCAAAGCGGTGCCGCCAATGACGACCATGGCGATTACCTCGAGCTCGTATCCTGTCCCGCTGTTGGGATTTGCGGCGGACGTGCGAATCGAGCTGATGATTCCCGCGAATGCCGACATCATCGCGGACAGCGCGAATAAAGCGACCTTAACCCGGTCGACATTGACGCCGCGGGCTCGCGCCGCGCCGGGATTGCCGCCCGCAGCCTGAATCCAGTTGCCAAACCGCGTCTGCGTCAGCAGATAGCTGGTGATCAGCACCGCGCCGATGAACCAGAACAGCGACATGTAAATGCGGAAGCCGCCGATGTAAAAATCGCCGACCAGCACACTGGCGACCCATTGATTGCCGGCGCTCCAGGTGCGTTGCGGAAAGCCGTCGGTGACGAACAACGCCGTGCCGCGCACCACCAGCAACATGCCAAGGGTCACGAGGAACGACGGTATCTTGAGCCTTGTGACGAACCAGCCGTTGACGAGGCCGATGAGCGCGGCGACGATCATCGCGACGACGAAAGCGACGGCGAGCGAGGTCGCGCCGCTGTTGAACAGCGTCCACATCACCACCGGCGAAAAGCCGAACAGCGAGCCGACGGAAAGATCGAATTCGCCCGCCGTCATCAACAGCGTCATCGCCAGCGCGATGAGGCCGAGTTCGACAGTGAACACAAGTGTGTTGCTGATGTTCTGCGCGGACAGAAAATCGTGATTGATCGACCAGAAGCCTGCCAGCTCCAGCGCCAACAGAACGAACGGCCCGAATTCGGGCCGTGCGATGGCGCGTTGCAGGAGGGAGCGTGTTTCCAAGGGGGATGGGACTTCTTTGGTGGAAATGACACAGGGAGCGTCCGGAAACTCAGGCTTCGCGAGCGCGCCCTTCTCCGCGAAGCGGGGAAGGTGGCCGGAGGCCGGATGGGGTGTGGGACGATGTTGTGGCGCCGCATGGCTTGCACGAACGTGCACACACTATGGCCAAGCGCCGAACTTGCACTCCACACCCCATCCGGCCTCCGGCCACCTTCCCCAGCAAAGCTGGAGAAGGCCGCGGACGGAAAGCGGCGCTTCTGGCGTATTCTACTTCCCGCCCAAAATCTTGTCGTAAACCCCCGCCGTATCCTTCTCGTACAGCGCGCCGGTGATGACGTTGAAGCCCGGCGGAATGCCGTCCGACGCCATCGCCGCCATTGACAGCGCGATGTAGCTTGTCGCTTGTGGGTCCTGCCACTGCGCGGCGTTGACGTAGCCGGTGAGAACCTCCTGCGTCGTGTCGAGCGAATTGCCCCAGCCGACGACCGGAATTTCGCCGGGCTTGACGCCGACCTGATCGAAGACGCGCTTGATGCTGCCATCGACCAGATCGCCCATGCCTATAATCGCCTTGATCTTCTTGCGATTGGCGGTGAGGTAATCCGCCATGCGGTTGATAATTTCCGCCTGATCGAGCTTGGCCTCGGTCACCTCGTAGGTAATCCCCAGCGGCTTGAAGACGCTGGAAATGCCTTCCTGTTCCTGCACGTCGTAGGTCGCGCCCGGCACTTCGATCGGCATCCAGACAAAGTCGCCCTTCTTCACCAGACCTTTGTCGACAAGGTATTGCGCCCAGTGGCGGCCGAACACGACGTTGTCGCCGCCGACATAGGCGTTGAAGCTGGCCTTCGGATCGGGCGTGTTGAAATTGATCACCGGGATATGCGCGGCGTTCGCCTCCTTGACGACGCCGACCAGCGAGCCGGGATCGGGGCTGGTGGTGACGATGCCGTCGGCCTTGGCGGCGATGGCGGAGCGCAGCGCTTCCTGCTGCGAGGGCACGTCGCCGCTATGGAACGAGGTCTTGACGGTGTTGCCGGTGTCCTTGGCCCATTGCTGCGCCCCCGCGAGGAAATAGGTCCAGACGGGGTCGGCGGGCGAGCCGTGCGAAATCCAGTAGAACGTCTTGGCTTGCAGAGCCGCCGGGCTGACGGACGTCAGAAGCACGGTGGTAACGAGCACGGTCAACTTTTTCAGCATCAATCGCCTCCCCAGGAGTTTATCGTCGCGAGCCGAAAGCCCCGCGCGTCGGCATGAGGGAATGTCGGGCCGACCCGATCACTTCCGTCTCAGCCAGAGCGAGCTTCGCGCGGATCGGTTCCTGAGTCCATCTGGACGTCGGCGATGCCTCAGCCCGCGATATCCGTCATGGAAAGGTCTGCCCCGGCAAACAGGATTTTCGCGCCGATGGCGCGGGCGACGGCATAGGCAAAGCATTCGCCCAGATTGAGTTGCGCGGGATGTCCTGTCCCCTTGCCATAGCGCGAAAACGCGTCGAGCGCGGCGTGGCTTTCGGCTTCAGCGATGGCGACGATTCGAACCTGCGCGGCTGTGAGGAATTCGAGAACATCCTGCTCCGCCTCGGCCACCGCGCAGAAGCGCTTGCGCCGGATGCCGAGCGCGGCTTCGAAGACCGCGATTGGCGAAGTGGCGCGCGTCGCGGCGCCGTTGAGCGCGGCGGCCAAGGCCTCGTAGCCGGCCTCCCGGGTCAAAATAGCGACAATCGCCGAAGCGTCGACAAACATCACTTTTCGCCGCTGAGATCGTCGTAGAAAGTCTTGTCCGCCGCAAGACCCGTCGCCGGTCGCGCCGCGATGCGATCCATGATCGGCCGCAGCCGCTCTAACAATGGCTTCTCCGCCTCGATGCGGCGCAGTTCGTTCTCAAGGGCGATTCTCACGGCTTCAGTCTTGGTCACGCGCTTCAGGCTGGCGAGCTTCTGCGCCAGTCGGCTAACGGTTTCATTGCGAATCTGGAGCATCGGCCTTGGCTCTGTATTGATGTAATGATGATACCATCAATACAGCATACAAACAAGCGGTCTGACCACGCCGGGGAATAGATCGCATCCTATTGAAATAACTGCATATTATAGATTTTCTAGCATGTTCTGGACTTGCGGGCGACGCGCGCCGATAATCCTTTGTCGCCCAATCCGAAAGCCCGGCGGCGGATGCCGCACGGGCTTGGCGAGATCCCGAATTATGCGAAACCGCCTAAACCAGCCCTGTTTGAAAACGTGCGCCAAATCGCACTTACGGCTTTGAAATCGCTAAATCCCCGACCATTGTGCCAAGATACGGCGTGGCCCGCCGCAAGCCGCCCCGAAACCAAAGCGCCCGCCCCGAGACCCCGCCATGAACAACCTCATCACCGATATTCCGGGCGTCCTCGTCGGCCAGGCGCATGACCGGCAGGTCGCCACCGGCGTCAGCGTCGTCGTCTTCGAACAGCCGGCCGTCGCATCCATCGCGGTACACGGCGGCGCGCCGGGCTTGCGCGATGCGGCGCTGCTGGAGCCGGAAATGTCCGTGCCGGGCGTCGATGCTCTGGTGCTGTCGGGCGGTTCAGTTTTCGGCCTCGACGCGCCGGGCGGCGTCATCGCGCGCCTCGCCGAGATGGGGCGCGGGTTTGAAATACGCCATCTGCGCGTGCCGATCGCGCCCGGCGCCATCCTGTTCGACATGCTTAACGGCGGCGACAAGGCCTGGGGCCGCCGCCCGCCGTATTGGGAGCTTGGCTACGAGGCGGCTTGGCATGCCGGCGTGGATTTTGCGCTCGGCACCGCTGGGGCGGGCTACGGCGCGACCACCTTCGATCTCAAGGGCGGCATCGGCTCGACCAGCGCGATCTCGTCGCGCGGCTTTCTCGTCGGCGCCCTCGTCGCCGTCAACCCAATCGGCCGGGCGACGCGCGGCTCCAGCCCGAATTTCTGGGCCGCGCCCTACGAGCGCGGCAAGGAGTTCGGCGGCCTCGGGTTTGGCGACAAGCCGCCCGCCGATGCGCTGGAAATGAAGCTGAAAGGCGACGCATCAACGAGCACGACGCTCGCCATCGTCGTGACCGACGCGCCCCTCGCGAAGGCGCAGATGAAGCGCGTCGCCATCATGGCGCAGGATGGCATCGCCCTCGCCGTGCGGCCAGCACATGCGCCGATGGACGGCGACTCGGTCTTCGCCGCAACGACCTCGCGCTCGACGACAACGCCCGATGTGCGCGATCTCACCGAGATCGGCATGCTCGCCGCCGAATGCGTGGCGCGGGCCATCGCGCGCGGAATCTTCGAGGCGACGCCGCTGGATAATTCAATCGCCCCGCCGTCGTGGCGCAAGCATTATGGCTGGTGACTATCCAAACCGCCCTGCCGCGTAAGGCGCGGGATCGACGCAGGTCGGCTCGCCCGTCATCATCTCCGCCAGCAATCGCCCGGTAACTGGCCCCAACGTCAGGCCAAGATGCTGGTGGCCGAAATCGAACCACAAGCCTTTGTGGCGCGGCGCCGGCCCGATCACCGGCAGCATGTCGGGCAGGCACGGCCGTCGGCCCAGCCAGAGCTGAGCGTCGCGTCGCTCGGCCAACGGAAAGAACGCGCGGGCATACGGCTCAAGCCGGTCGAAATGCGCCGACGACGGCGGGTCGTCGCGGCGAGCGAATTCCGCGCCGGTGGTCATCCGAATGCCGCGGGTCATCGGCGTCAGGACGTAGCCGCACTCGGCGTCAAGCACCGGGCGGCTCAGGGTCGCGTTCCCCTGCGCGCCAAAATGCATGTGGTAACCGCGCTTGACGCCAAGCGGAAAGCTGTAGCCAAGCGGGCGGCTGACATCGCTGGTCCAGGCGCCAAGCGCAATGACTGCTTGCGGCGCGCTTAGCAAATCCTCGTTCGCTCTTACCAACCAGCCATCGCGCGATTGTTCGAGCGAGCGAGCCTCGCCCGCGACAAGTCGACCGCCGCGCGACGCGAAGAGATCGGCATAGCTTTGCACGAGCGCGCCCGGATCGGCAGTCGTCGGCGGATCGGTAAAATGCATGCCGCCGATCGCGACATCTGTGAGATGCGGCTCCAACGCCTGCAGCGCGGCGCGATCCAGCAGGCGCGAGGGAATGTTGTAGGGCGCAAGCTCTTCCGCCTCAGCCAGAACCATCGCGCGGCCACGCTCCGTACGAAAGACCTTGATCCAGCCGCCCTCGCGCAACAGCGCGTCGCCCCCCGACGCCGCGGCAAACGCCTCGTGCTCAGCGCGGCTGAGGCTGATCAGCGGGCGCATCGCAAGCGCGCTCGCCTGTCTTCGCGGCGGCGACGAGGCGAGAAAATAGCGCCAGACCCACGGCGCGATCTCCGGCAAGGCGGAATAGCGGATTTGCGCCCTGAGATCGCGGTTGAGCGCGGCGTTGACGATCTCGCCGAGCTTGCGCGGAAACGTGTAGGGGAACACCGCCTCGGTCTGGACGATGCCGGTATTGCCGAAGCTTGTCTCGCGCGCCGCCGCGCCGGTTCGGTCGACCACGACGACGCTGCGGCCGCGCGCTTGCAGATGCACCGCCGCGCTGATCCCGACGATCCCGGCCCCCAGAACGATGACATCGACTTTTGTGGCTGACATTCTGTGCCCTTGCGACGCGGCCTATAGCAAGCGCGGCGCCGGTTGTCAGGAAGCCCTCGCAACCCGCCCGGCGATGGTGTAAGGCCCGCGCGACCCCCGCCAATCATCGGACCCCGCAAATGATCCCTCGCTATTCCCGCCCCGAAATGGTCGCCGTCTGGGACGCGCAGACCCGCTTCCGCATCTGGTTCGAGATCGAGGCCCATGCCTGCGACGCGCTGGCCGAAATCGGCGCGATCCCGAAGGAGAGCGCGCGGGCGATCTGGGAAAAGGCTGGAAACGTCACGTTCGACGTCGCGCGCATCGACGAAATCGAGCGCGTCACCAAGCACGACGTCATCGCTTTCCTGACGCACCTGGCCGAGTTCATCGGCCCCGATTCGCGCTTCGTGCATCAGGGCATGACGAGTTCCGACGTGCTCGACACCTGCCTCGCCGTCCAGTTGCAACGCGCCAGCGATATTCTTATCAGCGATATCGACCTTTTGCTTGCCGCGCTAAAGCGCCGCGCCTTCGAATACAAGATCACCCCAACGATCGGGCGCTCGCACGGCATCCATGCCGAGCCGATGACATTCGGTCTGAAGCTGGCGCTCGCTTATGCCGAATTCGCCCGCGCCCGCGAGCGTCTTGTCACGGCGCGCAAGGAGATCTCGACCTGCGCGATTTCCGGCGCCGTCGGCACCTTCGCCAACATCGATCCGCGCGTCGAGGAGCATGTTGCGCGCAAATTGGGCCTGACGCCCGAACCGATCTCGACGCAGGTGATTCCGCGCGACCACCACGCAGCGTTCTTCGCCGCGCTCGGCGTTGTCGCCTCCTCGGTCGAGCGGCTGGCCACCGAAATTCGCCACCTCCAGCGCACCGAAGTGCTGGAGGCGGAGGAATTCTTTTCACAGGGCCAGAAGGGCTCGTCGGCGATGCCGCATAAGCGCAACCCGGTGCTGACCGAGAACCTCACAGGCCTCGCCCGCATGGTCCGCTCGGCGGTGACGCCGGCGCTGGAAAATGTCGCGCTCTGGCACGAGCGCGATATCTCGCATTCCTCGGTCGAACGGATGATCGCGCCCGACGCGACGATCACGCTGGATTTTGCCCTGTCGCGCCTCGCTGGCGTCATCGACAAGCTGCTCGTCTATCCCGAAAATATGCGGCGCAATCTCGATCGCCTTGGCGGCCTCATTCACTCGCAGCGTGTGCTCCTCGCCCTGACGCAAAAAGGCGTCTCGCGCGAGGACGCCTACGCCATGGTGCAGCGCTGCGCGATGCCGGTCTGGCGCGGCGAGAGCGACTTCCTCAGCCTGCTGGAGGCCGATAAAGACATCGCCACGGCGCTTCCTCCGGCGGAGCTCGAAGCGCTGTTCGACCTCGGCTACCACTTCAAGCAAGTGGATTTCATTTTTGCCCGCGTCTTTGGTTGATAGCGCCACGGGGCAGGTGGTCCGGGAAACCTCGCAGCCCGGTCGGAGCTGTGGCGTTTTTGCTGCTCTCGCCGGTAGAGGACCGCGCTGGCCTGGCCTTGCTGATCGCGCCAAGCCTTGCATTCCTGGGGCGCTTGCCCGTAAGTCAGGCGCGAACGGAATCGGCGAACCCATTAGACCCAGCACTCAGGATAGTTGCGCGGGGGTTTTGGAGGTTTGTCTCGAACGGATGTCTCCCGTACTTTGGGGGATCGGGCAGTGGAGACCGGAGTTTGGCCTTGAATAAGATCGCCATTGGGGCGCTGGCGCTGGCGCTGGCGGGTTGCGCCTCGGTGCCGTCGGGGGCGCCGACCAGTTCGGAATTGCTGGCGCATGACGATTCCGCGCAGGCGCCGTTCGACTACGCGCTGTTCGATGTCACCGCCGATGTCGCGCGGATCGCCGGGGCGCGCACCGACGATGCGTTCGCGGGGCGCTTTGGTGGGCGCGGCGCTGGCCGCGACGTCATCATCGGGCGCGGCGACGCGCTGTCCATTTCCATCTTCGAGGCCTCGAACGGCGGGCTGTTCTCGTCCTCGGTC
>JAYUFK010000287.1:0-3826 GCA_043739325.1 Methylocapsa sp. | reverse complement strand
GCCGTCCGGCGAAAGCCGCGAGAGTGATTTTTCTGTCGCCAGATCCCGACCCCTGCGCCTTGACGGCGAAGGATCGGGAGTCAGGCCGCCGCGCGATGCGGCGAGTCATTTTTTCTACTTGATGCGCCCGGCGTCCTTGAGAGTCTTTTCCTGGAAGTTGGCGATGTTATCCATCGTCGTCTTGGCGTTCTGCTGTCCTGACACGGCTTTGGTGAATTCTTCCTGCTGCTGCGTCAGCAGTTCGTAGAATTCAGGGATGTGCCAGAAGTCCTTCTGCCAATCGAGGCTGGCTGCCCATGTCCGGTTCCACGGGCGGAAGCTGACATAGGACGGGTCGGTGTAGACCGATTTCAACGCGCTCTGGCCGCCGGCCTTGGCGAAGGCGATCTGCGCGTCCTTCGATAGCCAGAATTTGCAGAAATCGAGGGCTTCCTTGTTCTGGATGTCGGTGTTCCACGTCATCAGCACGAACGGTTGGCCGCCGATAACAGACCAACGCTCGATGCCCTTGTCGGTCTTGAGGCCGGGCAGTTGAGCGAAGGCGACTTTGTCGGCGACTTTCGATGTCTCCGCGTGAATTGAACTCTCGGCAAAGCCGATCCACTCGAGGTTGCTGGCCACCTTGCCGGCCCTGAACAATTCATCCGTCTTGAAGATGTCGAGATTCCCGGTGGGCGCCTCCGGCGGCATATATTTGATAAAGGAAAGCAGGTGGTCGAACGACTTCACCGCCGCGTCTGAATTGACCACGCCGACCGCATGCGCGTTGGGCTGCTTGGTCTCATCCCAGATCTCGCCGCCATGCTGCCAGAGGAATTCATCGGCCGAGGTCGTAAAGAAGTCGTAGCCCTTGCCGACCTGGAACTCGACGCCGAAGAAATCGTCGTCGGCGGGTTTGCCCATCAGCATCTCGCCCTTCTTGCGCTTGAAGAACTCGCCGATATCCTTGTAATTGTCCCAGGTGATCTTATCCATTTCCTCCGGCGCGCAGGGCAGCTTGTAGTTGTATTTCGCCTGGAAATTCTTCTGCTCGGTCTCGTCGCAGAATACGTCCTTGCGGTAGTAGTTGACCACGAGATCGGGCATCTGCGGAAAACCGTAGAGCTTGTCGGACTTGTAGGGATAGGTGGAGTAGGAATCCTTTACCGCGGGGTGCAGGTCCTTGAACACCGCTTGCAGGCCGGGATCGGCGTCGACGTATTTGTTGATGTTGAGATAATAGCCGCCCTCGATGAACGCTCCCAGCCACTGGCTGTCCGAGACCGCCATGTTGTACTTCTTCTCGCCCGATGTGAGCGAGGCGTTGAGCCGGGGGTAATAGTCCGGCCACGGAATGAAATCGACGTCGAGTTTGACGGTGTTGCCGCTCTTGGGCTTGTAGTTCTTGTCGAACAAATCCTTCATGATGTGCGTCGGCGGCCAGTCCGGCACCGCCATTTTCAAGGTGACCTCTTCGGCTCGAACGGGCGCGAAAGCCGCTCCCGCCGCGAGCGCAAGCGCGGCGACCGCGGCGCTTGTGGCGAATTTCCTGTGCCATTGCATCGTCGTTTCCTCCCTGGGGCAGTTTCTACTTTGTCACGATTGTCGGCTTAGCGCCGACCCGTCGCGACGGCGGAAAAGGTGCGCCTTCGCCATATCGAAGGCAATGGGCAGCGTGTCGCCCGGTTTGATGCCGACCGCCTGCGACTCGGGCAAAACGATGCGCAGCGGCTGACCAGCCGCCAGGAGTGAAACGACCGTCACGTCGCCCAGCGGCTCGAGCTGCTGCACCGCGCCGCCGACGCCCGAGCCGCCTTCGCCGCTCAAATGCAGATCGGATGGCCGTATGCCGAGGATGAGCGATTCGCCGGCGCCGAAGCCGCCGGCAAGCGCCGGAGTCGGCAGTCGTCCAAACGGCGCGACGAGGTCGGCCAGACTCTCGCCGACCGTCACATCCAGCGTATTCATATGCGGCGACCCGATTTTCGTCGCAACAAACAGATCGGCCGGCCGGTCGTAGAGTTCATCCGGCGTTCCCTGCTGCACCAGGCGCCCGTCGCGCATCACCGCGATCTCATCGCCCATCGACAGCGCCTCGAGTTCGTCGGGGGTGGCGTAGACGATGGTCATGCCGAATTGCCGATGCAGGCGCTTCAGCTCCGCCCGCATTTCGTGCCGCAGCTTGGCGTCGAGATTGGTCAGCGGTTCGTCAAGCAGCAGGAGTCGCGGGCGGCGGATCAGCGAACGGCCGAGCGCGACGCGCTGCTGCTCGCCGCCCGACAGCGTCGCGGGTTTGCGATCGAGCCGGTGCGCCAGGCGCAGCATCTCGGCGGTCTCGCGCACGCGCCTGTCGATGTCGGAACGCGCGACGCCTTCTTCGACCAGCGGGTAGGCGAGATTGCGGTAGACGGTCAGGTGGGGGTAAAGGGCAAAGGACTGGAACACCATCGACACGCCGCGGCCTTTGATCGGCGCGCGGGTGACGTCCAAGCCGCCGATCGCAATCGCGCCCGAGTCGGGCTGGACCAGCCCGGCGATCGCCCGCAGCGCGGTCGTCTTGCCGACCGAGCTTGGACCAAACAGGGCGAAGAAGCGCCCTTCCTCAACTGTGAAGCTCAGCCCCGCCAGCGCGCGCACTTTCCCGTAGGACTTGCGGACCTCTGAGAGAACCAGAGCGGCCTTTGATTCCGATTGCCCCGCCATTGCTCCGAACCTGACCTCGATCTGTCAACGCGCGACCCAAGGCCGCAATCGCCTTGCCTTAAGCCGAACTGTCCGGGCGCTCCCACAGTCCGCTGCGCGCCGAGCGCAGCACGGCGTCCGTCACGCGGTCCGTCGCCAGGCCATCGCGGAATGTCGGCGCCGCCGGCGCGCCGCTCGACAGGCCTTGAATAAAATCGGCGACCTGATGAATGAACGTATGCTCGTAGCCGATCTGCAATCCAGGCACCCACCAGTTCTTCATGTAGGGATGATCGCCATCGCTGATGTGGAGCGATCGCCAGCCGCGCAGTTGGCTCTCATCGCGATGATCGAAATATTGCAGGCGATGCAGATCGTGCAGATCCCAGAATATCGACGCGTGCTCGCCATTGATCTCCAGCGTGTAAAGCGCTTTGTGGCCGCGCGCATAGCGGGTCGCTTCGAAGGTTGCGAGCGAGCCGTTGGCGAAGCGGGCGAGGAACATCGACGCGTCGTCAATGCCGACCGGTTCGACCTTGCCGGTCAGATTGTGCATGCGCTGCGTGATGAACGTCTCGGTCGCCGCGGTGACTTTTTCGATCCCGCCGTTCAGCCACATCGCGGTGTCGATGCAATGGGCCAGGAGATCGCCCGTGACGCCGCTTCCCGCAACTGAGGCGTCGAGACGCCAGGTGCCGGGGCCGCCCTGCGGGACGTCGGCGTTGATGGTCCAATCCTGAAGAAATTTTGCGCGGTAGTGAAAAATCTTTCCGAGCTTGCCCTCGTCAATGATTTGCTTGGCGAGCGTGACCGCCGGCGCGCGACGGTAGTTATACCAAACCATGTTGGGCACCTTGGCCTTCTCCACCGCCGCCACCATCTTCAACGACTCGGCGGCATTCATGCCCAGCGGCTTTTCGCACAGCACCATCTTGCCAGCCTTGGCGGCGGCGATCGCAATCTCAGCATGGACATTGTTGGTCGCAGCGATGTCAATGAGGTCAATGTCAGGACGGGCGATCATTTTACGCCAGTCCGTCTCAACGGATTCGTAACCCCAATTGGCGGCGAAGGCGGCGGCTTTGGCACCGTCGCGTCCGCAAACGGCCGTGAGCACCGGACGATGTTCCAGCGTGAAGAACTGGCTGACCTGGCGGAACGCGTT
>JAYUFK010000286.1:0-10611 GCA_043739325.1 Methylocapsa sp. | reverse complement strand
CGCCTCGCAACCTACGATTCATCCCTCGGCCGGACGTTGTCGCCCGGCGTTGCCGGGTTCGGACCGAAGGACGCGGACGACGGTCCGATCGTCAATCCTTCGTATTGGGTGTTTCCGGCTATCGACGCGCTCGCCGGGGTCGCGCCGGAAGTCGACTGGAACGCCATTCGCGCCAGCGGCCTGGCTCTTGTCGATGGCGCGAAATTCGGGCCACGGCGTTTGCCGAGCGACTGGGTTTCGCTCAAGCATGGCCTGCAGCCCGCGGCGAAGTTTCCCAAAACCTTCGGCTACGACGCGATACGGGTCCCGCTCTACCTGGCGTGGGGCGGCGAGCCTGAGCGCGCTCGGCTGCAAGCTTTCGCCGATAGCTGGGCCAGCTCGCACTATCAGGCGCCCTCGGTTATCGACGTCGTCACCGGCGCAGCCGTTGAACCCTTTACCGAGGACGGGTACCTCGCGGTCGCCGCGCTCGTCCGCTGCGCCGCAAATGGCGACCGGTTTCCGGAAAATTTGCGAACCGTTCACCTTGATAGATACTATTCCGCAACCCTTCATATGCTCTCCTTAGCGGCAGCGCGCCAAAGGTTGCCGCAATGTCTGTGAGGGGTCGTTGGGTTCTGGCGTTGATGTGCGCCGGCGCATTCATTGCGCCGTCTCACGCGCAGGACTCGGTTGTCCGGCCGTACGGCGGCCTGATTTCCGAGGACGCCGCGCCGACCCGGAACCGGCTGTTTGTCCCGGATGATGAACCTTCGCCGACGCTTGTCGACAGCAAGGCGACGAAAACCTCGCTATACCCGAAAATCTACCAGGGACCGCTGTTCGGCTCGCTGTTTTCGCGCTCGCTGGCCGAGCAAAAGGTCGATGAAACCGCGCTCCGCTATTACGCGTCGTTGCACAATGTCGCGCGCGTGGAAGCCGAGATACGCCGCCTGAAAGCGCTCTATCCGAATTGGCTCGTGCCGACCAACATCTATTCGTCGGGCGGCGCTGGCAATGACGAACAGCCATTCTGGGACTTGTTCGCCGCCGACCGCATGGAAGAACTGCATGCCGGCATCGCGTTGCGCATGAAGGGAGAGCCGGGATGGAAACCCTCGCGCGATCTGGTCGCCAAGATCGAGCGCAAGGAAGCGGTTGACCGCCTGGTCAAGGCGTCAAACGTCCATGCCTGGAATGACGCGCTGGAGATCGCCAACAGTCAGCCTTCCGTCCTCCACTGCGCCTATATCGATGCCGACTGGCGCGTCGCGGAAGCGTTTATCGGCATCGGCGCCGCCACGCGGGCGTTTGAGGTCTACCACGCGATTATCGCGACATGCACGGATCATGAAGAACGCCTCGCCACTGTGCGCAAATCGATCGCGCTATTTTCAGTCGATGAGGTCAAATCGCTTATCGCGCTCGGCGTGAAATCCAGTGACGGGGCGGGCGAATTTGACGCGGTGAAGAATGACCTAACGCGCGCCCGCATCGGCGCCGTCAACGCGGGCAGATCCAGGGAAGTCATCGAGGAAGACGCGCTGAGCGACCTCTTCGCGGACATCGACCGAACCCGCGAAAAGAGCGATCTGGCGCTAGCCGGCTGGTACGAATTTGGACGCGGCAAATATGCCCAGGCCGATCGATGGTTCACGCTGGGGCTGCCCGCGGTTCAGCCGTCCAGCCGTGACGAAGACGAGAAGTTTGCCGAGGGCCATGCGCTGGCGTTGACCAAGCTTGGCCGCGCTGACGAAGCGCGCAAGTTCGCGTGGGAATGGCGCAACGCGTCCAAGGCAATGCGCGATCTCTACGTCGGGGCGATGATCGAACTGCTGACGCGCGCCGATCCTCCGCCCTCCGTGCCGGACGCCGCGCTCGACGATTTCATCTCGGTGGTCGCCCCCGATCGTTCGTTCAGCGGCGCGCAAGCGCTCGCCTGGTATCACCAGAACCGCAAGGATTGGGACAATTCGGCGCTCTGGTTCAAGAGCGCGCTGGATTGGAAGGGCATCGACGCCCATACGCCGCCAGCCGGCAATGACGACAGGCAGGAACTCGCAAAGGCGATCGAAGGTTATGTCATTGCGTTGGACAACCTGGGGCGATTCGACGAGGCGCTCGACATCGCCGACGTCTGGCGGCAGGAAAATCTTGCGCTGCGCGGTTTGTTCATCGCGGTCGTAACCGAAATCCTCAACCAGACGGAAAAGACCGTTGCGCTGTCGACCGAGCGGATCGACCATTATGCGCAAGCGGTGTTGGCGGACCATTCTGTCAATGGAGCCCAGAATCTTGGTTGGCTGAGCTATCGCTCGAACGACTGGAACCAGTCGATCGACTGGTTTGGCAAGGCGATTGCGTGGTCGGCGAACGGCAAGGGCGATGCCAAGATCAACGAAGGCTACGCGCTCGCGCTGAAGGGCGCCGGGCGTCTCGCGGAAGCCGAGGATGTGGCGTGGGCGTGGCGCGATCAATCAAAGGATCTGCGCAGCGCTTATATCGGCGTGATGGTCATTCAGCTTTCGCGCGACGATTTGCGCGGCAAGGTTTCGGAGATGCGCGTCGAGCGGTTCGCGCGTCTGGTGCGGCAGGATCGCTCTTCAGAGGGCGCGCAGGCGTTAGGCTGGTATCGCCTGCAACAGGTCGATTGCGGCTATGCCGTCGGATGGTTCCGTCAGGCGATCGCCTGGACGGCGGATCATCAGGGCGACGCTAAAATGAAGGAAGGTCTGGCGCAGGCGCTGCGCGCCGTCGGCCGCTTCGGCGAAGCCGAGGACGTCGCCTGGGCCTGGCGGGAACGCTCGCCCGACTTGCGCGCGCTTTACATCAAGGTGGTCGCGGATGAACTGACGCGCGAGTGGCCGAGGATCGCGATGAAAGAAGAGCGGATGAACCGCTTCGCGCAGATCGTTCTCGCCGATAAGTCTTCTGTTGGCGCGCAGGCTCTGGCATGGCGCCGGTTTGGCGAGCCCGGCTGCGGTTACGGCGTCGAATGGTCGCGGCTAGCGACGTCTTGGTCAAACGATGGCGTCGGCGACGCCAAGATGAATGAAGGCTATGCCCTGATGCTGCGCGGCGTGGGGCGGCTGAACGAGGCGGAAGCCATTGCGTGGCCGTGGATTGACAAAGTCGCGGCGATGAAGAAACTCTACATCGACCTCGTTGTTGACGACCTTGCTCGCGACAATCCGCCCGAACCGATGGCGGAGGCGCGCATCGCGCAGTTTGTCGCGACGATCGAGCCGTCCCGTTCGGCGCTCGGCGCACAGGCACTGGGCTGGTATCGCTACGAGCGTCATGAAGACGCGGAAGCCGCCAAGTGGTTCAAGAACGCGCTGGACTGGTGGCCGCAAATCAAGAACGACCCGCAACAGAAACTGGCCAGTCCGGCCGATGGTTATGTCGCGATTCTGGCCAAGCTGGCGATGACGCACGAGGCCTATCGTCCAACGCCGCGCGCCTACCCCAATACGTCGACGCAAATCGGCAAGGCGCTCGCACTCTATGTCGACACGCTCGAGGGGTTGGCGAAGACGACACAGGGCTATGCACTGGCGCTGCGCACTTTGGGGCGCATCGGCGAAGCGGAGGCGATCGCGTGGGATTGGCGTGATCGCTGGGCGTCGCTGCGAGCCTTGTTCCTGGAGGTCGCGATATCCGAACTAGGCCGCCCGGGCGGCGAGGCGATTTCGGCGGAACGGCTTGAGCGCTACGCCGCGGTGATCAACGCCGATCGCTCGATCGCCGGCGCGCAGGCGTTGGGCTGGTACGGTTATGCGCGCAAGGATTTTGCCGCCGCAGCCGAATGGTTCAAGGCCTCGCTCGACTGGGTCGCCGCCGATCCCAACGCGACGCCCGATCCAAAGATCGTCGAAGCCTACGTGCTGTCGCTGCGCGGCGCCAAGCGTTTCTCAGATGCGCTCGATGTCGTCAGCGCATGGCGCGACAAGATACCGGCGTTGCGGCCGTTGTACTTCGAGACGGCGCTGGTTGAAATCCAGAATTCCGGCAAGGGCGCGAAAGTTTCGGCCGAGAAATTCGCGCAGATGGAAGCCGCGATCACCGAGTCGCAATCGTTTGACGGCGCCTCGGCGATCGGCTGGATGGCGTATCAGCAGAAGGACTATGCGCGCGCGTTGAAATGGTTCCGGCAGGCGATCGTCTGGACCAAGGAGCCGCAGCCCGATCCCAAGACGCTCGAGGGTCTGGCGCTGACGCTGCGCAGCCTCGGGCAAATCGGCGAATTCGCTACATTTGCTTACGAGTGGCGCGACGCTTCGCCCGACATGCACCAACTCTATGTTGGCGGCATGGTTGAGTTGCTGACGCGCGCCGATCCCGCGCCGGCGATTCCCGATGCGGCAATCGAGACTTTCGAGACGGTCGTCATATCGGATCAATCCCTCGATGGCGCGCAAGCGCTGGCCTGGCACGCGGCAAACAAGCACGACTGGAGCGTCGCCGCGACGTGGTTCAAGACCGGACTCGACTGGGCCAACGTCGATCCGCTGAAAGTCTCCGACGATCCCAAGCTGGCCAAGGTCGCGCCCAAGATGGTCGAGGGCTATGTTCTGGCGCTGAAAAACCTCAGCCGCCATCCGGAGGCGGAGGACATCGCCTATGCCTGGCGCGACGAAGGCGAAATCTTGCGCGGGCTCTACGTTCAGGTCTTCGTCGAGGAGATCAACAAGACCGATCCGCCGCCGCAAATTCCGGCCGATCGGATGGAGCGCTTCGCGCAATTCGTTCTGGCGGATCGCTCTGTCGTAGGCGCGCAGAATCTGGGCTGGCTGAGCTATCGCTCGAACGACTGGAACCTTTCGATCGACTGGTTCACCAAGGCGATCGCCTGGTCGCCGAACGGCAAAGGCGACGCCAAGATCAACGAGGGCTATGCGCTGGCGCTGAAGGGCGCCGGGCGTCTCGACGAAGCCGAAGAAGTGGCGTGGCAATGGCGCGATCAGTCGAATGATCTGCGCGGCGCGTATTTCGGCGTGATGGTGATCGAGCTGTCGCGCGACGATTTGCGCGACAAGGTTTCCGACGCGCGCATCGAGCGGTTCGCGCATCTCGTGCGTCAGGATCATGCGCCCGAGGGCGCGCAGGCGCTCGGCTGGTTCCATCTGCATCAGGCCAATTGCGGCTATGCCGCGGGATGGTTCCGCTTCGCGATCGACTGGTCGGCGGATCATCAGGGCGACGCCAAGATGAACGAAGGGCTGGCGCAGGCGCTACGCAATATTGGCCGGTTCAACGAAGCCGAGGACGTCGCCTACGCCTGGCGCGATCGCTCTGCGGACCTTCGGGCGCTGTATGTGAAGATCGTCGTCGAGGAACTGACGCGCGAATGGCCCAAGGTCGCCATGGACGAGGAGCGGATGAACCGCTTCTCGCAGCTCGTTCTGGCGGACAAATCTTCTGTCGGCGCGCAGGCGCTAGGCTGGCGCCGTTATGGCGACGCGAGTTGCGGCTATGGCGTCGACTGGTTCCGGCTGGCGACGATCTGGTCGAGCGATGGCATTGGCGACGCCAAGATGAACGAGGGCTACGCGCTGACGCTGCGGGCCGTCGGGCGACTTGCCGAGGCGGAGGCGATTGCGTGGCCGTGGATCGAAAAGGTCGCGGCGATGAAGAAGCTCTATGTCGACGTCGTGGTGGCGGCGCTCTCGCGCGATAATCCGCCCGAGCCGATGCCGGAGACGCGGGTTACGCAGTTCATGGCGACGATCGAACCGATTCATTCGGCGCTCGGTGCGCAGGCGCTCGGCTGGTATCGCTACGAGCGCCACGAGAATGCCGAAGCGGCGAAGTGGTTCAAGAATGCTTTGGACTGGTGGCCGCCGATCAAGAACGACGCGCAGATCAAGCTGACCAATCCGGTCGAGAAATACGTCGCGATTCTCGCCAAGCTGGCGTTGCGGCGCGAGGATTATCAGCCAACGCCGCGCGCTTATCCCAACACGTCGACCATGATCGGCAAGACGACCGATGTTTACGTCAATACGCTTGAGGGCCTCGCCAACACGATTGAAGGCTATGCGATGACGTTGCGGGCGCTGGGCCGCATTCAGGAAGCGCAGGCGATCGCGTGGGAATGGCGCGATCGCTGGCCGGGGCTGCGCGCCTTGTTCATCGAGATCGCGATCACGGAGCTTGTCCGCCAGGGCGGCGATCCGATTTCGGCGGAATGGCTTGAGCGCTATGCGTCGGTGATCAACGCCGATCACTCGACGCGCGGCGCCCAGGCCTTGGGGTGGCGCGGTTTTGCGCGGCAGGATTTCACCGCCGCGGCCGAATGGTTCAAGGCCTCGCTCGACTGGTCCGCGAGCGATCCAAAAGCAGCGCCGGATGGCAAGATCGTCGAAGCCTATGTGCTGTCGCTGCGCGGCGCCAAGCACTTCGCCGAAGCACTCAATGTGGTCACAGCGTGGCGCGACAAGATACCGGATCTGAAACCGCTGTTCATTCAGGTCGGGATGGAGGAAGCCGCCACGCTCGATCCGGCAACGCCGGCGCGCTCCACCAAACTGTTGGCGTTGGCGAGCGCCATCAGCGCTTCGAAGTCCGCCGACGGCGCCGCGGCGTTTGGATGGATCGCCTATCAGCGCAAGGATTTCGCGACGGCGATGCAATGGTTCAAGCAGGCCATCGTCTGGGCGCCAGACAACAAGCCCGACGACAAGGCGTTGGACGGGTTCGCCCTGACGCTGCATAGCCTCGGCAAGACCGCCGACCTGCTGACTTTCAGCTATCAGTGGAGTGAGCACATCGCGGCGATGAAGCCGATCTTCATCGGCGCGGTCATTGACGCGCTTGCCAACGCGCAGGCGAGCGGCGTCGAGATCGCGCCGGAAGTGCTGGTGCGCGCCAGCGCCGCCTTCGCCGAGGTCAAATCCGTTGTCGGCGCGCAGGCGCTCGCCTGGCAGCGCATCAATGCGAAAGACTGGGTCACCGCCGCGGCATGGTTCAAGGCGGCAATGGCGTGGTCGCCCGACGGCGTCGGCGACGCCAAACTGGCGGAAGGCCTGACGATCGCGCTGCGCAATCTGAGCCGCTTCGACGAAGCGCAGGCGCTAGCATATTCCTGGGCCGGGCGCAGCGACGAAATGCGCTCGCTCTATATCGAGATCATCGCCGACCGGCTGACGCGCAATCCGCCGCTGCCTCCGAGCGACGACGAGATGCGCCGCTTCGCTACGCTGGTGAGCGCAAAGAATTCCGCCAACGGCGCGCAGGCGCTGGGCTGGTATTCGTACAACGCCAAACAGGGTCGCGCTGCGGTTGCGTGGTTCGAGCGGGCGATGGCCTGGGAGCCGAGCGAGGACAGCGCGCTGGGGCTGGCGTTTGCCTACCGGCTGCTGCGCGATCGCACGGCCTATTTCCAGACGATCACGGCCTACCGCGATCGCTATGGCAAGATCGCCGACCTGGCGTCCGGCCGGATGCCGCGCAATAACGAGCGCCGCGCGGCGTTTGAATCCGCGCCGCAAGCGGACCTCGGCGTTGACGAGCCGATAGACGAACCGCGCGTCCACAAGAAGCACGCGAGCGCGCCCAGATCGAGCGGCGGCGGCGCATTGGCGACGGCCCTGCACAACAAGGACTATATTGGCTGCGTCAAGACCGCCGAAGCGAAGGCGAGCGATGGCGCGTTGAGCGCGAGCGACGAGCAGATGCAGGGCTGGTGCCTCCTCGGGCTGGCGCGCTCGCAGGAAGCCGCGATTGCATTCGACCGCGCGCTCGCCGGGTCGCACGGCAAGGCGCGCGAAGACGCCGCTTACGGAAAATCGCTCGCCCTGTTGCAGAACAACCAGACGCAGCCTGCGGTGGCCGCCGCCGGCGAAGCGGAGCTTTCGCCCGAGCGCCGCCACGCGATCGGCGTCGAAGTTCTATCGCGCCGCGCTTACGGCGCCTACGAAGGCAAGCGCTATGTCGAGACGATCGAGCTGCTCGACCGGCGCGCGCAATTCGCTCCCGAAACGCGCGATCTTATGTCGCTGCGCGCCTGGTCTCTCAAGAATATCGGGCGTGGCGAGGAAGCGGCGAAAATATTTAGGAGCATCGACGCGCAACTTTCCACTTCGCAAACGAATGCCGCGGTATCAGTAACCACCGCGGTGCATTAGTTCGGGGTTTGTCATGCGTCGTTTCGTTGTGTTGCAGGCGTTGTTGACGGCTTGTTGCGCGATGAGCGCTTGCTCGCGGATGCCGAGCGACAATCGCGCCGCGTTCGAGGCGACGACAGACATGGTCCCCTCCGCCCGCCCCATGGCGCAATTGCCGGCGGCCGCCGGCGAGCAGATCGCGGTGCTGCAATCCAACGTGCAGGGGCCGATTCAGCAAAAGATTGTCTTGCGCGGCGATCCGGCGACCGGCGGCGAAAACCGCATCGTCGTCACCGTCGATCTCGATCAGCCGCTGCCTGGCGCGCCGGATTACAATATTCCCAAGCCGACCGAGGAGCTGATCGCCAAGGAGCTTGACGACAATTTCCCGGGGATCGCGATGGCGATCTCGCAATACTGGGTGCGCAACGATTTCGGCCCGTTCGGTTATGCCACCGGGCATGCCTACGGCGGCGTCACCTGCATCTATGCGTGGCAATGGGCGCCCGGCCAACCGACCCGCTTCATTGCCAATCTGGAGGCGCAAGCGGCTGAAGCCTCGACCGCTAAGGCGCCGACGTCGGTGCGCGTGCGTCTGTGCAAGCAGGGCATGGGCGAGAGCGAACTTGTCGAACTCATTCACCAGATGGCTGTCTACGCTCCCGGTTCCAGCACGCCCTATGTCGACACGTCCTATGGGCCGCGTCCGATGATCGGCGCGGATTCGCTGTCCTCGACCGGCGTACCGCGCAGCTTCTATTTTGGCAATGTCGACCCCGAGATGGGCGTTGTGATTCACAAGCGCGTCGCTGTGAACGAAGACATCGCGGTCCGACACACGAAACATCGCAAGCGCCATCACGGCCAGGCGCGTCATCGTCACACGCGCGCCGCGGATCGCGACATATACGAACCCGTAAACGTTTCGCCGCTGGCGGGGCGGGGCGTTTTGGTGCCGTTCCCTGGCGAGGGCGAGAAGGCCAACGCGTCGGGCGCCAATGCGCTGCTCGCGCCGCTGCAACACATGCAAGCCGCGTCGCCGTCCGCGCCGCGTCAGGCCGCCAGTTCATTGCCATTGCCGCCCGCGTCGTCGGCTTCTTCCGCGTCAGCGCCTGCCGCGCCGACGCCCGCCGCCGCGCCGTCGGGTCTGCCGCTGCCGCAATAGCAGGCTGAACTCAGCGATAACAATTTCGTTGGTTGCAGCGCCGGGCGAGCGTGCGTAGATCACCCGCGCGCAAGCGAAGCCGTCGCCCGACGGCGCGAAGTCGCCGATAGCGGAGCGGGCTTGCCACGCGGAAGGAAGTTGCCATGAAATATCATCCGTTGGGCCGCACCGGCCAGTTTGTCTCGGAAATCTGCCTGGGAACCATGACCTTTTCCGGTGGTTCAGGTTTCTGGCGCAGTATCGGGACTGTCGAACAGGCGGGGGCGAACGGGTTGGTCAAGCGGGCTCTCGAAGCTGGCGTCAATTTCATCGATACCGCCGATGTCTATTCAGAGGGTCAATCCGAAGCGATGCTCGGTCAAGCGCTGCGCGATCTCGCGGTCAAGCGCGAGGACGTCATCATCGCGACGAAAGTGCGCGGGCGCACTGGTCCGGGGCCGAACGCCGTTGGCCTGTCGCGCGGCCATATCATGGACCAGATCGCCGGCAGCCTGAAACGGCTTGGGCTTGAATACGTCGATCTCTATCAGATCCACGGCTTCGATGCGGCGACGCCGATCGAGAAGACAATGCGCGCGCTCGACGATCTCGTCTCGCGCGGACTCGTGCGCACCATCGGCTGTTCAAACGTGGCGGCGTGGCACATCATGAAGGCGCTCGGCATATCCCATCATCGCGGCTATGCGCGTTTCGAGACGGTTCAGTCGTATTACACGATCGCGGGCCGCGATCTCGAGCGCGAAATCATTCCGCTGGTGGAAGATCAGGGTCTCGGCGTGATGGTCTGGAGCCCGCTGGCCGGCGGGCTGCTGTCGGGCAAGTTTTCACGCTCGAAACCGGCGCCCGACGATGCGCGTCGCATTGCCTTCGACTTCCCGCCGGTCGAGCGCGAGCATGCGCTCGACATCGTTGCGGCGATGGAGCCAATCGCCGCCGCGCATGGCGTGTCCGTCGCGCGGATCGCGCTGGCGTGGCTGTTGCAACGGCGCGGCGTGATGAGCGTCATCGTCGGCGCCAAGACGATCGAGCAGCTCGACGACAATCTCGCCGCGACGAAAGTGACGCTGACCGCTAGCGATGTCGCGGCGCTCGACAAGGTCAGCGCGCCCAAACCCGAATATCCCGGCTGGATGCTGGAGCGCCAGGGGGCTCAGAGGTTGCCGACGGCAACGGCGTGATAGAAAGCTATCGGTACGGCCAGCATCGCCGTCATGGCCGGGCTTGTCCCACGACTGTCCGGTTCATGTCATTGCCAAGTTTTGTTGGAGTTGTCGAGAGTCGAAGGGCGGGGGCGGAGCGTTTTGGCGCAGGCGATAGACGTCTTTTCGATGCATCAGATTGGCGCGCACGAGTCGAACC
>JAYUFK010000285.1:0-10613 GCA_043739325.1 Methylocapsa sp. | reverse complement strand
AACAACCGGCGACGCTCAGGCTGAGCGCCAGCGCGGCGAAAACGCGGGCTCGCTCAGATGACGACATTGACGATCCTGTTGGGGACGACGACCACTTTCTTCGGCGCCTTATTATCCAACGCCCGGATCACCGCGTCGAGCGCCAAAGCGGCGGCTTCGACGGTTTTAGCGTCGGCGTCGCGCGGCACGGTGACGTCGCCGCGCTTGCGGCCGTTGACCTGCACCGGCATGGTCACTTGCGTCGAGACGATCAGCGCGCGGTCCACCGGCGGCCACGCGCTTTGCGACACCAACGTCTCGTGGCCGAGAGCGGCCCAGCATTCCTCCGCCAGATGCGGCATCATCGGCGCGAACAGATGCACAAGTATGTCGCCAGCCTCGGCGAAGGCAAACCGGATGTCGTCGGCGACTTCGCTTTGTTCGATCGCGCCGACTTCGCCGGAGAGAAAATTGGCGAGTTCATAGATACTGGCGATGCAGACGTTGAAGCGCAGCCGCTCGACATCGTCCTCGACCTTGACTAGAGCGGCATGCGCGCTGCGGCGGATATTTGCCGCGCGTTCGGAAAAGCTCGCGGGTTTTAGGGGGCGTGACGGGCCGACAATGCGCTCCATCTCGGTGGTGAGGCGCCACAGGCGCTGCGTCTGCTTGAACGCGCCCTGCACGCCTGCCTCGGTCCAGATCACGTCGCGCTCGGGCGGCGAGTCGGAGAGCATAAACCAGCGCGCGGTGTCGGCGCCGTAGGTGGCGATGATCTCGTCGGGATCGACGGTGTTGCGTTTCGATTTCGACATCTTCTCGATCGGGCCGATCTCGACTTCGCCGCCGCCTTCGAGCAGCAAGGCGCGGCGTCCCTCCACGCTCGCCTCGATGCGCAGTTCCGACGGCGCGATCCAGCGTCCCTCGGCGTCGCGATAGGTCTCGTGCACCACCATGCCCTGCGTGAACATGCCAGCGAACGGTTCGTCAAGATCGAGATGGCCGGTGCGGTGCATCGCGCGGGTGAAGAAGCGCGAATACAGCAGATGCAGGATCGCATGCTCGATGCCGCCGATATATTGATCCACAGGCAGCCAGTGATTGGCCATCGCCGGAGTCGTCGGTGCTAACGTATTTTTCGGATCGGTGAAACGGGCGAAATACCAAGAGGAATCGACGAACGTGTCCATCGTGTCGGTCTCGCGCCGCGCCGGGGCGCCGCATTGCGGGCAAGCGACATGCTTCCACGTGGGATGGCGGTCGAGAGGATTGCCAGGCGCGTCGAACGTCACGTCATCAGGCAACGTCACCGGCAGGTCGGCGGCGGGGACCGGCACGATGCCGCAGGCGTCGCAATGGATCACCGGGATTGGACAACCCCAATAGCGCTGGCGCGAAATGCCCCAGTCGCGCAGCTTGAAGTTAGTCTGCCGCTTGCCCTGCGGGCGATTGCCCAGCGATTGCGCCTCAAGCCTTCGCGCGACTTCCTGCTTGGCCGCCTCGACGCTCATACCATTGAGAAAGCGCGAATTGATCATTACTCCATCGCCGTCGAAGGCGACCTTGTCGATGACAAGGGTCGCCGGATCGATGCCTGTGGGCGCCACGACCGGCGTCGCGCCAAGGCCATAGACGTTGACGAAATCGAGGTCGCGCTGGTCGTGCGCCGGACAGCCGAAAATCGCGCCCGTGCCATAATCCATCAACACGAAATTGGCGACATAGACCGGCAGGCGCCAGTCGGCGTCGAACGGGTGAGTGACGCGCAGGCCGGTGTCGTAGCCTTTCTTTTCCGCCGTCTCGATCGCCGCGACCGACGTGCCCAAGCGCCTGCACTCTTCGACAAAGGCGTGCAGCGCGGGATTGTGCGCGGCGAGCGCGCTGGCCAGCGGATGATCCGGCGCAATGGCAATAAATTTCGCGCCAAACAGCGTGTCGGGCCGCGTCGTATAAACTTCGATTTCCGGCGCAAGACTGGCGGGCGCCGGCGTCTTGCCGTCTAGGGCGAAGCGAACCAGCATCCCCTCGGACTTGCCGATCCAGTTGCGCTGCATCAGGCGCACTTTCTCCGGCCAGCGATCGAGCCCGTCGATCGCATTCAGCAACTCCTGCGAGTAATCGCTGATCTTCAAAAACCATTGCGTCAGTTCGCGTTGCTCGACCAGCGCGCCCGAGCGCCAGCCGCGCCCGTCGACGACCTGCTCGTTGGCGAGGACAGTGTTGTCGACCGGGTCCCAGTTGACCTTGGATTTCTTGCGCGCGACAAGGCCGGCGCCGAGAAAATCCAGGAACAGTTTCTGCTGATGGCGGTAGTAGCTGGGATCGCAGGTCGCGACTTCGCGCGACCAGTCGAGCGACAGGCCCATCGATTTGAGCTGGCCGCGCATCGTATCGATGTTGGCATAAGTCCATTTGGCCGGGTGCGAGCCCTGCTGGCGCGCCGCGTTTTCCGCCGGCAGGCCGAATGCGTCCCAACCCATCGGGTGCAGCACGCTGAAGCCGCGGGCGCGTTTGTAGCGGGCGACGACATCGCCCATCGCGTAATTGCGGACATGGCCCATGTGAATGCGCCCCGAGGGATAGGGGAACATTTCGAGCACATAATATTTGGCGCGCGGATCGTCGCCGCGCGTCTCGAATGTCGCCCGCTCGGCCCAGGTCTTTTGCCATTTTTGTTCCGCTTCGCGGAAATTGTAACGTTCGGGCCGCATGGACTCTTCTTTATGCAGGGTGCAGATTCGAGCGCCGAACCGGCGCATTGGCAGGGCCGCGACAGAACATGATTTGAGCAAGAGGGTCAAATGTTCGCTGCGCTGCAATGCGAGGAAATTTTGGAAATCCCCGCGCCCAGGTTGACCGCCCCACCTTAGTGCGACAGTTTATCGACGCCTATCAACAACGAATTTTCGGAGAAATTAATTGTCCCACGTGCCCGAGCCCGTTCTTCAGGCCACACCGATTTTGAGCCTGAGGCCAACTCAGATCACGCTTGGCATGCGCGAGGTCGAAATCAAGCGCAAGAACTGGAGCAAGCACGACCCCAAAAAACTCAGCGCGTTCCTCACCGCCCATATGGTGCCGGTCATCATGGGGCCGGGCAAGGTTCCCCACCTCATCGATCACCATCACCTCGCCCGCGCGTTGCACGATCAAGGCGTCGAAAGCGTGTTTGTAACCGTTGTGGCGGATATGAGCGGCGTCGATCCCGACCTGTTCTGGAACGTCATGGATTTTCGCGGCTGGACGCATCCGTACGACGCCAAGGGACGCCGTCGAGATCATGTCGACTTGCCCAAGACCGTCAAGGGAATGAAGGACGACCCATATCGCTCGCTGGCGGGCGAGCTGCGCAACATAGGCGGCTTTGCCAAGGACTCGACGCCCTATGCGGAATTTCTCTGGGCCGATTTCCTGCGCGCGCGCATCAAGACCAAGGCGATCGAAAAAGACTTCGAGGCCTCGCTCGCTGTGGCGCGCAAAATCGCAGTCGCCTCGGACGCCAACTATCTGCCGGGCTGGTGCGCGCCGCACGCGGCGCCGACCCCTGAGGCGGCCGCCAAGAAGAGCAAGGCGGCCGGAAAGCACGAGCAGAAGGAGCCGGCCAGCGTGCAGTAATGCGCGCTGTTACTGCTCGCTGAACGGCGCCGGGCGCCATTTGACCAGTTTGTTCTCGATCGCCGACATGCCAGAGTCGGCGGCGATGGCGACGATCAGCAGCACGATCATGCCGGCGAACACGCCTGCGGGATCGAACGATCCCTGCGCCACCGCGATAAGCTGGCCGATGCCGGCGCGCGAGCCAAGCAGCTCTCCCACCACCGCGCCGACAATAGCGAAGCCGAAGCTGACGTGGAGCGAGGCGAAAATCCAGCTCATCGCCGAGGGGATGATGACCGAGCGCGTCACCTGCCACGGAGAAGCGCCAAGGATCTGCGCGTTGGCGATCATCGCGCGATCGGCCTCGCGCACGCCTTGGAAGGCGTTGGCGAAGACGACGAAGAACACCATGACGAACGCCACAGCGATCTTCGACATTATGCCGAAGCCGAACGCGATGATGAAGATCGGCGCCAGCACGACGCGCGGAATGGCGTTGGCGATTTTGATGTAGATCGAGAACACATCGGCGGCGAACCTGTTGCGGCCGAGCGCGATGCCGGCCAGAATCCCGGCGATCGAGCCGGCGAGAAAGCCCAGCACCGCTTCCTCGAACGTGACCCAGATCTGATACCACAACGAGCCAAGTTCAGTGCCCTCGGTGATCCACTCGTAGATCCGCGCGACGATCAGGCTCGGGCTGGAAAAGAAGAAGGGATCGATGAGGCTCTTGCGCGCGCCGTCGGCGTGCGGGCCGAGCAGCGAGTCGAGCAGCGGGCCGGAGCGCGAGAACAGCTCCCAGCAGCCCAGGATGATGACAAGAATGGCGATGCGCCAGAACAGCACGAGATTCTTGCGCCGTTTGATCGCGACCGCCGCGGCGGCCTCGATTTCCGCATCGCTGGTGCCGGCGCGATAGGCGGTGGGCGCGTTGGTCCGCGGCTGCGACTGAGTGACGAGCGTCATGACATCCTCCTTCACGCGGCCTGGGCGCGATTGTGGCTGATCTGAACCTCTTCCCGGAGGTCGTTCCAGATCGTGCGCGAGATGTCGATAAAATGTGGGTCGTAGCGAATTTCCGAGCTGATGCGCGGGCGGGGGATGTCGATGTGGTAGACCGCCTTGACTGTCGCGGGCCCCGCCGTCAGCACATAGACCTTGTCGGCAAGCGCGATCGCTTCCTCGAGATCGTGCGTGACAAACACCACCGACGCCTTGGCGTCCGACCACAATTTCAGCAGCTCGTCCTGCATCAGCACGCGCGTCTGCACGTCGAGCGCCGAGAACGGCTCGTCCATCAGCAGGATTTCAGGCTCGTTGATGAAGGTCTGCGCCAGCGCGACGCGCTTGCGCATGCCGCCCGATAGTTGATGCGGATAATGATTTTCAAATGGTCCAAGACCGACGCGCGCCACCCAGGATCGCGCCTTGTCGTAGCTCTGTTGTTTCGGCTTGCCGCGAAACAGCGGCCCGGCGACGACGTTGTCGAGGACGCTGCGCCACGGGAACAGGGCGTCGGCCTGGAAGACGAAGCCGACGCGCGGGTCGATGCCGTTGACGGGACCGCCCATCAGGCGCACCTCGCCACTGGAGGGTTTGGCAAGGCCCGTCACAAGATTGAGCGTCGTCGATTTGCCGCAGCCGGTTGGGCCGACGACGCAGGCGAATTCGCCGCGATCGACGCTCATGCTGAAATCGCGCAGCGCCGTCATCGATTTACCATCCGGGGTCAGGAAACGCCGGCCGACATTGATAAGTTCGATTGCGGGTGCGGACATAGGGGCCTCGAATGCACAAGAGTGGCCGGTCCCTTCGCCCCGCCTGCGGGGAGAAGGTGGCGTGCAGCGCCGGATGAGGGTTCTTGGCGACGGCCCTCACCCCGGCCCTCTCCCGCGAGCGGGAGAGGGGGTAACGCCAATTACTTCGCGGCGTCGACGAATTCCGTCGTGTAGGTCTTCGACAGATCGATCGTCTTGCCCTTCAGGTTCTTCGAGAACGTCGAGAGCACGGCGAGAACGGTCTCGGGCCCGCCAGCGGGCATTTTGCCGTCCGCCGTGAACATGCCTTTGCCCTCGGCGAGGCCCTTCACATACAGGTCCTTGTCGCCGACATAAAATTCCTTCGGCATTTTGTCGGCTATTTCCTCGGCGCTATGCGTGTTGATGAACTTCATCGTCTTGACGAAGGCGTTGGCGAGCTTTTGCACTTCGGGCTTATGCTTCTCGACGTAGGAAGTCTCCATATAGAGGCTGGCGGCGGGATAGGTGCCGCCGAGCGCCGCCTTGGTCTTCTCGATCGTGCGCATGTCGACGAGCACCGCCGCATCGCCCGACTTGAGCAGGCGCGAGATCGTCGGCTCGGTGGTCATGCCGGCCTGGATCTTGTCCTGCTGCATGGCGGCGATGAACGTCGTCCCGGCGCCCACGGGGACTGATGTCACGTCGCTGATCTGCAGGCCGTTCTTGACCTCAAGATACATGGTGAGGAAGTTGGTGGAAGAGCCGAGCCCGGTGACGCCGACGCTGTGGCCCTTGAAGTCGACGACCGACTTGATCTCGGGATGCTTGGTCGAAACGAGCTCCACTTCGCCCGGCGCCTGGCTGAATTGAACGATGGATTCGACGGTCTTGCCCTTGCCCTGCAGGTCGATGCAGTGATCGTAGAAGCCGACGACGCCCTGTACGGCGCCGGCAAGCATTTCGTCTTCCGCGTCGACGCCGGACGGCTCGTTCAACAGCTCGACGTCGAGCCCCTCATCCTTGAAATAGCCGAGGGACTCAGTGAGTTTGGCGGGGAGATAGATGTGCTTTTCGTAGCCGCCAACCATGAGGCTGATCTTGTCGGCGAAGGCGACGCTGGGCGTGGCAAGCGCCACGACAATCGCGGCGGTCTGCAAAAGCGAATTTCTTAACATAAAGACTCTCCTGGCTGTTTCCCCGCGCCCGCTTTTGCCGGTTCCGCCATTTGCCGGTCGGCATCAAAGGAGCATCGAATGGGGTTCTAACACGGCAACCTTTCATTGGCCTTTCAGTCGACGCGCCGGATGGCAGAGGCTAAAGTTGCCTCGAAAGACCGCTTCGGGAGAGAAATGCGCATCCTGCTGGCCGAGGATAATCGCGAATTGTCGGACTGGCTCGCTAGGCTGCTGCGGCGCGACCGTTATGTGATCGACTGCGTTCACGACGGCGAGGAGGCGGACGAGGCCTTGGCGACGCAGGATTACGCGCTGGCGATTCTCGATCTCGAGTTGCCGCGGATCAACGGTCTGGAAGTGCTCAAGCGATTGCGCAAGCGCGGTATGACGACGCCGGTGATCATTCTCACGGCGCAGGACAGCGTCGCCAGCCGGGTCGCGGGCCTCGACGGCGGCGCTGACGATTACCTCGTCAAACCGTTTGAGATCACCGAGCTTGAAGCGCGCATACGCGCTCAACTGCGGCGCGGTTCGGGCGCCAAGACGCCGGCGCTGGAATTTGGCCCGCTGGTTTTCGACAGCACGGCCCGCAGTTTTGCGCTGAATGGCGCAGCTCTCGCTTTGACGCCGCGCGAACATGCCGTGCTTGAGCGCTTGATGCGCGATAGCGGGCGCACCACGCGAAAAGGCGCCTTGGCGGAAAGCGTTTTCGGCATGGACGATGAAGCCAACCCGAACGCGGTCGAAATCTATGTGCACCGCGTGCGCAAGAAGCTGGAAGGCAGCGGCGTTGGCATCGCGACGCTGCGCGGCCTTGGCTACATGCTGAGGCGCGTCGATGGACATTAGGCGCAGTCTGCGGGCGCAACTGCTGGCATGGTTGCTAGTTCCGTTGCTGCTGATGGTCGCGTTCAACGCTTACAACGCCTATTGGAACGCGCGCCGCACGGCGGGCGTCATCACTGATCGCCTGCTGCTCGCCGCCGCGCGGGTGCTTGCCGAGCAAGTGCATGAAGAGGACGGCAAGGTCGAAGCCATCATACCGCCTTCAGCCTTGGAGATTTTCGTTTCCGTCGGGCGCGATCGGGCGCTGTATCAGATCCGCGCGCCCGACGGTTCGCTGATCGCCGGCTATCCCGACGTCGAGGCGCCGCCGAACCCGGTCGATCCGCGCGACCCGGTGTATTTCAACGCCCGCTTTCGCACGCAGGATGTTCGCGCCGTCGCGCTGGCGCAGCCGCTGACCTCGTTTGGCGACAACGGCGCGGCGCTGATCATCGTCGGCGCGACGCTGCGCGAGGAAGATCGGATCGTCGGCGAACTGTGGCGCGAGGGCGCGACCCAGCAAGCCATCATGGTGCTGCTTGCGGGCGCGCTCGCGCTGTTCGGGCTGAGGCGCGGCCTCGCGCCGCTCATCGCCCTGCGCGACCACGTGCGCGAGCGCGATTCCGAAGCGCTGACGCCGTTCCCGTCAGGCGCGGTGCAGAGCGAGCTTGCGCCGCTGGTCGACGCGCTCAATGACGCGATCGCGCGCGTCAAGGGGCAGATCGCCATCCGCCGCCGCTTCATCGCCGACGCGGCGCATCAATTGCGCACGCCGCTGACGCTGCTGAAAACCCAGGCTGGCGTCGGCCTGCGTGCCGCGACGCTGCCAGCCAAGGACGAAGCGCTGGCGGCGATCGATACCGGCGCCGACAACATGACGCGGATGGCCAACCAATTGCTGGCGCTGGCGCGCAACGAGCCCGGCGCCGCGCCGCTTGCGCGCGAACGGGTCGATCTCGCCTCGCTGGCCCGCAAGGTGCTCGATGCGCGAGCGATGCGGGCGCTCGACCGCGATATCGATCTGGGGTTGGAGGGCGACGCGGCGCATGTCGTCGGAGATCCGACAATGCTCGGCGAACTGATCGCCAACCTCATCGACAACTCGCTTGCGTATGGGCGCTCATCCGGCCGCGTTACCGTTTCGACTGTGACGAAGGGCAACGCCGCCGTGCTGCGCGTTGAGGATGACGGACCGGGTATTCCCGCCGCCGAGCGACAGCAGGTGTTCAAGCGCTTCTACCGCGTGCTCGGAACCGGCGTCGAAGGCTCGGGCCTTGATCTATCGATCGTGCGCGAGATCGCGGTCGCGCATGGCGCGACGATCGAATTATCCGAACCTGCTGGGGGTACAGGCCTTGTCATCGAAGTGAAGTTTCCCAATGCGCCGACATAATGGAATGATGGGTCGGGTTAAGTCACTGCGCTTTGCTGGTCAGCCTCTCGGATGCCATCCGAGGTTGCGTCCGGAATATGGAAAGCGGCGCAAGGCGGCGCGCGAGCCTCGATCGCGCTAGCCAGCATCAGCTCGCGGCGGCGCTGCTGGATGGGGCGAGGGAGGGCGCCATCGCCGCCGGCCCCGATGTCGCGAAGCAAAGCGCCGGCGTCACGCTGGTGAAGGGCGATCTTGGCGCCATCGCGCGCGCCATCACACTGAGCCGCGCCACGATGCGCAACGTCCGCCAAGACCTGTTCTTCGCTTTCGCCTACAACATCATCGGCATTCCCGTCGCGGCGGGCGTGCTGTTTCCAAACTTCGGCATCTTGCTGAGACCCGCGCTGGCTGCGCTGGCGATGTCGCTGAATTCGGTTTGCGTGATCGGCGATGCGCCGCGGTTGCGGTGTGTTATGCTGTGAGGGATTGCCATTTTTCAACACGAGGACACAGACAATGAAATTGATCCAGACAATGGCCCTTCTGATCCTGTTCGCCGCGCCGGCGCTTGCCGCCGAAACGGCCGCCGACAAGGCCTTCGATCAATCGATGCAGTCGATGATGATGGGCATGCATCAGAAGCCGACAGGCGACGCCGACAAGGATTTCGTTAACATGATGATGCCGCATCATCAGGGCGCCATCGACATGGCCAAGGTGGAGCTGCAATACGGCAAAGACCCGGTGCTGAGGAAACTCGCGGAAGACATCGTCGCCGCGCAGGAAAAGGAAATCGCCGGCATGAAAGCATGGCTGGCGCAACACGCGAAATAGCGCCCGATGCTGCAAATCGATCGGGACGCGCCATGAAGCCGTCGGGCGCCGTCGCGCAACCGGGGGCGCGTTACGCGGCAGCGCAGATCGTTCTGCACTGGATCGTCGTCTTGCTTGTCGTCGAGCAATACGCGACGAGTTCGGCGATTTTGCGCACGCATTCGTATTCCACGTTGGGTCACCGTCCGGCTGCGCTGGATTTGACGCTGCACGCGATCCATACCCGCGTCGGTCTATTGCTGTTCGGCCTGGTCAGCTTGCGCGTGCTGTTGCGCGCGGTTATCGGCGCCCCGCATTGGGCGACGCGTTTGCCGCTGTGGCGACAGCGACTATCGACGGGCGTCCACTACGGCCTCTACGTTGTGCTGTTTGGCGAGGCGGCGACAGGCGCCATCGCCAGTTACCTTTGGTGGCCGATCAGCGTGGCGCACAGGGCGCTTTTCTGGGCGCTCGCGATCCTTGTGACGCTGCACCTTATCGGCGCCGTCATTTCGTTCGCCGCGCATCCGCGCGAGACGCTGTTTCGCATCACGGGGCTTAGGCTGAAATGATTTAGCGCAATAGCGAGCGGAATGGTCCTTGGTAAAAGGGTTCCCCGGAGGATCGGTCATGATGAATTGGGGTGAGGGAATGGGCGGTGGGATGTGGGGATTTGGCCTCGGATGGGTGCTGATCCTCGCGTTACTGGTCCTCGGCATTGCCGCGCTCATAAAGTATCTGCGCGGTTGATAGACCAGGGATTCGAGATCGTCCCGACCCTGTTCCCGAGTTTCGGCATCGGCGCTCTCGGCGCGGGCGATGTCGCGGAGTTCCGTCTGCCTGATCGGCAACGCGCTGCGGTTGCGGCGGGTCAAGTTGTAAGGGGGCGGGCGCCGACTGACGCGCGTGTAGAGGCATTAAGCGATATCAGCGGGATAGGCGCCATTTTTTGTCCGACTTTGGCTCTCGTCGACGAGCCGATTGCTTCCTTCTCCGCGCAGCGGGGAAGGTGGCCGTGTGTCCAGACCGATTAGATTGGTAACACGCTAGACCGGGATGATGGGTGACAGTTTTCTGTCGGCGGGAGGACTGCCGATGCCTTGGGATGAAAGC
>JAYUFK010000284.1:0-27665 GCA_043739325.1 Methylocapsa sp. | reverse complement strand
GCGATCGAGCAGCGATCCCGCGTCAGGCGAGAGCCGGCAAAGGCAAAATCCTTCTTGGCGCTCGGCCGCAAAGCCCCAGTCCGACAGGCTGCTAGCTGGCATCGCGTCCGAGGGGCCGCTCGGGTCGCATTGTCCAAACTCAATACTGCCGATTGACTTTGGCACTGCCGTGTGTATTATACACACCGCGAAGAGCGCGGACTTCATCCGGGAGTTAAAGGCCGCCGGCTGGACGCTGGATCGTATTCGCGGCTCGCACCACGTTTTCAAACATCCAGTTCGCCCTGGCCACGTCGTAATCCCGCACCCGAAGAAGGAACTCGGGGTCGGCGTTATCGCCGCGATCCGAAGGCAGGCGGGTCTTTAGGAGGCTTCTGTGCGGTATCCAATCGCCATCGAACCCGGCACAAAAACTACGGCTTTCGGCGTCGTTGTTCCAGATCTCCCCGGCTGTTTTTCCGCTGGCGACACGCTGGATGAAGCGGTAGCTGGAGCCGAAGAGGCGGCCGCCGCGTGGGTTGACGCCGCGCTTGACGCAGGCAACGCAATCCCGGCGCCGTCGACCCTTGACGAAGTGCACGCCAACGCGGATTTTTCCGGTTGGGCGTTTGGATTTATCGAGCTCGATCCCAGTCTGCTCGACGACACGATCGAGCGCGTCAACATCACCCTGCCCCGCCGCGTCCTCAAGCGCCTTGATGCCCTCGCCCACGCTGCGGGGACCAGCCGGTCAGGGTGTATTGCGGCATTGACGCTTATGGAGCGAAGGAGCGCAAAGGAAAGCAAGGCATGTTCTAGCGGCAACCGTTCACTGTAACGGCGACGCCTTTAGTCGCACAAAGTACCGGCAAATATCGGCCTATTGCTGAGCCTTGTCATGGCCGTTGCCTATGATCCAGAGGATACTGGCCGCGTTTACCGCCACCATGCTAAGTTTTTTTGGGCCGGCGTGCGCGGGGAGCGGGTTGAAGGTCACCCGATGTGGAAGGAGCGCTAATGGGCTGGCTCGACCGCTTAAAAGGCAAGCCCGCGAAGGCGGAAGTTGGGGTTGACGTAGAGCAACCCAGACCAAGGCTGCCTACAGTCAAAGCGCCGCCGGACTATTGGCTTACCCCTCCGGCGCGCCCAAAGCGCGGGAACAAGACAGCTGAAGAATTTGCCGCTGATGTCGCCGCCTATCACGCCGCGTACCGAACGCACATCGCGCACAATGCCGCTATAGGGCGGAAGAGGAGCATGGCCGCCGGAATCAAGAGCTATCGCTGGGTGGTTGGAGTTCCTGACATCGCGTGTGAAGTCGCCAAGAGGAACAGCGGAAGGGTATTCCGTTACGACAAGCAGCCGCCGGAGGGGCACGTTGGGGAGGGGCGGTGTGAGAGGGACTGGTGCCGCTGTGTGGCGGCGCCGATCGTTCACGGGTTCGATGTTTGATCGTCTGCGGCACCCAAGCGCCCCGTTGCATAAGGCCGTTACGTGAATCGGCCCTTGGGGTCACCGGCTTTCCATAGCGCCGCTTATCGGAATCGAGCGACAGAGCCCGTGGTCCGAATGTTTTGATTTGCCCGCCGAGCGTCCTGCGGATTGTATAGCTACGTCGCCACTCAGTTCTATTCGTTCCATGTGAACGTGGAGCTGCCTAGCTCTGTCGTGACTTCAACCTCAAGTGGGTTGCACAACGCCATGGATATATATCTCTGTCCGAATTTCAGCACCTGAGGAAGTCGCCCCCGCATGTCCTCATTTTTGCAGTTTCCTCGGTTCACAACCACAGATTTGATCGTCAAGCTGTAGGTATGGCTGGTGAACACGAGTTGCCAAAAACCATTCCCATACTGGTCACTCTTCTCGATGCTCACCGCATTTTGAGTGAATTCATCCCACGTTATGGTCGAATTGCCCTTGTTTGTGACGACTTGAGCCTCGATCGGATCGCAAAGATAATATCCGTATAAGCGGGTCTCTCCAAATTTGAACGTCTGAGGAAGCTGCGGAGGGTTCTGCGCCTTGCAGTTTCCTCGGTTCACAATCACGTTTTGAATCGTCACGCTGTCGGCCTTACCCGTGAGATTCAGTGCCCAGATAATGCCTGGGCTAACAGAGTCATTTTTCGACATGGACACCAGATCATCAGAGGCGACGGTCTGGTTGATAATGGGATCAGCGTTCGGTGTTATCTCTGGCGCGGGCGGCGATGTAGCCGGTGGCGCCAGCGCAGCGGGTTGCTGCGTAACTTGGCTGGCGGAGTGTGACGAGGCGTTATTTGCCTGTTTTAGAATTTGATCGCATTCGTCGGCGTTTGGTGGATGACCGGCCGGCTGGGGATCTTCGTAGACTTTCACCCCCACGCATTCCATGAGTTTGACCTTTTGCGGATCCTTTAGGGCTTCTCCAATCTGTTGTTGGGCTTTCTGTAAGGTCGCAGCATCGATTTCTGGTTGCGTATCAGCGGTGGTCGGCGCTTGCTGAGGGGTAGGTTGTGACGCTGGAGTTTCAGTTGATAGCGCGACCGATGGGGTAGGTTGCAATGAAGTACAGGAGGCTCTCGGCTCCATAATTTTGGCATCGCCCTTTCGAGCATCGTGCAAGGATTCGACGTAGGTGAAATTGTTCCCGACGCCGAAGATGTAGCCAAACATTGTAAGGTACGGGCGGCCGGCTAACTTACCTACCCACGACAGGCCACCGCTATCAGAAGTGTCCGCCAGCGAATATTGCTGCGCTCTCTCATAACGAGCGCCGCTCGCCGCAATATGCGTCACGCGCCATTCCTGCCCGTGCACTGACACGGCGATGGACACGATCGGGTCTTTGGCAACCGTCGACGTCGCGTCGGGCTTGCAATCCAGCGCGAGCGACGCTTCGGCTTGCGCGGCGGTGGCGACAAGGATCAAAACGGCCGAAACGATTGCGGGCTTAAACATGATGGCTCGTAAAGACCGCGATTGTAATTCCGCGAAGTTTCTCAAAGTCGCATATCACATTCCATGAGGGCGCGGGCTATGCATGGGCACTGTTGCATTTGCGTGCGCCCTCGGCTCGATGGTCTAAACGCTTCCCTGCATCTGGTAGGATCGGTTTGCCAAAATTCCGCCCCCTCATGGCGTTGGCGCCGCCACGTTGATCGTGCATTTCTGCTCCTTGCCCGCCTTCTTCGCCGCCTCCGAGCATGTCCGCAGCGCCTCGATGTTCGCGTTCATCAGCCGTGTCGTGTTGGCGAGCGAGCGCGAACCTTCCGGGTCGCCCAACTGCATGAGGTAAACGCCGGCCTGCCATCGATCGGTATTGCCCGCCGCCAGCGCCGCCAGATAGCTGCCGCCTGGCATGGTGGCGCCGATCAACGGGAACAGGATAAGCCCCAAGATGACGCCAAGTCCGAGCGTCCAAAACAGCGCGCGTTTCTGGGCTTCTTTGGTCAACGCCTCGTCGACGATATCGGCAAGATTGCGCCGCTCGCGCCCCACCTCGTCGGCCTCATTGCGCAACGCCCTCGCCGCCGCTTCCATAGCGTTGACGCCGGCGCGCTCCATCGCGCGCCCATGCTGTTCCGGCGTCAGCTTGAGCGCCGGGTGGCCCTCGATGCCGGCAAGCCGCGCCTCGACATTGGTCAACGACTTCGCGATTGCGCCAAAGGATTACGGGGACGCCATACCAATTGTGGGATTACGGGGACGCCATACCAATTGGGGGATTACGGGGGATTACGGGGACGCCATACCAATTGGGATTACGGGGACGCCATACCAATTGAATAATTTCCGCACTTAAGCGCGGCGCACCCGCGCCATATTATATGACCTTTTCCGATAGGCTTTGATCGATCCTAACCGTTCGTTTCAAAACGTGCGCCGATCGGCGCCCAGCGCGCTGATATCCCTAACACTCCGACCAATGTGCGGCTTCAACGACGCGCCTGCGCCCCGGCCCGGATGGCAGCCAGCGTCGTCGCCGGCGCGATCGCCTCAGGATCGATCTTCACGTGCAGGATCGCCGGCTTGCCTGAGGCGCTGGCGCGCTCGAAGGCGGGCGCGAACTCCTCGGTTTTGAGCACCGTCTCGCCGTGGCCGCCGAACGCCAGAGCGTAGGCGGCGAAGTCGGGGTTGCGCAATTGCGTGGCGCTGACGCGGCCCGGATAGTCGCGCTCCTGATGCATGCGGATCGTGCCATACATGCCATTGTCGATGACGATGACGATGATCGCCAGATCGTATTGAACCGCCGTCGCGAACTCCTGCCCGTTCATCAGAAAGCAACCGTCGCCGGCAAACGCGATTACCGTCCGATCGGGCCGCAACAGCTTGGCGGCGACTGCAACGGGCACGCCAAAGCCCATCGAGCCGGACGTCGGCGCGATCTGGGAATCGAGCTGGCGATAGCGCAGGAAGCGTCCCGGCCAGATCGCGTAATTACCGGCGCCGTTGGTAAAGATCGCGTCGGTCGCGTTGGCGCGCAGCCACAGCATGATCTCGCCAAGCTGCACTGGGCCGGGCATCGCCGGAGCCGTTTCGTTCCAGGCGAGATAGTCGGCCCGCGCGGCGATCGCCTGCCCGCTCCAGCTGATGACGTTGGGCGGCTGCAAGCTCTCCAGCGCCGCGCAGAATGCCGGCGGCGTCGCCACGATGCCGAGCGCCGCGCGATAGACCCGCCCGAGCTCATTGGCGTCGGCATGCACGTGGACGAGCGTCTGGCGCGGGTTGGGTACGTCGAATAGCGTGTAGCTCTGCGAGGGCATTTCGGACATCCGCCCGCCAAGCAGCAGCACGAGGTCGGCGTCGACGATGCGCGCCTTGAGCCTCGGGTTCGGCCCGATGCCGATTTCGCCGGCATAGTTGAGATGATCGCCATCAAACAGGCCGGCGCGGCGGAATGAAGTCGCCACCGGAAGTTCGAAGCGCTCGGCAAAGCGCTGCATCGCGGCGCGGCCGCGCTCGTCCCAGCCGCCGCCGCCCAGAATGGCGATCGGCCGCTTGGCCGCCCACAGCATCTTCTGCAATTCCGCCATCTGCGTTTGGCCGGGCCATATCGGCGCAGGTTCGACCCTCGGCGCGTCGGCGACATTGGCGAGATCGGTCAGGACATCTTCGGGCAGCGCAATCACAACGGGTCCGGGCCGCCCCTGCATCGCCACATGAAACGCCCGCTGGACGATCTCGGGAATTCGCGCCGCATCCTCGACCTGCGCGACCCATTTGGCAGTGGAACCGAAGAACGCGGAATAGTCCATTTCCTGAAACGCCCCGCGGCCCAGCATCGCGCGCTCAACCTGGCCGACAAACAGGATCATCGGCGTCGAATCGTGTTCGGCGATATGGATTCCATGCGCGGCATTGGTCGCGCCGGGGCCGCGCGTGACAAAACAGATGCCGGGCTTGCCGGTGAGGCGGCCAGCGGCAATCGCCATCATCGCCGCGCCGCCCTCCTGACGGCAGACCGTGACGTGGATCGAGGAATCATGCAGCGCGTCGAGCACCGCGAGATAAGACTCGCCCGGCACGCAGAACACGTTCCCGATGCCTTGCACGCGCAATTGATCGACAAGGATTTGCCCGCCGGTGCGCGGACCTAATGCATCATTCATCATCCGCCCGCCTCTAGAAGAACGCCTGCAAGCCGGTCTGCGCCCGTCCGAGGATCAGCGCGTGCACATCATGCGCGCCCTCGTAGGTGTTGACCGTCTCCAGATTCTGCGCGTGGCGCATGACGTGATAAGCGCCCATGATGCCATTGGCGCCGTGAATGTCGCGCGCCGCGCGGGCGATATCGAGCGCCTTGCCGCAATTGTTGCGCTTCACCAGCGAGATCATTTCGGGCGCTGAGCGGCCCTCGTCCATCAACCGACCGACGCGTAGCGAGGCTTGCAGCCCCAGGGCGATTTCCGTCTGCATGTCCGCCAGCTTCTTCTGCACAAGCTGCGTCGCGGCCAAAGGCCGACCGAATTGCTTGCGGCCCAACGCATAGTCGCGCGAGCGCAGCCAGCAATCCGCCGCCGCGCCCATCGCGCCCCAAGAAATGCCGTAGCGCGCCCGGTTGAGGCAGCCGAACGGCCCTTTCAGGCCCGCGACATTTGGCAGCAATTGCTCGGCGGGGATTTCGACGCCGTCCATGATGATTTCGCCGGTTACGGAGGCGCGCAGCGACAGCTTACCCTCGATCTTCGCGGTGGAAAGTCCGCGCATGGCTTTCTCCAGCACGAACCCTTTGATCTGGCCGCCATGCGCCGCGGATTTTGCCCAGACGACGAAAACGTCGGCGATCGGCGCGTTGGAAATCCACAGCTTCGAGCCGCTGAGGCGATAGCCGCCGGGGATCGGCTCGGCTTTGGTCGTCATCGAACCAGGATCGGACCCCGCCTCCGCTTCGGTCAGGCCAAAGCAACCGATCAATTCGCCGCTGGCGAGTTTGGGCAGATATTTCTCGCGCTGGGCTTCATCGCCATAGGCGTGGATCGGGTGCATGACGAGCGAAGCCTGTACGCTCATCATCGAGCGATAGCCGGAATCGACGCGCTCGATCTCGCGCGCGGCAAGACCGTAGGAGACATAGCTTGCGCCAGCGCAACCGTATTTTTCCGGCAACGTCAGGCCAAGCAGGCCCAGCGCGCCCATTTCACGAAATACGCTGGGATCGACGAGTTCTCGCGCATAGGCGTCGACAATCCTTGGCAGAAGCTTGTCCTGAGCGTAGCCGCGCGCGGTGTCGCGTATGGCGCGCTCTTCCTCGCTCAATTGGGATTCGAGATCGAATGGGTCGTCCCAGGCGAAGGCGGTGGCGCCAGACGGCATTTGACAGGCTCCGGACGGCTTGACGAGGCGCGGCAGGACGCCGGCCGTTTAGCTATGGCCGGGCGGCGGCGATGTTTCAAGCCGCCTGAAAGCTTGCGCCGGCCTGCGCTTGCCGCCATGTTGGGCGCATGATCGACTCGACTGACCGGTTGCGCGCCGAACCAAGCGCTCTCGCCAATCTGAGTTCGCGCTCACGCGAGATCTTTCGCCGCATCGTCGATTCCTATCTCATCACTGGCGAACCCGTCGGCTCGCGCCATCTTTCGCGGCTGTTGCCGGTTTCGCTGTCGCCGGCTTCCGTGCGCAATGTGATGCAGGATCTCGAGGAGCTCGGCCTCATCTATGCCCCGCACACCAGCGCCGGACGAATGCCGACAGAGCAGGGCTTGCGGTTCTTCGTCGATGCGATGCTGGAACTTGGCGAATTGCCGCTTGCCGAGCGGGCGCGCATCGACGAGCAGGTGCGTGCGGCGGCCCAAGGACGGGGCTTCGGCGATACGCTGGCGGAAACCACCAGCCTGTTGTCCGACCTGACGCACGGCGCTGGCGTCATCCTGACGACCAAGGAGAACGCCCGGCTCAAACATATCGAATTCGTCCGGCTTGAGCCGCGCAAGGCGCTCGCCGTGCTGGTGGCCGAGGATGGCTCCATCGAAAATCGCGTCATCGAAACCCCGCCTGGAATGCCCGCGTCCGCGCTGATCGAAGCCGGAAACTATCTCAACGCGCATTTTCGCGGCCGCAGCCTTGCCGAAGCACGGCTTGAAATCGAGAAATCTCGCCGCGAAGCGCAGAACGAACTGGATAGTCTCGCCTCGCGTCTGGTCGATGCGGGCCTGGCGTCCTGGGCTGGGGTCGATGAAGCGCGCCAGCAGTTGATTGTGCGCGGTCAGGCCAATCTGATCGGCGATTTGCATGCTGAAACGGATCTCGAGCGAATTCGGCTCCTGTTCGCCGATCTCGAGACCAAGACCGACGTGATCGACCTGCTGCACCGGGCGGAAGGCGGCGATGGCGTCAAGATTTTCATCGGATCGGAAAACAAGTTGTTCTCCCTGTCCGGCTCATCGATGATCGCCGCGCCTTTGCGCGATAGCGACAAGAAGATCGCTGGCGTTCTCGGCGTCATCGGCCCGACCCGCCTTAATTACGCGCGGATTGTCCCGATGGTGGAGTATACCGCCCGCGTGTTGGGCGACCTCATGGGCAAGAAATGACAATTGCGCTATGGCAGTGCCGCCCCCTAGGGCGGCCCAAGTCGGGAGACGGCGATGAGCATTTCTGATCCATTGGCAACGGGAACTGGCCCGCACAGTCTTGGCGAAGCGATCCACCGGCTACACGCCAAGTGGGGCGCCATCGTTGCGTTCGGCGTGCTGTTGCTTGTGCTTGGCATTGCAGCGACGGCATTCTCGCTGGCGGCGACCGTCGCCGCTGTTACGCTGAACGGGGTGTTCTTTCTCGTCGCCGGAGCCGCGGAAATTGGCATTGGCATGCAGACCCAAAGCTGGAGCCGATTCTTCCTCTGGGTGATCGGCGGGCTGCTCTACCTCGTCGTCGGGATGATCTGCATCCTCAACCCGCTCCTCGCCTCGGTGTTCTTGACGCTGGCTTTGGGCGCCGGTCTTATAGCGGCGGCGGTTGTGCGCATCTATCTGGCGTTCCAACTGCCCGCCGGCGCGCCACGCGCGATGGTCCTGTTGGCCGGCGCGGTGACGGGCCTGCTCGGGCTCATCATAGTTGCTGGCTGGCCGCTAAACAGCCTGTTCGTTCTCGGCCTGCTGCTCGGCGTCGATTTGATCTTCCATGGCGTCGGCTGGATTCAGTTCGGATTTGGACTGCGCAGTCGCAACTAGCAGCGCGAGCGGGACGCACAATCGCTGAGCCGACTTAGGTCTACCTTGCCCTTCGGGCGGGCGGGATGTCTTTAGGCGCGATCGCCCTCACCTTTCTGGAGCAGAGAATGACAAAGTGGGTCTATTCCTTTGGCGGCGGCAAGGCCGAGGGAACCGGCGCAATGCGCAACTTGCTCGGCGGCAAGGGCGCAAATCTGGCGGAAATGGCAAGCCTCGGGCTGCCCGTGCCGCCGGGCCTGACGATCACCACCGAGGTCTGCGCCCACTTTTACGCCAATGGCAAAATCTACCCCGCCGATCTCGCAACGCAGATCGATCAAGCGATCGAAACCGTCGGCCAATCGACCGGACGCGGCTTTGGCGATTCCGCCAATCCCTTGCTGATGTCGGTGCGCTCGGGCGCCCGCGCCTCCATGCCGGGCATGATGGATACGGTGTTGAACCTTGGTCTCAACGACGTTTCCGTCGAGACGATGGCCAAGAGCGCCGGCGACGAGCGCTTCGCCTATGACAGCTATCGCCGCTTCATCCAGATGTACTCCAACGTCGTGCTGGAAATCGACCACCATCACTTCGAGGACATTCTCGAGCGCTTCAAGGACGAGCGCGGCTACACGCTCGACACCGACCTTTCGGCCGCCGACTGGCGCGAGATCATCGCCGACTACAAGGCCGAGGTCGTGCGCTCCACTGGCAAACCGTTTCCGCAGGCGGCGCGCGATCAGCTTTGGGGGGCGGTCGGCGCGGTGTTCTCTTCATGGATGAACCAGCGCGCCATCACCTATCGGCGGCTCAATTCCATCCCGGAAAGCTGGGGCACCGCTGTCACGGTTCAGGCGATGGTGTTCGGCAACATGGGCGAGACATCGGCGACCGGCGTCGCCTTCACCCGCAATCCGTCTACCGGCGCGAACGAACTCTATGGCGAGTTTCTCGTCAACGCACAGGGCGAGGATGTGGTCGCTGGCATTCGCACGCCGCAGAACATCACCGAGGCGGCGCGCAAGGCGGCGCTTTCCGACAAGCCGTCGCTTGAGATACTGATGCCCGAAGTGTTCGCACAATTCGTCGCGACGACGCATCAGCTCGAAAAGCATTACCGCGACATGCAGGACCTTGAGTTCACCGTCGAGCGCGGCAAGCTGTGGATGTTGCAGACCCGCACCGGCAAGCGCACCGCCAAGGCCGCCTTGCGCATCGCCGTCGAAATGGCCAGCGAAGGGCTGATCTCGCGAGAAGACGCGGTCGTTCGTATCGAACCGGCTTCGCTCGATCAATTGCTGCATCCGATGATCGACCCCAAGGCGGAGCGCCACAAGCTGGCAACCGGCCTGCCCGCTTCGCCGGGCGCGGCGAGCGGCGAGATCGTGTTTTCCGCCGACGAGGCCGAGGCGCTGCGCAGTTCCGGCCGCAAGGTCATCCTCGTGCGCATCGAAACTTCGCCGGAGGATATTCACGGCATGCACGCCGCCGAGGGCATCGTCACCACGCGCGGCGGTATGACCTCGCACGCGGCCGTCGTGGCGCGCGGCATGGGCAAGCCCTGTGTCTCCGGCGCCGGCACGATCCGCGTCGACTATGCCGCGCAAACCATGACCGCCGCCGGGGTTACGTTGCGCAAGGGCGACACACTGACGATCGACGGCGGCACGGGCGAAGTGCTGAACGGCGCCGTTGCGATGGTGAAGCCGGAACTCACCGGCGAATTCGCGACGCTGATGGGCTGGGCTGACGGCATCCGCCGCATGAAAGTGCGCGCCAACGCCGAGACGCCCAACGATGCCCGCGTCGCGCGCTCCTTCGGCGCGGAGGGCATCGGCCTCTGCCGCACCGAGCATATGTTCTTCGATGGCGAGCGCATCGTCGCGGTGCGCGAAATGATCCTGGCCGAGACGGAAGCGGGCCGGCGCGCGGCGCTGGCGAAACTGCTGCCGATGCAACGCAAGGACTTCGCCGAACTGTTCGAGATCATGCACGGCCTGCCCGTGACAATCCGCCTGCTCGACCCGCCGCTGCACGAATTCCTGCCGCACACCGATGCGGAGATTACTGAGGTCGCGAAGGCGATGGGCGTCAGCGCCGACAAGCTGCGCGCCCGCGCCGCCGATCTGCACGAGGTCAATCCGATGCTGGGATTTCGCGGCGTGCGCATCGCCATCCGCTATCCTGAAATCGCCGAGATGCAGGCGCGCGCGATCTTCGAGGGCGCGGTCGAGGCCGGCCGCAAAACCGGCAAACCGATCGAAGCCGAAATCATGGTGCCGCTGGTGATGACGAAGGCGGAACTCGACGCGACCAAGACCGTCATCGTCGCGATGGCCGAAGCTGTCGCCAAGGAGAGCGGCGTCAAGGTGCCCTATCAGATCGGCACAATGATCGAGTTGCCGCGCGCCGCGTTGCTCGCCGGCGATATCGCTCAAAGCGCCGAATTCTTTTCGTTCGGCACCAACGACCTGACGCAGACGACGCTCGGCGTTTCGCGCGACGACGCAGCGTCGTTCCTCGGTCTCTACACGAGCAAGGGAATTCTGCCTTCAGACCCCTTCGTGACGCTGGATCAGGAAGGCGTCGGCGAGCTCGTCAGGATCGCGGCGGCTAAGGGCCGCGCGACACGCCCCGATATAAAGCTCGGCATTTGCGGAGAGCACGGCGGCGATCCCGCCAGCATCGCGTTCTGCGAGACCATCGGCCTCGACTACGTCTCCTGCTCGCCATTCCGCGCGCCGATCGCAAGGCTCGCGGCGGCGCAGGCGGCGCTCGGCAGAAAGGCGGCTTCGAGCGCGTGAGCTTCCGCCGGCGCTTTTGCGTAGCCAATTGAACGATTTCAATGGGCTGCGATGCGTTTTTCCGCCGTGTCGCGCACACCGTCGAAACGCGTCATCTTCGGAACGAAACTCAGACGACCGTCGCTATCAAATACGTAGCGACGTTTGGTCTCTCTTCAGTTTTCAGACAGCAAGTTCGAGAAGTATCCGGCCTCGCCGCCAGCTTGTCCAGAAAATGCTAAACTATTTCTGGCTCTGCCTCCGGGGCGCCGGCCCAGTGCTGCCGCCAATCACCAATTCTCCGTGCAGCACTGTCAGGCCGCCACTGCGCGATTTGTCCTGAAGCGCGGCGAGCAACGTGCGCGCGCCTGTCGCCCCAAGATCGAAGCGCGGCTGCCGGATCGTTGTCAACGTTGGTTCGCAGAAACTGGCGAAATCGATGCCGTCGAAGCCGACGATCGAAACGTCCTTAGGGCATCTCAATCCGGCCTGCGTCACCGTCTTGAGAAAGCCGATGGCCATTTCATCGCTGGCGCAGACAATGCCGGTTGGGCGCTTTGACAAGCCGAGATATTTCCTGGCAGCGGCGACGCCGCTTGAAAGCATGTAATCGCCCGGGAGGCGCGGCATTTTCTCCGCATCAAGCCCGGCCCGCACGGCGGCCTTGACAAAACCCCGATGTCGCCGAACCTCGTTGTAATTTCCCTCTGGACCGGCGACATACATCAGTTCGCGGTGCCCGAGATCGATGAGATGCTGTGTCTGCGCCATCGCGCAAACTTCGTCGTCGACGACGACGGCAGGATAGCCGCCGCGGTCGATCTCCGCGCACACGCCAACAACCGGCAGGCCAGCGTCGAGAATTGAACGATTGTCGACCGTCGGCACGTGGCCGGTCAGCACGATCACGCCGTCGATGTGGCGGGCAAAGACCAGATCGGCGAGGCGGCGCGCCTTGTCCTCCGCGCCATCGAGACTGCCCATGATCATGGTGTAGCCGTGGGCCGAAAACTCCGCGTCGAAACCATCGAGCACATCGGCGAAAAACGGCGGACTGTTGCGCTGTGTCATCACCACAAGGATCATCCGCGACGCCCCGGCCCTCAGCGCGCGCGCCGCTTCGTTGGGCGTGTATCCCAAGCGGCTGACGGCGGACAGCACGCGCTCGCGCGTGTCGGCCTGCACACGGTCTGGATAAGTCAACGCGCGACTAACGGTGGCGGTGGAAACACCAGCCGCTCTGGCGACATCGCTGATCCGCGCAGCGCGGGAAATCTGACGCATGCCGGGTTGGCGGCTGACCATTTGAACGCGATTCTATTTTTGGAGAATTGGATTCTCTGTGACGCGGAAATGGCTTATAATGGCTCTTGTAATCGATTACAAACTCGGCTAGCCTCGGCATGCTGTAATCGATTACATAACAGCGAAAACACAAAAACACATATGGGAGGAATGAATGCGAATTTTCCCGAGTCTGCTTGCCCTCGCCGCCGCAACGGTCATGTTGTCCTCGCCGGCTCTGGCGGCGGACCCAGTCAAAGCTGAAGTTCTTCACTGGTGGACCTCAGGTGGCGAATCCGCCGCAGTGAAAGTGTTCGCCGACAAATTCAACGCAGCGGGCGGCCAGTGGGTCGACGCGGCCATCGCTGGCGGCGAACAAGCGCGCGCCGCGGGCATCAACCGCATCGTCGGCGGCAATCCCCCGACCGCGATGATGTTCAACACCGGCAAGCAGCTCGATGAGCTGGTCAAGAACGGCTATCTCGCCGACCTCGATGCCGAAGCCGCCGCTGGCAAATGGAAAGACGTGTTGCCGCCGGCGATCACCGCCGCCTCGATGCGCGATGGGCATTTCTACGCCCTGCCCGTCAACATTCACGGCCAGAACTGGCTCTTCTACAACTCCAAGGCGTTCGCCGACGCTGGCGCGAGCGAGCCGAAGACGTGGTCAGACGTTATCGCCGCCGGCGCCAAGCTGAAGGCCAAGGGCCTCATCGCGCTCGCGCATGGCGGCCAGTCGTGGCAGGACCACATCCTGTTTGACGCCGTGCTCGCCGGCGAGGGCGGCTCCGACCTCTTCCTGAAGGTCTATGGCAAGGACGCCCAGGCGGCGATCGCCGATCCCAAATTCAAGCACGTTGCCGAGACCTTCATCGCCCTGCGCGATCTGATGGATCCGGGCATGCCAGGCCGCAACTGGAATGACGCGACGGCCATGGTCATCACCGGCAAGGCCGGCATGCAGGTCATGGGCGATTGGGCCAAGGGCGAGTTCATCGCCGCGGGCCAGACCCCCGGCAAGGAGTACGGTTGCGCCGTTGTCGGCGCTGGCGGCGGCTATGTGATGGGCGGCGACGTGTTCGTGTTCCCCAAGACCAAGGATGCCTCGTCTCAGGGAGCGCAGGCAAAACTGGCGACGGTAATGCTTTCGCCGGAAGCGCAGTTGGCGTTCAACATGAAGAAGGGCTCGGTTCCGGTTCGCCTAGACGTGGATGTTTCGGGGATGGATTCCTGCGCTCAAAAGGGCGTTGCCGCGCTGAAGGATCCGGCCAAGCAATTGCCGAGCACCAACTACCTGATCTCCTCGGACGAGAACGGCGCGCTTAACGACGTGATCACGCAGTTCCTCAACACGCCATCGGAAAAGGTCGACGATTTCGTCGCCAAATTCGCCGCCGCCGTGAAGACTTCGGGCTGATCGAGACGCATGAAAAACCCTTCTCCCCGCGTGCGGGGAGAAGGGAATTGGGGCATTCGCGTGACCAGCATCCCGGCGGATAGGCCTGTATCGCGGCGAATGTCGCGGCTGCGCGCGCAGCTGCCCGCCATGCTGGCGCTTGTGCCAGCCACGATCATCGTCGTCGTCGCCTACGTCGTCGCGATGGTCTGGACGGTTCGTCTGTCCTTCACCAGTTCAAAGATGCTGCCGAATTTCGACAATGTCGGGTTCGCGCAATATGTGCGCCTGTTCAATACCGAGCGCTTTGTCTTTTCCGCCTGGCACATCCTGATTTTCGGCGTGCTGTTCATTGTCGGCTGTCTGGTGCTCGGCTTCCTGCTGGCCGTATTCATCGATCAGCGCGTGCGCCTCGAAGGTTTGTTTCGCACGATCTTTCTCTATCCCTACGCGATGTCGTTCATCGTCACCGGCCTTGTCTGGCAGTGGTTTCTCAACCCCGGACTTGGCCTGCAAAAAGTCGTGCGCGATCTCGGCTTCCCCAACTTCACGTTCGACTGGATCGTCAACGAGAACATGGTCGTCTACACGCTGGTCATCGCCGCGATCTGGCAGTCTTCCGGGCTGGTCATGGCGATCCTGCTCGCGGGCTTACGCGGCATCGATGCCGAATTGTGGAAGGCGACGCGCATCGACGCGATCCCGACGTGGCGTGTCTATTTCTCGATCGTCCTGCCGATGATCGCGCCGATGGTGGTGACCGCCGCCGTCCTGCTCGCCGTCGCTGTCGCCAAGCTGTACGATCTTGTCGTCGCGATGACCAAGGGCGGCCCCGGGCTCTCGTCGGAAGTCCCGGCCAAATTCATCATGGACAATTTCTTCGAGCGCTCGAACGTCGGCCTCGGCGCGGCGGCGGCGACCGTGCTGCTCGTTACGGTCATCGCGATCCTCTCGCCATGGATCTATACCGAACATCTGCGGCCCAAGGGAGCGCGCCGATGAGCGACGTCATCCAACCCAGCGGCCCGAAACCGCAGCGCTTCAGCCTCGCGCGGCTCGGCGTCTATGCTTTCCTGGTTTTTTCGGCGGCGTTCTTCCTGATCCCGTTCTGGGTGATGATGATGACGTCGCTGAAATCGATGGATGAGATACGCCAGGGCCACATTCTCGCGTTGCCCGCGAGCGCGACGATCGCGCCGTGGATCAAGGCGTGGTCCGGCGCCTGCACTGGGCTTGCCTGCAACGGCATCAGCGTCGGCTTCTGGAACTCAGTGCGAATCCTCATTCCCTCCGTCATCGTTTCGATTTTCGTCGGCGCGCTCACAGGCTATGCGATGTCGTTCTACCGCGTGCGCGGCGCCAATGTGCTGTTCGCGATCCTGCTGATCGGCGCCTTTATCCCCTATCAGGTGTTCCTCTATCCGCTGGTCCGCATCTTCTCCAGCATCGGTGTTTACGGCTCGATCACTTGCATCGTCACCATCCACGTGATCTTCGGCCTGCCGCTGATGACGTTGCTGTTTCGCAACTATTATTCTTCGTTGCCGATTGAATTGTTCAATGCGGCGCGTGTCGACGGCGCGGGTTTCGTCACGATCTTTCGCCACGTGATCCTGCCGATGTCGACGCCGATCATCATCGTCGCCGCGATCCTGCAGGTGACGGGCATCTGGAACGATTTCATCTTCGGCCTGACTTTCGCTGGACGCGAAAATCAACCGATGACCGTGCTGCTTAACAACATTGTCAATTCGACCCAGGGCGAGATCGAATACAACGTCAACATGGCGGCCACCGTGCTGACCGCGATGGTGCCGCTCACCGTCTATCTCATTTCTGGACGTTGGTTTGTACGCGGCATCGCCGCTGGCGCGGTAAAGGGCTGACCATGAGCGCAGTTTCGGTACGCGATATTGCTATCGGCTTTGGCGACATCAGCGTCATCAGCAAGATGTCGCTGGAAATCGAGCAAGGCGAATTCATCGTGCTGCTCGGCCCCTCGGGCTGCGGCAAGTCGACCTTGCTCAACGCCATCGCCGGCCTCATCGATATCAAGGACGGACAGATCTGGATCGATGGCGAGAACGTCACCTGGGCCGAGCCGAAGGATCGCGGCATCGGCATGGTGTTCCAGTCCTATTCGCTTTATCCGCGCATGAGCGTCGAAGAAAACCTCTCGTTCGGCCTGCGCGTCGCCAAGACGCCCAAGGACGAGATCGCCGCCCGTGTCGCCAAGGCCTCGAAGTTGCTGCAGCTCGATCCATTGCTACAACGCAAGCCCTCGGAACTCTCGGGCGGCCAGCGCCAACGCGTGGCGATCGGACGCGCGCTGGTGCGCAATGTCGAAGTATTCCTGTTCGACGAGCCGCTTTCCAACCTCGACGCGAAATTGCGCAACGAACTGCGCGTCGAGATCAAGAAGCTGCATCAGGACATCGGCAACACGATGATCTATGTCACTCACGACCAGATCGAGGCGCTGACGCTGGCCGATCGTATCGCGGTGATGAAGGCGGGCGTGATCCAGCAGCTTGCTTCGCCGCACGATATCTATCACAAACCCGCCAACTTCTTCGTCGCCGGCTTCATTGGCTCGCCCAGCATGAACTTCATTGCCGCCGCGCTGCGCACAACTGGCGGAACGTTTGCCGACTGCGACGGCGGCTCGGTCGACATGACGCGTTACCCCTTCACCAAGCCGCCAGCCAACGGTCAGACAGTGACACTCGGCGTGCGGCCCGAGCATTTCAGCCTCGGCGGAGCACCCGTGGGATGGTACGGCGCGCATGGAACAGTCACGATCGTCGAACCGATGGGCGCCGAGACGATCCTGTGGACCAGTTTCGCTGGCAAGACGCTCACAATCCGCGTCGAGGGAGACAGCCCGGTCAAGGTTGGTGACGAAATTGCTTTCTCGTTCGATGCCGCGCGCGCTTCGCTGTTCGACGCCGCGTCGGGCGAGAGGTTGTGAGCAAACCCTTCTCCCGCTCGCGGGAGCGGACGAATGCTACGCATTCGCCTGGAGGTGGCGCGTAGCGCCGGATGAGGGGCGCGCCGCGCTAAACCGTTGGCGGCAAGTGCCCTCACGCCGGCCCTCTCCCGCGAGCGGGAGAGGGGGCGTGTCCCGCTCGATAATTCGTTCCGCGCGTCTTCGCATATTGGAGTTGGTAGTGACTGAATCCCGCATCGAATCCCTGCTCGACGCCATGACGTTGGAGGAGCAAGTGAACCTCCTCGCCGGCCGCGATTTCTGGACCACCGTTCCGGTCGAGCGCCTCGCCATTCCCGTCATCAAGGTGAGCGACGGCCCGAATGGGGCGCGCGGCGGCGGGTCTTTCATCGGCGGCGTGACGGCGGCGGCATTCCCCGTGGCGATCGCGCTGTCATCGACATGGAACGTCGATCTTGTTCGCGAGATCGGCGGCGCACTCGCCGGCGAAGCGCTCTCCAAGGGCGCGCGCGTGCTGCTCGCGCCGACCGTCAACATGCATCGCTCGCCGCTGAACGGGCGCAACTTCGAATGCTATTCGGAGGACCCCTATCTTAGCGCCGAACTCGTCGTCGCCTATATCACGGGCTTGCAGGCCAAGGGCGTCGCGGCGACGGTAAAGCGCTTCATCGCCAATGATTCCGAATATCAGCGCGACACGATCAGCAGCGATGTCGATACGCGCACGCTGCACGAAATCTATCTGCCGCCATTCGAGGCGGCCGTAAAGCGCGGCAAGACCTGGGCGCTGATGACATCCTACAACCGCCTCAACGGGACGTATGTCAGCGAGCAATCGGATCTCGTCAACGGCCTGTTGAAGACGCATTGGGGGTTCGACGGCCTCGCCATGTCCGACTGGTTCGGCACAAAATCGACAGCCGCCGGACTCAACGGCGGTCTCGATCTCGAAATGCCCGGTCCGGCGCGCTATCGCGGCGAAAAGCTGCTCGCAGCGGTTCACGCTGGCGAAACCACGCCCGCCACTGTTCGCGAAGCCGCGCGTCGCGCGCTGCGGTTGATCGACCGCGTCGGCGGCTTCGCTGATCCGACAATTGCGCCCGAGCGCGCCGACGATCGGCCCGAAACGCGCGCGCTGATCCGCCGCGCTGGAGCCGAGGGCATCGTTCTTTTGAAGAATGACGGCGCCCTACCCCTGCAAGCCTCGCCCGGCATGAAGATCGCCGCGATCGGTCCCAACGCCGCCGCGGCGCAAATCATGGGCGGCGGCAGCGCACAGCTCAATCCGCACTATAGCATCAGCCCGCTCGAAGGCCTGCGGGCCGCCCTGCCGGATGCCCTGCTTGCGCATGAGGTCGGTTGCACGAACGATCGCCTCGTCCCAACCTATCGCGGCGACGTAACGATCGATTTTTTCGACGGCCTCGATATGGCGGGCGCGGTGAAACACCAGATCAATTCCTCCGAAGCGATCTGCATGTTCGTCGGCGAAATCGGCGCCGGCCTCGACTGGAAGAATTGCTCGGCGCGCCTGCGCTCGAACTTCGTCGCCGAACATTCCGGCGAGTACGCGATCGGCCTTGTTGTCACCGGTCCGGCGCGCGTGCTGCTCAACGGCGCGGTGGTGCTCGACGCATCGGATTGGCGCGCGGGCGAGGAGTATTTTGGCAACGCCAGCAATGAGCGCGTCGCCCATGCCACGCTGAACGCCGGCCAGCATTGCGAGCTCGTCGTCGAATATCGCGCCACCCAAAACAGCCCGCCGCATATGAGCATCACCGTCATCCGTCTTGGCCTCGCCCCCGTGCTCGGCGAAGCCGCGATCGCCAGCGCTGTCGCCGTCGCGCGCGCGAGCGACATCGCCCTGCTTTTCGTCGGCCTCACCAGCGAATGGGATGGCGAGGGCATCGACCGGCCGCACATGGCTCTGCCCGGCCGGCAGAACGAACTGATCGAGTGCGTCGCCGCTGTGAATACAAAGACGATCGTGGTCTTGCAGACGGGCAGCCCCGTCACGATGCCGTGGCTCGACAAGGTCGTGGGCGTGCTGGAGGCTTGGTATCCCGGGCAGGAATGCGGCAATGCCATCGCCGACGTGCTGCTCGGCAAGACCGATCCGGGCGGGCGCCTGCCACAGACGTTTCCGCGCCGGCTCGAAGACAACCCCGCCTTTATCAACTATCCCGGCGAAGGCGGTCACGTCCGCTATGGCGAAGGCATCTTTATCGGCTATCGCTATTATGAGAAGAAGAAAGTGGCGCCGCTATTCCCATTCGGCTTCGGGCTTTCCTACACGAATTTTACGGTCGTGAATCTGCGGTTTTCCTCAAGCGTGATCGCGCCAGGCGCAACTTTCGTCGCGTCGATTGACGTCGTCAATACAGGCCAACGCGCGGGGTGGTGCGTCGTGCAATTCTATATCGCCGACATGAAGGCCAGCGTCGCGCGGCCCGACAAGGAATTAAAAGCCTTCAGCAAGGTCTGGCTCAAGCCGGACGAAACAAAGACAGTCGAAGCCGCTTTCGATATGCGCGCGCTCGCGTTCTACGATCCCGCACGCGCCGCTTTCGCCGCGGAAGCAGGCGAGTTCGAGCTTCGCGCCGGTTTTTCCAGCGCCGACATTCATGCAAGCGCGCCGTTCCACCTAACCGGCGATTGGCGCGAATAGACCGTCCGATCGACCTCCAACAGAAAGTAAGATCATGGCCCTGAAACATCCCCTTTCGATGCAGCTTTATTCGGCGCGCAAATTCCCGCCGGTCGAGGCGCAGCTCGCGGCGACGGCGAAGGCCGGCTTCGACACCGTCGAAACCTTCGGCGCGTTCTATGACGACGCGCGCGAGACGCGCCGGTTGTTCGACAAGCACGGGCTACGCGCGCGCAGCGGCCATTTCAGTCTGTCGATGGTCGAGGAGCACGCCGAGAAGGCTCTTGAGATCGCGCGGACGCTCAGCATCGAGACGGTCGTCGTGCCGCATATCATGCCCGACCAGCGCCCGAAGGATGCGGCGGGCTGGGCGGCGCTGGGCGAGCGCCTCGCCAAGGCGAGTAACTGGTTCGGCGGCAAGGGTCTGCGCTTCGCCTGGCACAATCACGATTTCGAATTCGTCGCCCTGACCGACGGTTCATTGCCGATCGAACACCTGCTCGGCAAGCAATTGCTGTGGGAAGCCGACGTCGCGTGGATTGCCCGCGCCAAGGTCGATCCAAAACATTGGATCGAACGCTATCGCGGACGCATGCCGCTCGTACATGTCAAGGATATCGCGCCGGCCGGCCAGAACCTCGATGAGGACGGATGGGCCGATGTCGGCACAGGCGTGCTGCCGTGGGCCGACCTGTGGCGCGCCTGCGTCGCCGCCGGCGCCGAGATCATGGTCGCCGAACACGACAACCCTGGCGATTTCGAACGTTTTGCCCGCATCAGCGGCGAGGCGATGCGCAACCTCGCCAAGGGAGACAAATAATGACGATGCGGATCGGCCTGATCGGCTGCGGCAATATTTCCGACATTTATCTCATCAACGCGCCGCGTTTTCGCGACATGAAATTCACCGCCTGCGCCGACATCAACGACGAAGCAGCCAAGCGGCAGGCGTCGCGCTACGGCATCAAGGCGATGAGTCCGAAGGACCTGCTCGCCAGCGACGAAGTCGACATCGTGCTGAACCTGACGATCCCCGAAGCGCATGCGGAAATTTCGCAAGCGGCACTGGAAGCGGATAAACACGTCTATGGCGAGAAGCCGCTGGCGACGACGGTTCCCGATGGCGTCAAACTCATGCGGACCGCGCATGCGCGAAACCTGCGCGTCGGCTGTGCGCCGGACACAGTGCTTGGCGCCAGCATTCAGGAAGCACGCCGGCTGATCGACGCTAACGCGATCGGCAAGCCGCTGACTGGCCTCGCCTCCGTGCTTTCGCATGGCATGGAGCACTGGCACCCCAATCCCGGTTTCTTCTTCCGCCCTGGCGGCGGGCCGGTGTTCGACATGGGGCCGTATTATCTCACGACGCTGGCGACGCTGCTTGGGCCAGTCGCCTCGATCGCGGCGACAGGCATGATCGGCTTCAAGCAACGCATCGTCACGACGCCCGGCTCGCCGGCGCTGGGTCAGGCGATCAAGGTTGAGACGCTGACCAGCGCGCAGGCGCTGTTGACGTTCGCGTCGGGCGCGCAGGTGACGTTTCTGGCGAGTTGGGACGTCTGGCGGCATGGCGTGCTGCCGATCGAATTGCACGGCGAGGCCGCCTCGATGCGCGTGCCTGATCCCAACTGGTTCGGCGGCCCGCTCGCCATCGCGACAGGGCGCGAGGACTGGGCGACGAGCGAGACCAGCGACCACGTCTTTGGCGCCGCCAACTGGCCAAAGGACGCGCCGGTTCACGCCAATTATCGCGGCCTCGGCCTCGCCGAAATGGCGCGCGCGATCAAGGACAAACGCCCGCACCGCGCCAACGGCGACCTCGCCATGCATGTGCTGGCGGTGATGGCGGGCATTCTCGAAGCGGCGACCGAGGGGCGGACTGTCAAGGTGGCGCAAAGTTGCGAGAGGCCGGCGGCGCTTGGGGAGGCTGAGGCGAAAGGATTGCTGGCGTAAGGGGGCGGGCTTGGCGCCCCTTCTCCAGGGAAGCTGGGGAAGGTGGCCGAAGGCCGGATGGGGTGTGGGACGTTGACGCGGCGATGCCGGGTTGTTCCGACATCGCGATATCATTGGGGATCAGCTCTCCCTTGCTTTCCACACCCCATCCGGCGCAGCGCGCCGCCTTCCCCAGCTTCGCTGGGTAAGGGAAACAGGGGGTCACAGCGCCGCGAACAAATCGCACATATAGCCATCGGGATCGGCGACCACCGCGTAGCGCTGGCCCCAGAACGCGTCCCAGGGCTCTTTCTCTATCCTGTAACCCGCGTCGCAAACGCGCTGGCAGGCTTCATCGACGCGCGCAGGACTTTCGCACTTGATCGCAAACGACGAATGCGTCGGCGGTCTGGGATCGACGCCCATGATATCCCTCATCAGCCCGACATCGTCGATCATCAGCCGCACTTCGCCCGGCAACGTCACGGCTTCAAGATGTTTGGCGTCAGCGGCGAATTGCGGGAATTTGAAGCCAAGCAGCGCATAGAATTTGGCGGTCGCGGCAAAATCCGAGCTCGCCACGCCAATCGCATCGATTTTCATTGCGGCATCCCGCGAACAATCCAGCCGACTGAATAGAACATATCATGAACATCGTCAACTGCTGCAAAATCGACGGGACGCATCAGTTCGAAAACCCCACTCCCAATCGCCCGCCGCCGGCGCCATACTCCCCGCATGTTCCTCAACTTCTTCGCCTCATTGCGTCAGGCGCGCGTGCCGGTATCCCCACGCGAATATCTCGTGCTGATGCAGGCGCTGGATGCCGACATAGCGGAGCAATCGTTCGAAACATTCTATCACCTCTCGCGTGCGCTGCTGGTGAAGGACGAGCGCCATCTCGATGCGTTCGATCGCGTCTTCGCTTCCTCTTTCAAGGGCGTCAGCTCGCTTGCCGAGGCGATCGACGCACAACAGATTCCGGAGGAATGGCTGCGCAAGATGGCCGAGCGCTATCTGTCGCCCGAGGAGAAAGCCCAGATCAAGGCGATGGGTTTCGACAAATTGATGGAGACCTTGCGCCAGCGCCTCGCCGAACAGAAGGGGCGTCATCAGGGCGGCTCGAAATGGATCGGCACGGCGGGAACTTCGCCGTTCGGCGCGTATGGCGATCATGTCGAGGGCATTCGCATCGGTCAGGACGAAGGCCGTCAGCATAGCGCCGTCAAGGTTTGGGACAAACGCGAATTCAAAGACCTCAGCGGCGCGGAGGAACTCGGGCCGCGCAACATGAAGATCGCGCTGCGCCGCCTGCGCCGTTTCGCGCGCGAGGGCGCGGCGGAAGAGCTCGATCTCGACAACACGATCCAGGCCAGCGCGCGGCATGGCTTCATCGACGTGCAGCTTCGGCCGGAACGGCGCAATGTGGTGAAGGTGCTGCTGTTCCTCGATATCGGCGGATCGATGGACTGGCATGTCGAGGGCGCGCAGAATCTCTTCGCGGCCGCGCGAAGCCAGTTCAAGCGGCTCGAATATTTCTACTTCCACAACTGCCTTTACGAGAACGTCTGGCGCAACAATCGGCGCCGCTATGACGAACGTGTTTCGACGCAGCAGCTCATCAACACTTACGGGCGCGACTATCGTGTGATCTTCGTCGGCGACGCGGCGATGAGCCCGCATGAAATCATCATGCCCGGCGGCTCGGTCGAGCACGTCAATCCGGAGCCGGCTCAGGTCTGGCTGGAGCGCGTGCTGGCCGCCTGGCCGCGCGCGGTGTGGATCAACCCGGTCGCGCAGACGCAATGGGGCTATACGCATTCCACCAGCATGATCGCGACGCTGTTTCGCCAGCGCATGTATCCGCTGACGCTGGACGGGCTGGACGCGGCGATGCGGGCGCTGGGGCGCTAATCCTGCGACCATGGCGAATGGCGCAGGAACGGCAGCGCCAGGAAATACAGCGCGGCGGCGATAAAGCCGGCCTTGATCCATGTCCCGACTTCAAGATGCTCGACGATCGCAAGGCTAGCCAGCGCGAACCAGACAATCGTCACGCCGATCGTCACCACCCGCAGCTTCACCACGCGCAGCGGATGCACGAACACCACTGGTGCGAACATCATCGCCGTCGCCAAAAGCAACGCGGCGGCGTTGACGATCCACGGCAGCCGCAGCACGAACAGGAACAGCACGAACACATTCCATAACGCGGGAAAGCCGCGAAACCAATTGTCCGCCGTCTTCATCCGCGTGTCTGCGAAATATAGCGCCGAGGCGATGGTTACGATGAGGCCAATCCAGAACGCCACCGGCGTCGGCATGAGATCGGAGCGCCATACCGCGACGACCGGCACCAATACATAGGTTAGGAAGTCGACGACGAGATCGAGCACGACGCCGTCGATCGTCGCGGCGGTTTCCTTGACGCGGGCGGCGCGAGCCAGCGTGCCGTCGATGCCGTCGATGAACAGCGCGAGGCCGAGCCAGGCGAAACACGTGGCGAAATCGCGCTCGATCGCCGCGTAGAGCGCCAGCAAGGCCACGGCGCCGCCCGACGCGGTAAACATATGAACAGAAAAACCCGCGGCGCGCTGCACCGGAACGGGGCTGTTCTCAAGGGTCATCGCGTCGCCCCCCTTGCGGTCGCGCTTGTGGCCGAATGGCCCCGGGAGAGGCTCGCCTGGACGTTAGAAAGCACGCGTGCGAGAATTGAGCAACGCCTTGCTTCGGCGATGGCGACAAACAAGGCTCCCTCCCACGATGGAAACAGGCTCCTCTCCCAACGCTTTGACCTGCGATGTCCTCGTCGTCGGCGCCGGTCATGCCGGTCTCGCCGCCGCGATCGGCCTCGCCGACGCAGGCTTTGACACTATTCTGTGCGGCGCGCCTGAACGGATCGACAGCGGGCGCACCGTCGCCCTGCTCGACGCATCGGTCCAACTGTTCAAGGCGCTTGCGATCTGGCCGCAAATCGAGCCCCACGCTTCGCCGCTATCCGGCCTCAGGCTGATCGACGACACCGGTTCGATCTGGAGCGCCGCGCCCGTCGAGTTTTGCGCCGGGGAGATCGGCCTCGAGGCGTTCGGCTGGAATATCGAGAACGGCGATCTCGTGGGCGCGCTTGCCGACGCCGCAAGACGCCGGCCAAACCTGCGCGTGATCGAGACGCGGGTCGCATCCTCGGCATTTGGCGCCGATCGCGCGACGGCCCGCACGGACAGCGGCCTCTACATTGCCGCAAGCCTGGTCGTCGGCGCCGACGGGCGCGCCTCGCCGCTGCGCAAGGCGGCGGGCATCGGCGTCAATGTGACGCGCTATCCCCAAACCGCGCTGACGGCCATCCTCAACCACTCGCGCCCGCACCGGGATTTCTCCACTGAATTTCACCTGCCCGAGGGACCTTTCACGCTCGTGCCCCTGCCCGCCAAACCCGGCGCGCGGTTCCGCTCCAGCCTCGTCTGGATGATGGCCGAGCGTCAGGCGCGCCGCCGGGCGGGACTTGACGACAAATTTCTTGCCCGCGAAATCGAGAAGCAGGCGCGCTCGATGCTCGGCGAAATCGCTCTTGAAGGCGGCCGAGGGGCTTTTCCCGTCAATCTACAAATCGTCCGCTCGATGACGGCGCCGCGCCGCGCGCTCGTCGGCGACGCGGCGCATGCGCTGCCGCCGATCGGCGCGCAGGGGCTCAACCTCGGCCTGCGCGACGGCGCGCATCTCGTCGAGGCGTTGCAGGACGCGCGGCATGAGGGTCGCGACATCGGCGGCGAGGAGACGTTGGCGAACTACGCGAGGCTGCGGCGGCTCGATGTCGCGATGCGCGCCGGCGCCGTCGACGGGCTTAACCGCTCGCTGCTGGCGGCCTCGCCGGCTGTCAATCTTGTCCGCGGCATCGGCCTGACCGCACTCAACGCGATCGGCCCGTTACGCCGCATCGTCATGCGCGAAGGCGTCGCCCCGCGCTTCTCGACGCCGCAGATTATGCGCGGCGCGCGTTAGACTCGAACACGGCGGGATTGACGACTATCTCGTGGATGCGCCGTCTGCGGAGGCGGTATTCTGATAGAAAACCTCGGCGAAGTGCAGTTCGTATTCGTCCGAAGCTCAGCGTGGCCTTACTTTCTGGCGCCTGGATACGTCGGGCAATTTTGCCCGGTGCATTGGAAAACTAACGTATTGTTCGGCCAACACTTATATTGGTCGAGCGTTCCGGTCGGAACGTATTCGACTACGAGGTTAAACCGCACCCACTGACCAGTTGGCCTATTCATCGGAACTACTGCGTACAACCCAAGACCGTCCTCGCCAGTCCTTTGTATTGACCCGTTGAAGGTCGCGCCGCCTGTAATCGAGCCATTTCCAATATCGATTACGGCTTTACAGATGGTGTGGCCCGGCGGCGAGTCGAACTTTGCGTAGTATTCTTCGCCCGGATGCCTATCGATGCGGGCAGTGCCGGTGTAGTTAGTCTGCTGAACGAAGCGGTTTGTTTGTTTTGCAGCGTCAGCGATCGCCGTCGCGCCGCTTGAGCAATCAACTCCGAAGGCAGCACAGGCTGCGGTTATTAGCGCAGCCGCTTCGGGCGTTCCCAATTCTTTCCATGTCTTTGAAACGAAGCCTCCACCTTCCCAGGCCTCGAATGTTTCGGGCTGCGTGATCGGGGCCGTTTGTGCGCTGGCCTCGAACCCGCCAGCTAATAAGATTAGCGCAGATATGATAATTCGAGCCATGTTTGCTCTCCCATCAGCCGCCAGCGCACATTTTCGCGCGCGAAAGCATTCCCGAGTACTTTTCACTCTGGGCATTTCCGCGAGTTCGCTGTCATCGGTAGCGCTACTCAATCACTCCACTCTCAGACCCGCATCCCCCAAATGGAGTATGCAGCGAAATATATTTGCGGTTGGAGATTTGGGACGCCTTGTAGGCACGACAACCTTCGACGCAGCATCGGCCTCACCGCGGTCAACACATTCGGCCCGCCACGCCGTATCGTCATGCGCGAAGGCGTCGCACGGCGCTTCTCGACGCTGCGGATCATGCGCGGCGCGCGATAGTCTCGAACACGGCGGGATTGACGGCGTTAAGATCGCCGGTCGACGCAGTCGTCAAACGCAAGCCCGGGCCGCCCGTCAATGCGCGCCGCGATGTTGCAAAGCTGAAATCGCGGTATTAACGGCGAATTCGAGAAATTCCGCTACCGCCGCCTGCGGGTCAGGCGCAGCGACAATCTTGCCGGCGGTCGCGACGGCGGCCATGAATTCATGGCTGTGCCAGTGACCAATCGGCGGCAACGCCGGCAGCGTCGCTTCGTCGATCGCGGGATAGATCGACACATAGAAATACGGCTCGTCGTAATAATGATCGCCCGGTGAAAACCCCGCGCCGACCCACCCCTGTTGCGTGCCGCCCGCGATCGGAAACGAGGTCAATGTCGCGAGGTCGAAATGATGCGGCCACAGACGCGGCGCCGGGGCGGCCAGTCCCGCCGCGACAATCTGTTTGCGCGCGACATCAAGCGCCATCTCGGCGTTGGCGAACCAGTCGGCGAGTTCGGTAAAGACGCCGCCCTTGTTGTCCGCGGTGTAAGCGCCGCCACGCGCGATCGCGTGATCGGGCAAGGCATAGGGCGACGGGTGGTCCAACAGGCCCGCGTTGAGCGCCTTGGCGCTGATCTGTTCTCTGACCCACAGGCTCACCTGCGCGTCGCTGCGCCCGCGCAACGAGCATGTGGCGCGCTTGGCGCCGAAGCCCGCGGCGGAGAAGACCAGCATGAGTTCGGCGATGTTGAGGCCAAGATGCGAGGCGTCGGGCAAATGCAGCGTCTCGAACCCGTTGAGGGCCGCTTTCCAGCCCAGATTGGCGTGGCTGTCGTCGCGCTGCGCCGGGATGAAAGCGCGCGCCGCGCGCGCGGGCCACTGAATGGCATAGTGCGCGTGCAAGCGCGCGTCGCTGAGCCTTCCCGGATCGACGCCGCGCAAATGCTGCCAGCCTGATATTTCCATCCCCGCCTCGAATTGCTTGAGCCGCACATTCGCTGAGTTGCGGGCGCATGTTAC